>DATGRY010000109.1:0-15670 GCA_035303165.1 Pseudogracilibacillus sp.
TCATTGGTCGCTCATCCATATTTACTCGGATGGTCCATTCAATCGTCTTATCCGCATAGTTAATTTGACCAGCTGATTTTAACCCGACATATTGACCAATATGGACTCCTTTACCATCCTCATTGTTTTCAAAGGAGGCAACATTATCTAATTTAAAGCCTTCTATCTCTCTTTCGATTACTTTCGTTTGATAGGTCACCTTGTAAGGCTGATCAGTCGTAATCCCTTCAATTTTGAATCCATTTTCTTCTTTCTTTAAGTTTCCAAGCTCACTTGGATCAATTGCTTCTCCAACTGGATGAGCCTTTCCATTTTCGTCAATTTCAACTGCTTGGAAGGATACGGAACCATCAACTAATTCAACTTTCCCTTCCGGTGTCCAATTGTCCTCTAAAGTAATATTTTCTAAATCCTTCTGGTCATAGTTGAATTCTAAGTACCAGGTAATGATACCTGTCTTCGGATCATAGTTCTCTGCAATACCTTTTTTAAGTGGTTCCCCACGATTAATCGTTACTGTTGCATGGGCACTAGTATCCTTTAGTTCCTTATCGGTTAAGCTCACCTTGTTGTTGAAATGTTTCTTTTCAAGATCGGTTACCTTGGTCTTGTATTTAATCACGTAGACTTCATTAATATCGCCAAGAGGGATGGATAAGCTTTGACCGTCTAGCTCAGGTGTGACACCTGTAACTGCCTCGCGCTCACCTGTAGGTCTTCCATTTAAGCTTGCCGGATACTTCTCGATGGCTAAAGACCCTTCGATATATTCTGTCCCCTCTGGCAGAAGGTCTGTCACCGTCGCCTCTTCTAGGAAAAGGGCATTTTTATTAATCGTAACCGTCCATTCGATTTCATCGGCATTGTAGGACCGGTTTGGTTCACCTTGCTTTTCCGTCGTTTTTTCGATTTGGGATTGGTCTATCGGAAGTGTAATACTCCCCTCATCATCAATTGGACTAATCTTGACCTTACCACCGTCATTTTCGACTTTATCTTGATCTAATTTAGCAAAGACTTTAACCCAGCCTTTAACATTACTAGCGTTCTTTACAAAATCGGTAAACTCCAGGGTTACCGTACCATCCGTATTGACCGTGTAATTAGCAATGACTTCGCCTGATTCATTATCTTTTAATTCATTTTCAAGCATTTGTGGAATATAGATTTCCTTCGGTAGCTCAATTGTTACAGTATCTCCTGATTGATATTCATGATTGTTCTCCAATTCCCATTCAAGGATAACGGTAAATTCATCGTCTATTCCAAGAGGATTATCTTCTGTATATTCTTTATCCCCATCCTTTACCTCAGAAGTTGTTAACTTAAATCCTTTACGTCCATCAAGCTGGAAAGGTCGGATGTTAGGCTGCTCTTGTTTAACTGGATCTTTCTGTTTCTCTTCTTTTATTACAGGCGAGTCATTCTCTTCAGGATCAGACTCATTCTCTTCAACTATTATTGTTTCCTCTTCCATATCTTTTGTCTTTGGAGCTGTACCTTCCAGACGCACTTCTCCCTTTGCAGATGAGTGTGCTTCAGCGCTTTCGTTAAAAGTCGCTCTTAATGAGTTATGTTGATCTATTTCAAATGCTGCTATTGTATTGTTTTCTGCCTGTAAAACTCCACTCGTTTGTACTAATTCTATTTCCCTTGAAATATCAATTGTTGCGACATCTCCCGCCTGAATCTCTCGACCATCAAGGGACCATGCAACTTCAATAATAACGTCCCCTTCTACATCTTCAGCTCTTACAAAAGCTCCATCGTCCGCAATGTATCTCACTTCTTGAAATACATTTTGTTGTTCATTTGCATTCGTTTTATACGATGGGATGGCTCCTGTCACAACTGTTTGTAATAAGAGAATAAAAATTAATAACAAACTTGTTTTCTTCCCCAATTTATTTCTCCCTTTCCTCTCGTTATTCCTAAATATTTGAGTTTTTTAACCCAAGAAATTTTAACACCTATATATATACGTAATCTTTACATGTAATAATGCATTTTTATGATTGGTTCACTTTTAAGTTTTAACTTTAGTAAGTTTAAAAACATATGCTAATATCGATTGCCATAAGATTGTAAACCCTATCAAAAGATATAAAAACGCTTGTTAAAACACATGCTTTTTTTCACTATATAGTTGTTTAAGCGTGCATATTCTTCTTTTCTTCGATGATAATTGTTTTAATTGTATAGATTTCATTTGTATGCAAATAGTCTATTAGTATATGTTTTTTAGTTGCTACTATGAGATAGATGTTTTACGAATAAAGTTTGTTGAAAATTATGGGACTTATAAACCGTGTACATCCCTCCTTGATCTCTCATCATGCATTCCCATTACGATTCTCGTTTTACTAATTAAAAAGAAATCGTTTAACTTTTCATTTCCTCTTCTACATGTCCTACAAGATAAGTTTTCTCGTACATGTTGAATGATTTAACGATATTTTTATGAAACGTTAACGGGTATAAAATTACGAGTGCATATTTTTAGATGACTGAAAGAAAATAGGATACAAAGCTTCGCTTTGAATATCATTTTTTCAGTTTATACGAGAATAAGCCTTTATTTTTTTATTTTTAGTTTTGAAAAATAAGTACATCGCAAAAAGCTCTTTTTATGTAACAGTTGACAAACAATTCAGACCGTGTATAATAGTTAATAATTTCATACGTGCACATCTTCTTATCAAGAGCGACGGAGGGAATAGGCCCAATGAAGTCCAGCAACCTTAAAGTAAGACTGTCTTACTTTTTACGGTGCCAAATCCTACAGACGACATAGTCTGGAAGATAAGAGGAGGAAAAGTTTCAATATGATTGTCATGTTAATCCTCTTCTATCTTTATATAGAAGAGGTTTTTTCATACCTCCTCTACGTCGTGTTGGAAACATCAATCATCTAATACGGCTTGTGCATGGAAAACTATTTAGGAGGAGATTTATAATGAGTAAATTTTCGTATCAGAAAGACGAAACAGTTTTATTACATGGAGGGCAAGAACCAGATCCGGTGACTGGCTCAAGGGCAGTACCGATTCATCAAACGACGTCGTATGTGTTTCGTGACACGGATCATGCGCGAAATTTATTTGCATTAACGGAGTCGGGGAACATTTATACGCGAATTATGAACCCGACGACAGATGCGTTTGAACAGCGTGTAGCATTATTAGAGGACGGTTCAGCTGCGGTTGCTACGTCATCGGGAATGGCTGCGATTACGTATGCGATTTTAAACGTCGCAGAAGCAGGAGATGAAATTATCGCAGATAGTAATTTATACGGTGGAACGTACAACTTGTTCGTACATACGTTACCTCGTTTCGGAATTACGGTAAAGTTAGTGGATGGCTCGAATCCGGAAAACTTCCGGGAGGCAATTACGGATAAAACGAAAGCACTTTTCGGTGAGACGATTACGAACCCGAGCTTGAACGTATTTGACATTGAAGCAGTGGCGAACATTGCGCATGAGCACGGTATTCCGCTCATTATCGATAATACGTTTGCGCCAAAGTTTGCAAAACCGATTCAGTGGGGTGCGGATATCGTCGTCCATTCTGCAACGAAATGGATCGGTGGACACGGTACGTCCATCGGTGGAATTGTCGTTGATGGTGGGCGTTTCAACTGGGACAATGAAAAGTTCCCTGGATTTACGACGCCAGATGAAACGTACGGTGGGGTTCGTTACGCTGATTTAGGTCCGATTGCGTTTGCGATTCGTTTACGTGTGCAGTTGTTACGTGATACGGGAGCTTCTGTCAGTCCACATAATGCGTTTTTATTCTTACAAGGGTTAGAGACGTTACACGTTCGTATCGAGCGTCATAACGATAATGCGATTAAAGTAGCGGAATATTTACGTAACCATCCTGCGGTAGAGTGGGTAAACTTCCCAGGGTTTGAAGATCATCCGTCACATGAGTTGGCGAATAAATATTTCTCTTCAGGTTACGGCTCGATCGTTACGTTCGGTATTAAAGGTGGGCTAGAGGCTGGGAAGAAGTTAATCGACTCGATTGATTTATGGTCGCACGTTGCAAACGTTGGGGATGCAAAGTCACTTATTATTCACCCTGCTTCAACGACGCACCAACAGTTAAGTCCGGAAGACTTGAAGAAGAGTGGTGTAAGTGAAGAGCTCGTTCGTCTTGCCGTTGGAACGGAGTCGATTGATGATATTATCGGTACGCTCGATGCAGCGCTTGAGAAAGCTACAGGGGTTAAAACTGTAGAAGAATCAGATGAAGATGTAGCTGGTTGGATTTTCTCTAGTCCGTTCGATCGAACAGATGGTTTACGTCAAAAAACGATCGTCGTTGCTAGCTCCCCTGCTCTTGTCACGGATGTTCGTTCGTTAGCCGAGCGTGGCTATAACGTCGTCACGCTTGAGGAAAGTGTGGACGTAGATGTCGTCGATGTGCTCGTGACAGATGGTGACGTTGCAGCGGAATACGTGCAGGCGTTAACTGCGAAAGGGTTACGTGTCGTCTGGGCGGAGGACGGTGCTTCTATCGATGGATTTGACGGGGTCGTCGTCCAGGGAAAAAGCTTTATCGATACGGCGAATGCACTTCGTGGTCGATAATCGTTCGATGTAATCTGAGGAACGGGGATGTTCTCCCCTGTTCTCTCAGTTTGGAATACATGTGATATCGTAAGTAATCTCTCTTTTTTACGCTCTCACGTTTGTGAGGGCGTTTTTTTATCTAATGTACTTATCCGTTTAAGGAACATTATTTGAGGTAAACTAAATTGTACTATAAAATTTAAACATATTCGGGTCTGTTATTATCATATGTTTTACTATTTAAGGGTGGTTATTATTAAGAAGGTTTTATTTGTTGTAGCGATATTTACTGTGCTCATCGGGCTGTTGCTCGTGGCTTTAAAAGGGAGTACGTCGCCGCAGGAGGAAGTAAAGCACTTGTTGGAGGAAGAACAAAGGAAGCTAGAAGTGGTGGAAACGGATGAGATGGGGGATGAGGAAGAGGGCGTAGAGGATGCGTTGAGTAAGGAGGACCCTGTTCGGGAGTTTTTATCGGAGAAGTTGCAGCAAGCGATTCCGTCTTTTTTCACGCAGGAAGTAAATGTCGTGACGTTGGGGGATTCGCTTACGGAGGGTATTGGTGATGAAACAAATCAAGGTGGCTATGTCGGTATTTTAGAGTCGACGATTAATAAGGAAGAGCATATTGTGACGGTGGAGAATTTTGCTCGGAGGGGGAGTCGCAGTGGGCAGTTATTGGAGCGACTAGAGGATGAAGAGGTAATCGAAGCGATTGAAGATGCGCACATTATTTTAATGACGGTTGGTGCGAACGACATTATGCAAGTTTTTAAGGAAAATTTTACGGATTTGACGCTCGAGCAGTTTACGTCGGAACAAATCCGGTATGAGCAACGGTTGGAGGCAATTTTTGAGACGATTCGTTCGTATAATGAAGATGCGGATTTATTTTTAATTGGGTTTTACAATCCGTTTCAGCAGTTTTTCCCGGAAATTGAGGAGCTTGAATATATTGTAAATAGTTGGAATCAAATTGGTAGTGATGTCGTCGAGCGGTTTGAGCATGCGCATTTTATTCCAATTAAAGATTTGTTTGATGATATGGATATTAGTTATTTGGCGGAAGATCAGTTTCATCCGAATCATTTCGGGTATCGGAAAATTGCGGAGCGAATTTTAGAATATGTTGTGGAGTATTAAGTGTGTGAGAAGATGGGTGCGCGGTGTAGGCGGGGTTAGCAGCGAGCGTAAATAAAGTAAGGTGTTGTCGTGCTTGCTATCTCGTTTTATTTACGTTATAAATGAATTGTGTTCTTTTACGGGGATGGAAAATAAGGCGAATTAGCCTGAAAGGATAGGGGGAAGAGGATGACGATGGATAAAAAGCGCAACAAAGTTAACTGGAAACGACGTTTTGGCATATTACTTACAGTGAATATCGTCGTGCTCTTTTTTCTAGCAATCTATATATATTCGCCGATTCCGGAAGTTGAAATTAAACAGTCGAGCGAACAATACAAAAAAGAGCATAGTTCAGAATTTATCGTGCGAACGACGAAACAGAACGTGAACAATTTAGTGAATGCATATTTGGATAAATTGCTCGATAGTACGACTCATGAGTTTTCCATTCATCTAGATGATGATGTGCAATTGTTTGGGGAGTTACCGATTTTTTCATCGACGGTGCCACTACTCATTCATTTTGAGCCAATCGTACAAGATAATGGGGATCTCGTCTTGAAACAGAAATCTATTTCCGTCGGGCAAATGAAACTGCCGAATAAAAAGATTATGCAGTACGTTTCGCAATATTTACCTGTACCTGATTGGGTCATTATTAATCCGAAAGAGGAAGAAATTTACGTGCAAGTAACGGAAATGGATATTAAGAGTAACTTCCATGTGGCGGTTCATCAATTTGATTTGGAAGCGAATAACATTTCGTTTCAAATTGAAGTGCCATATAAAACGTTAGGGATTGAACAAGAGAATGAATAGAAGTAACGATCTATTAGAGAAATCGTTCTTCTATTCTTTTTTGTTCTAACGGATCTTATTTGGATATGTTGTGATATCGGTGTATATCGCTTTCGATCTTAACGGTTGAAGCTATAGGATGTTTTTCTTTTAAACGTTAGCCTTTTATGTTGGCGTAGTTTTACAGTTTTGTAACGGTTGTATGATTACGACGTGTATGACTCGCTTGATTATTAATTATTTATGACCGTAGTGCGACGTCATGCCGTCGACTTCATCTTTTATCCGTTTCACTAATCTCTCTGGTGAGAGGACGCGGGCACGCTTTCCCCATTTTAAGATCCAACTAACGAGTCCGTCAGAGAGGCTCGCTTTCGTTCGTAATAAAAAGTGTTCTTCATCGACAGCTTCGATCGACACGTCCATGCCGAAGCGATCAAAGATGGCGTTTAGCAAGCTTAGATGAAAAATAATTTCCATAACGACTGCTTCCCCGCTGTACATATGAAACGTATTGTCGATGTACGGTTGTAATGAAAATTGTTTATCACGTTTAAATACTTCATCCGTAATTTCGATATGACGCATGCGGTCGAGACGATAGTGGCGGAATTCGTCCGTTTCGATAAATTTTGCGACTAAATAATATAGGTCGTTTTGCCAAATGAGTGCATACGGTTCGACGAAGTATAAGTCGCCGCTGCGGCGAAAGATAAACTGTTTTTCCGTGTTGAAGTCCCCGTATTGGTAGCAGACAACTTTCTTTTCTGTAATTGCTTTATGTAGTGTGTCGATGTTTAACTTGATTAATTCGTAATCTAAGTTAATCGTTTGGCTAAATAAGACTGGATGCGGTAACGTTTTGCTAATGTGAATGCTCGTTAATTGCTTCAGTTTTTCTAGTAATTGTTCTTTTTCGTTCGGTGTAATGAAGCGCGCCGATAAAATAGCATCACTTAACATCCTTATTTGGTACGTTTCAAACAGTTTATTTTGATGGCTATAAAAGATTTTTCCGTGCTTGCGGCGATTGCGGACGATTTCCATCCCCATTTCTTCAAGGGCTAGTAAATCGTTTTTAATCGTGCGGTGATCGATACGATCGATATCCATCGCCTGCTTTAATTTCTCTTCTATTTCATAGATGTCTAGCTCATGCTCTTCATCTGTTTCTTCAAACAAAATCTTTCGTAACTTCAGTAATCGAAAATGATTGCTCTGTTTCATTTCATCACCCTTTCTTATATTCGATGTCTATTTGTAGACGAATATACTTTTTTTACAAAATTTATTGCTTATTTTATGTATCGGATACTTTTGTCCTAATTTTTAAATTTCTTAGCAAATATTTTACGTTTTTGTTGTTTTTATACAAAATTAAGCAGTTATTCGCTTTAAAATCGATGAATATGCCGTTTTATAGGTGTTTATACCTGGTAGGTTAGGTTGAAGTTTTCTATAGAATATGTAAAGTCGCGGAGGGTTATCCACAATTTCGTGTGTGTAACTTGTTGATATGTGTGAATAAGTAGTTTATCGTTGTGTGTAAGTTAGGTATTTATACACAGCCCTTGTGTATGAGTGTGAGGAGCATTTCACAAAAAAAGAACGGCGTAGACGTTAGCCGTTCTCTCTCTGGTGTTTGCGTAAATATAAATATCCGGATATCGTTAGGACGATGAGTGAAACGATGATCGCTGAGAAAAACATCTGTTTGAAACCAGTATGCATGACGGTACGGACGATGTCGAGCAGCTGTTCTTGCATGAGCGGGTCTTGTACGCGTTCGATTTCAGCGATGATCTCTCCGTAGCCTTCTCCTTCTGCGGCGGGTGGAAACGCCATGACGTCCTCACCTACAGTCGCTTTTACAACTGGTTCGATGCGCATGACACCACCCGAGACGAAACTAGCGAAGATCGTCGGAAAAAGTGCTAGCCCGATTTGGCGCATGAGTGATAATGCACCGAGTGCTGAACCGTATTGATCGCCGCGGGCATTTTCTCCGACTAAAACGTTGAGTGGAGCGCCAAGTAAGAAGCCGAGCCCGATGCCTGCAAGGATGCTCGCTAGCAAAAATGTCGTAAATGATTGTGCAGCGACGTAAAAGGTGAAAAATCCAGTTAAACCGAAAAGTCCAGCGACGATTATTGTGCGTACGGAACCGATGCGGTCAGTGAGCACACCTCCAAGACCTGCACCTATGGCGGATGCGAATGCTAATGGGGTGAGCCAGAAGCCCGCATCTGCAGCAGGGACGTGTAATACTTGTTGAACGTACGATGGGATGAAAATGATGCTTGATAAAAAGGCGCCGGCTAAAAAGCCGAGGATCATCGTTAGTTGAAACGCTCGCCCGGATAAAAGTGAATACGCCACGATTGGATCGCCACCGCGTGCTTCGAGTCGTTTTTCGTATCGTAAAAAGTAAGCGAATAAAAGTAAACCAGCAAGGACGTATGGAAACACAGTGACGGATAATATGCTTTGCACAAAAGCTAGTCCGTCGATGTTCGTAATGCCGTACATCACTGCGAGTATGGCGATCGTTACGTAAATCGAGCCGATGATATCGAGTGGGCTCGTCGTATCTGCTTTCGTCTCTTGCATCGTTCGCATTGACATGATGATAAGAAAAGCGGCGATTGGAATGTTAATGAGAAACATCCATTCCCACGTGCCGGTAAGACGTAATATAAGTGCGCCAATGTTCGGTCCGATAATGGCTGACAGTCCGTGCATGCCACCGATGATGCCGAGCATTTTTCCTTGTTTCTTTTTCGGTAATGTCGCTAATATGTATGAGCTTGCAATAATGAAAATTCCCCCGCCACCGATCGCTTGGATGAAGCGACTAATGAGTAAAATGGTGAACGTCGGGCTTAATGCGACGGCGAGTGATCCTAAGCCGAAGAGGAAGACCTCAACGATAAATAGGCGCTTCCTTCCGTATTTGTCCGACAGTTTTCCGATAATTGGTACGGAGACGGCGACTCCAAGCGTATAAATCGTCACTGACCAAGCGCCCCATGATGGAGAGACGCCGAAAGAGTTGTAGACGGTCGTAAGTGCCGCACTTATTATTCCGTTATCGAGTCCTGCCATGAACACTCCGATCGTAAATAGTATGATTGGCCATGTTTGTTTTACGTTCGTTTCTTTCATTGTTTCACCTACTTGTCCCTTTTGCTCGTTCATTTGCTTTTTGTTCGTTTCTATTTTCTGCTTTTGATCGTTCTAGTTTCCGCTTTCTCCCGATGTGATGCAACATGGCGTTTCCATGCAGTTTTATCCCAACGTTCATGCGCAACATTCGCCGTTCGTCGAGCTTCCCTACCCGTTTTCTATTGCGCGTTCTAGTTGTTTTGCTTCATCGCGGTAGTGTGGAAGTTTTCTCAAGTTGTATGTAGATTTATCGTCATTATTTTAAACTATTTATGTCGTATGTCGATGTTGCCACGTTATATGTACTTAGTGAACCGGCCTCTCGTTAAGGTTCGTCTACGAAGTTTAACGTGGTGTTCGGCTTGTGTTAACATTTTGATTCACTGCTTAACGCGAGATTGTTTTTGCATCAAAGTTGTACAGTTGATTTTAACGTGAGAAATTGTTGCGTAAAAGTCTGTCGTCTAAGTTTAACGTGAGATTCCGTTGCGTTATAGTTACATAACTTAGTTTAACGTAAGAACGGCTTGCGTTAAAGTCCTACAAACGAATTTAACGTTAAAACGTTCTCGCGTTAAGATAATAGTATTAAACGTAACGTTAGAGCGGCTTATGCTTAAAACATCGGATATACCTTAACGCAAGAAGACAAAACGGAATTATTTCGGGTTATTTCAAAGTTTTATTGCGCAGCGTTAAAATTACGCGAGCAAAATAACTTACCGCAAGAGCGGAACCAATGGAATACAGCGGGAGAGTTCGCCACATTAACGTGGAAAACTGTAGCCCTAACTACGAATGCGCAAAATATGGTGGAAAACTGCAACCCCAACCGAGAATGCACAAAAATTCGCGGACAAACCTGTTTCCTTAACTGAAAAGGTGCAATATCGGCGAACAAAACTGCAGCCGAAACGAAAAAGGCGTAATACTTCATGCAAACTGTATCCCCTACCAAAAAAACGCAATAGCCAGCGTACAAAACTGCATCCTCGACTAGAAAGACACAAGGCCACAAGAAAACTGTATCCCCTACCGAAAAAGTGCAATAGCCAACGGACAAAACTGCATATAAACATTCAGGCGTACGAAGTCCCCGTATAAAAACAAATCACCACAGAACTATAAAAGCCGATTCACGAAACCGGGGCGCAACATGTCTTTCACAAAACTGGCTCATAAAAAACAGCTCCAATGGAGCAAAAACCCACCTTTTTACAGGTGGGTTTTTCAATTTGCCATATTACACTACTTGAAAAATGCGATAATATCATCAATTAACTGTTTGAAAAAGTTCCCTACTTTTTCCCAAAAACCTTCATCGATATCGATGTCTAAGTCCCCGAGTTTACCTTTGATCGTCGAAGCGAGATCTTCTAACTGATCACGCACTTTATCGAAGTCGATATTTAAGTCGCGCATTTTTTCAAACAAGTCGATTAACAATTGGCGGTCCTCATCGCTTAAACTTATTTCCAGTTTGTCCAATTGTTCTTTAATAATTTCTTCTACATCTTCACGTGTTGCTGGATCTTTCTCCGCAATTTCCTTTTTGATTTCCGTCATAAGTTCGGTTACTTTTTCTGCATCAATTCCAGATTTTTCCGCTAAATCCGTCGTAATCGACAACTCTTCATTCGCAACTTCCATCCGGTCTTTATCTAATTCAGCGCCACCTTCATCGTACGCTTTGTAAATACCGGTCAATGCGGAGTGCCCAGTTACAGGCTTTGGTGCAGCGACGACGACGAGTGCATTTTCAACTCCTGCCGTTAACATCGCGTTCGAATACATTTCACTCGTTACTTGCGTAATGTTGTCCGCTGACACGATATCGACGACGATACCGTATCCATCATCTTGTGGAATTATTTTCACCGAAGAAAACATATTCGAATTCGGATCTCCACCAATATAATGAGCAATATCTGCACCGGAAACTTCCGCTTCTTTATCTGTATCTTCTACTTCTAATAATCGTTTTACTTGTTCCTTTTGATCAGCTGTTAAATTTGCACCGTACACGACGATTGGTTCGCCTGTCGGTAATTCCGTTGCTTGTACTTCTTGTTGAAACAACCCACTAAAAGCTAGTCCAACAATAAGCGCGATGGATAGCAACAATATGTTACGATTTTTCATTTTCCATAACTCCCCTTCTT
Source organism: Pseudogracilibacillus sp. (assembly GCA_035303165.1). Classification (GTDB taxonomy): domain Bacteria; phylum Bacillota; class Bacilli; order Bacillales; family Amphibacillaceae; genus Pseudogracilibacillus. Next base: position 11,833 of record DATGRY010000109.1, read on the forward strand.
CACATATACATATTTTATGCTTATTAAGAGAAAAATACAATCGATATTCCCTTTTTTCTTACAAATATGATGCAACGACACTGTTCATTACTGACATTGTAGTCCCCTACTATTCGTATCGTTACGGGCATATGGGCAGTTACGTTGCACTTCTTTACAACATATGTTACAAATAACGTACAGATGCAACGAAAAGGTACGTGATAAACAATGGGCATCGTCATCGTCGATGTGTGCAGTGCTAATCGACTTATGCAACTTGATGTGGAACAAATTATTGAAACGGAATTTCCGGAGGTCGCCGTGATCATTAACAGTTGTTTATCGTTTTGCGGTCTTTGCGCAAACAGCAGTTTCGCACACGTAAACGGAAAACTAATTCACGGGAAAACTCCCGAGCAATGTTTACATAACATTCGCGAACAAATAAAGAAAGAACTTGCTGTGTACATGTAAAGTACATACGCTAGCTTCCATATAAAAAAAGCGCTAATGATATCGGTAAAATTATCAATAGCGCTTTTCATTTTATCCTTTTAAGTAAACGACTGCTTCTATTTCAACGAGTACGTCTTTCGGTAAGCGACTTACTTCAATCGTCGCCCGTGCAGGGTACGGCTTTTCTAAATAACTACCGTACACCTCATTCACTGTCGCAAAATCATCTATCGACTGTAAAAAAATTGTAAATTTCGCCACTTGTTTAAACGAAGCACCTGCTTCTTCGATGATCGCTTTTAAATTTTCCATCACTTGTTTCGTCTGTGCTTCAATCCCCTCAACAACTTCGTTCGTCGTTGGATCAATTGGAATCGCACCAGAGACGAATAGAAAATCGCCTGCTTTAATTGCTTGAGAATACGGTCCGATCGCTGCTGGGGCTTTATTCGTAAAAATTTCTTCCATTTTTCATCCATCCTCTTTTATTTTTTCGTTACGTTTATCATAGCAATTTTTCAGTTCTAAATGAAATGAAACTTCATCCCGATGACACTTTTTTTTACAAAACTGCCTTGAACTAAATGATAAAAAATCGATGTAATTGAGAAAAGGATATGGTACACTAAAACCATTCGCATTCAAATACCTAGTGCGTGAAACATAAATACGGTGATAAGTAATTTATCTCATCGCACGCCTTTATTTAAGCTGCAAACGAAAAAGTTTACCGTTTCGTTTTATAGATATCCACACAACACACACAAAAGGAGGTAGGATAAATGGACACATTCATAAGTGATGGTTGGAGCACGATCCTACTCCTCATATTCGGTGTCGCGTTTATATTATTTGTTATTTCGCGCTTTTTACCACGGAAAGCGATCTTTCTCATAGCGCTTATTTTTAGTTTTATTTGTGTCGCGATCGTACTTATTAGTGTTGAAGTCGTCAATAGTTGGGACGATTTACGATTTAGTTTTATGACAATTGCGGCGTTTCTCGGTATTTGGATCGGCGCATTAATCGGCATTTTTACGAAAAAAAGATAAAAGTTATCCAATCGTTCATAGTAATATGATCGTTTACGCTATGGACGATTTTCTTTCTACAATAAAACTGCAGCTTCCTCTACGTTCTCCGCACGTTCTCGCAAAAGTGTCTTCGTTTGTAGTTCGTTACGAGCACTATTTCCATTCACTACGTTTCCGCGTCCACGGTTACACCTATATGGCATGCGGTGCAGCATCCTGTTTCCGCTCATCACGTTTCCGCGTCCACGTTCGCAACTTTGTGACTTACGGTGCTCGTCCTGCTCCCGTCTATCACGTTTTCCAGTCACTTGCGAAGCTTCGTAGAATACGATGCGCAGCTCGCTTCTACTTATCGCAATTTCCAATCAGCTTTTTGCAATATTATGGCTTACGTTTCGCTTCCGATTATAACCGATCGATTGTCCCCGAACACTCTCCCGATATTGCGTCGGTGTACAAGCAAACTGTCGTTTAAACAATCGATTGAACGAACTTGCATGGGAAAATCCTACGTCAAGAGCAATTGCTAAAATGGACATATTTGTCGTCTGGAGAAGTTGTTGCGCTTTTTCAAGTCGTACTCGTTGAATGTATTGAACGGGCGTCATCCCGAATGTCTGTTTAAACCATATCGAATAATACGTCGGATGAAACCCCTCGAGGTCCGCTAACGTATGCACATTTATTTTCCGACCGTAGTGGCGGTGAATGTATGCAATCGAACGATATGCTTTCGCTTCTGTTAAGAGCGAGGCAAACGTATAATCCATTAATAATTCAAGACGGAACTCGTCGCTATTAGGTGCCGTTATTTCACTTAATAGCAGTTGCCGCAATGCTAACCATTTGTCATCAAGCGGGAAATGGCGTTCGATCACTTTTCCATCGTACGGTAGCAACTTTTCCGCCGGAATATCGAGCACTAAAAATTCATTCCGATCTAGTGCATAAAACGTATGCTCCGTATGCGGCGGCAAACAGAATGCGTGCTCTTCTGTAAGGCGCATTTCGTGTGTAGCCGTTATTAGTTTTAGCGAACCGCGCAGTGGAAATAGCAATTGAACGTAATCGTGCGCATGTGTTAGCTTCCGATCGGTATACGTTCTTTTTTCACATACAATTTGCTCCATAGTCATCCCCTCAACGTCTTCTTTCCCACATCGACGCTATTTAAAACATATTTCACGTCCGCGTAAATTTACGTATTTACCTATCATGTTCAACGTCGATAAAACTGCCGCAAAAACGGTATATATGCATATAAATGTAAGAGAGACATGACACTTCGTTTGGGGGTGGAGGCTGAGGAGTGGGCGAATGCTTATGAGGATCTGTTGAAGTTTTCATTATATATAGGCACAAAAAGTGCACACCGTTGGAATAATGAAGTGGTAGAAGTGGAAGTGTTCCAACAGTATGCACGATTAACATGGAGTTTACCCCTGAATAGGAAAAGGTTCGTCGCTATGTGCCATGCCACGAATTAAAAGTGCTAACGTGCGCATATCGCCGACGAGATAATCTTCTTTCACATGGACAGGGCGGACTTCGCCGTAACGGTTCACCCAACACGAAGTGATGCCAAGTTCGGAAGCAGGCACAACGTCATATTTAAAGCCGAAACCTGTGTGTAAAATGTCTTCCTTTTCTAAGCCGAGCTTTTCTAACGCAAGATGAAATCCGTCGTGATTCGGTTTATATACACCGGCCTGTTCAGCTGTAACGATCGCGTCAAACTCAACACCGAGCTGTTGCACCGTCTCTTCAATGATAGCATCATCTGTATTCGTAATTAGGGCAATTTTCGTATATTTTTTCAACTCTTTTAATGCAGCGATCGTATCTGGAAACGGTCGCCACTGCCCCATCGATTCAGAAAAATAAATAACATCCTCACGTTGAAACGGGAAACCGTAATCGTTAAACGCTAGTGGAAGCGTGTTTTTTAAGACGTCGCGATACGGGCGATACTGTTCTTGAATGTAGTCGAACTGAATGTTTTCCCAATGGCGCTGTAACGCGACGACATCTGCCTGTTCAATCCCTTGTCGTTCTAAAATTCGTTTAAAAACGAGCTGAATTTCCCGATCCCAATCGATTAACGTTCCGTAACAGTCAAACGTAATTGCTTTCGGTGCTACCATAGATGATCCCCCCAACGATTTATCACTCATGATAGAACATGCAATAATAGATTGCTTTACTTATTTTTAGCTTTCGTTAGCCTATTTTCACTTTTTTTCAGAGTCGATAAACGTCATACTTTGTTTATTCCCATTGCATTCTTTTTGTAAGCGATTTATAATAGAACTTATTGCCTAGCGAACGGAAACAGGGGGTTATCGAATGCATTGTGAAAACTGTAA
>DATGRY010000110.1:0-4388 GCA_035303165.1 Pseudogracilibacillus sp.
GAAGGACAAATTGACTTAAATTTACGCGACGTTTTTTCGGATATTTTCAAAAAACATTCGAAAGAAGAAGCTGAAAAACTATTTATTACGGGGACGGAACTAACGACACCGAAAGAAAAAGATATTTCAACGTCGTGGCCAAAACCGTGGCTTTTTGCACGCATATTCGTCGTTTTTGCGATTACGTATTTGCTTTTATCGATTAGCGCGTATACGTTCGATAATATATACGCTATCCCAGGACTTATCGTCATCGGCTCTTTCGCCGTGCCGTTTTCATTACTCATCTTTTTTTGGGAGACGAACGCACCGCGAAATATAAGTATTTATGAAATTGCGAAAATGTTTTTCATCGGCGGCGCCGCTTCTCTCGTGACGACGTTAATTTTATATTCCGTTTTTCCCGTCGGTGCCGAACTAACGTACGGAGGCGCGATCGTCGTCGGAATTGTGGAGGAAGTTGGAAAGTTAGTCATTATCGCTTATTTTATTTATAATCAAAACTCGAAATATATTTTAAATGGTCTTCTCATCGGAGCTGCAATCGGTGCGGGATTCGCAGCTTTTGAATCAGCTGGATATGCTTTCGCTTTCGGTATGTTTTACGGGGATTCCGTTATGACGGAAGTAATCTTTTTACGCGCTTGGCTCGCCATTGGTACGCATACCGTTTGGAGTGCGATTGCAGGAGCTGCGCTCGTCTACGTGAAAGGAAATAAACAATTATCGAGCGATACGTTTGTAAACGCAAAGTTCATTCAATTGTTCGCTATCCCAGTAATTTTACATGCTGTTTGGGATATGCCGCTTTATGCACTGCACAATTTCAACTTGCTCTTTATCATTTTAATCGTCATCGCCTGGATTTTCATTTTCACGTTAATGAACGCAGGGTTAAAACAGATCGGTCGATTGCATCGCGATGCATGACGTCAAACCTTGCTTGGAAAAAGAAAAGTCAGTCTGTCGTCGTACGTATGCGACTTAGACTGACTTTTTTATGGACAACGTTTCGCTAACATCGAAACGTTTGCCAATGAAGTTACTCAATAGTGACAGCCATTTTTTGTACTTAAAATTACCCGCGATCGTCGAGAAGTTGAAGTTCTCATGACGATAAGGGTAACTTACGAGCGCGCACTACTTTACGGACGTCTCTACTATTCTACTTTTTCAGCAAACTTCTGTTTGTAAGAGAGTACTTCTTCGGCATATAAAATGTCACCGTAACAGGCGTTGTACTGTTTCGCTTCTTCGCGTAAGCAACTATATTTCGTCGGATCATCAGCCTGTTCATACATCATTTTAGAAAACTCGATGACGATCTCGTCACTAAACTCGCCGTCGTTCTTTTGCACATAATCGATGAAGCCGAGCCCGAAATTGTACGATTGAACGGCGAGCGGCAAATCACCACCGGCTTTTTCTAACGCTGCCGCAAAATAGTGAACGCCTTGCTCGATCGATTGGCGCGCATCGGAAATACAACCGACCTCACCACATAAACTTTCTGACGATTGCATCGGATCGGCGCCGCGTCCACCGGATTCTTGCAATATAATAGCGAGCAGTACGTCTGTATACTCCTCTATACCGTGTTCTTTTGCATATAGTTGTACTGTCTCCCGATGTTGTTCGACGATTTGTGTAAAGACGTATTGCACGATCGTATTATCTTTTACTGTACGTTCTGAAGTTTGTAACGAAATGATGTAAAGAACGGCAAACATCATCATCGCGATCCCACTTACCGTTATATAACCGCGTACTCTTTTTTTCCGACGATTCGTCATGTCGCTTTCTCCTCAAATATGACTTTCTCGCGCCATTTTCCGTACCGATAATAAAGTGACGCTAATATACTACTAATGATGAAACTCGTCCCAAGACCGTACGCAATTCCCCGTTCTCCAAAGAGCGACGAAAAGAAAAAGGTGAGCGGATAACGAAGTACCCAAAATGAGACGATATTTAACACGAGCACTTGATACATCGCTCCCGATGCCCGGACGATTCCGTTTAAAATGAAGTTAATCCCTAAAAATGGGAAGCAAAATGCCATGACGCGTAAATAGCCGGTTGCGAATTGAACACTCGCCGCATCGCGAATGAACATTTTCACGAAATACGGTGCAAACACGACGACGACGAGTCCGATTCCGAACATAACGGATAAATTGTACAATAGACCGTATTTCGTAATGCCACGCACCCGGTCCCATTTTGCAATTCCGATATTTTGTCCCGCCATACTATTGACAGCCGTTCCGAGTGCATGAGCCGGAATCATAATAATACTATCGAGCCGTTGTGCGGCACCGAATCCACCGACGACACTACTACCAAAAACGGTAACGACGCTCATAATCGCCGCAGACCCGGCAGAGATGACAGACATTTGTAATCCAGCAGGAATACCTAAATGAAGAATGAGCTTTACTTCTTCTAACTTCGGTATTTTGGGCCATTGAAACGGAACGAGTCCCCTGCGTAAGACGTACACAATCCCGAATAAAAAGGCGATTCCTTGCGCTAAAATTGTCGCATACGCTGCACCGTTCACTCCGAGATTAAACCCAGCGATAAAAAGCGGATCTAAAAATACGTTGAGCATGACAGCGATGAAGACGAATAGAAGGGGACTTTTACTATCCCCGAGCGCACGTAGTACCGTACTAACGAAATTGTAGCCGAATAAAAAAAGCATCCCGACAAAATTAATTTGTAAATAGCCTGTCGCAAGCGGTAACAAATTGTCCGGCGTCCGCAACAATAATAGGAGCGGCTCTGCAAAGACGTATCCAACGACACTAAGCAAAATGGATAACGTCGTTAAAGTGACGACGAACGCATTGACGTACGACTTCAATCCTGCTTTGTCACGACGGCCTTTCTGTTGCGAAAGAATCGTAAGCGCCGCATTGTTTAAGCCGATGACGAAAGAGAGCATCGTAAAAATAATCGCTCCGGAAATCGCCACAGCTCCGAGCGCATCTGCACCGAGTAAATTACCGATCCACAAACTGTCGACGACTTGATACGACGTTTGCAGTAAATTGGCAAGCATAATCGGACCAGAAAATAAGATTAATTGCCGCCATATATTCCCCTTTGTAAAATCGTACTGTTTTGGCACATATATCGACCTCTAGTAGATGATCATTTTTCGCACAGTTAGCTCATTTCATTTTAGCAAAAATCACGCTAAATATCCCGTTTGGTGGTATGGCGTTCGCGCCACATGAACAACGACCGCCCAATGAACAGGGAGAGCCACTTTGCGGCGTGCCGTATTTCTCGGAGTGGATGCGTCTATTCTCACGCGCTAGTCTTTACAGTTTTTTGAAAAAAGGACACAAAAAAACACTTACAAAGCCGTAGTCACGCCGACTTTATAAGTGCATCTTGTCTTTATCGATTGTTACTGAACAAATATTCGATGACACTATCAAATAGCGCAATATCTTTCGTAATTAAAAAGACGGGCATAAACATGATGACAAAGACGACTGCTAAATACGAGATAACGAGTTTCGCGAAACTTTCGGCTACCGTTTTCATAGTTGTCGTGCCCCTTTCGGAATAGATTAAATTTTCTAACTTCATTATACCAAATAATACGATGATTGTGTCAATTTTGTGAACTATTTTTTATAAAAAAACTGTGGTGCATTCGTAGAGAGACAGGCATATGTTCATTCGAGTGGGGTCGAGTTTGCGAATAGTTCCTTACTGAAACGGTGTACGTCTGGCGGAATAAGAAAGTTGGTGCGGTTTTTGTCGTTTCCGAACAACTGTAAGCAAAAACGATGTAGCAAGTAAATAAACCGTGTTAGGATAGAAGAGATGTGAAGGAGTTGTGACACGTTATGAATGAGGGACAATTAGTACAAATGAAACGACCGAGCCGACTAGTGCTCGTACTTATTTTAGGTTCTTTGACGGCTTTCGGTCCGTTATCGATGGATATGTATTTACCGGCACTTCCTGCCGTTACGGCGGACTTACAGACGAATGCGTCGTTAACGCAGCTAAGTATTACGACGTGCTTGCTCGGACTTGCTGCTGGTCAAATTATTTTCGGACCGTTAAGCGACTTTCAAGGACGGCGTAAACCATTACTTGTGACGATCATTTTGTATGCGGTTTCCTCCGTCCTTTGCGCGATTAGTCCGAACATTTGGTTTTTCGTTGCTGTTCGCTTTTTGCAAGGATTAACAGCTTCTGCTGGGATCGTCATCTCTCGTGCTGCAGCGCGTGATATGTACGAAGGGAAAGAGTTGACGAAGTTCGTTGCGCTTCTAGCGATCGTCATGGGAGCTGCACCCATTTTATCACCGATTTTCGGAGGGATTATTTTAAAGTGGACGACGTGGCAAGCGATTTTT
>DATGRY010000111.1:0-3238 GCA_035303165.1 Pseudogracilibacillus sp.
ATTTGTTCAACATACGATGCGGCTACGTTCCGAGCTTTCTCATACGCCTCAGTAGAAATGTACTGTTTTAACGAAGAAAAAAACATATTGAGTAGTGACTCGACGACGTCAGCCTTCTCCTGCTTATACTTCGGATGTAACGTGTCATTATATGTAGCTCGAAGACACTCATGTTTAAATTGAAAAAATGCATCGACCCTTCCCTTCGTAATGTGCGTTTGTTCCGTTAGTTTTAATAAATTCGTTTGTAAAATATTTTTACTATGTATTTGTAAACGCTTGAAAAAACTTGCCATCCGTGGCGGTTCTATATGTTCGATTCGAAACGATGCAAAAGAATCCGCTTCCCTTTCTGTTTGCTGCAGTTTTTGTAACGTGGCAATATCCTCCTCAGCAATTGTTGCAATCGCACGAAAATCTTCTTTCGTTAAATACCGAAACGTCTCTTCTGATCGGATCCCCTCATCGTACAACGTCTTCAACAAGTAACGAGTTATACAATCTTTTGTATACGACAATCCGTTACCCCCTCATATATGATTAGTTAGTTTTCACTAACTTGAAATTGTTAGACCTTTTTAAGTTTTCATCTATTTAATTAGATCTAGTTGATGTCATTTTCTTTAAGACCTTACCGTCCACCCTCTACACTATCGAACAAAAGCTATTTACTGTTTTCTATTTAATGCATTACCCTATACAGTTTTGGAAAAACTGCATTACTGTTTAAAATCTCGCCAGGGAGCCTATACAGTTTTGGAAAAATCGCCAAACGTGTTTCATACTTCGACGGCGACCCTATACAGTTTTAGAAAAATCACCGAAACTGTTTTCCACCTTGCGGCAGATCCCATACAGCTTTATAAAAACTTACTAAGTTTGTGCCCATCTAATATTCGTAAGTAGTTTCAATACTATGTGCCTAAAGAACTAGTTTCATTTTACAATGAATATTACATAAAAACAAAATTTTTCATAAAACTTGTATGAAACGCCTGAGAAATTTACTTTTTACGGACTTGCATATAATGTTCATACATTTTTGATATTGTGAACGCTTACCGATACGATAGTTGTACATATTTATATCTAATTTAAAATATAAATGTTATAATAATTTGGTGCTTTAATGGGAAAGACACCAATTTATACTCAACAATGAACATTAATTTTGTTGGGCAAAGGAGAAAGAGCGTGAACTTTCATGACTGAAAAAGCTCAATTAGAAGAAATTAAAAAAAGATTGCATGAGTTAGAGACAGTGTTAAATGAATCCTCAATTATTGCATTTACGAACCCACAAGGGATTATTGAATATGTAAACGACAGATTTTGTGAAATATCCCAATACACGAAAGAAGAACTAATTGGAAGCAACCATAACATTATTAATTCTAATTACCATAGCAGAGAGTTTTTTAAGGAAATGTGGCGTACGATCGGTACGGGCAATGTTTGGCGTGGCCAAATTCGCAATCGTAAAAAAGATGGCTCATATTATTGGGTCGATACGACGATCGTTCCCTTTATGAATGAAAAAGGAAAGCCATATCGCTATGCAGCAGTTCGCCATGAGATTACGAAACTAAAAGAATATGAAAACACCATTAAACAGATGGCATACTACGACACATTGACGAAACTTCCTAATCGAAATTGGTTAAACGACTGGATCGAATATAAGGCGGTAGATTATAAAAACGATTTAACCGTCCTCTTTATCGACATCAATCGCTTCAAATTCATCAACGATTTCTACGGTCATAAGGTCGGAAATGCTGTGTTAGAACAAATGGCAGAACGATTCAACGATTACTTTCAAACGCCTGACTTCGTCATCCGTCAGGGGGGCGATCAATTTATCGCTTTCGTAATGAGCGAAGAAAAACAACAAAAGATCGATGACGTCGTAGAAGACTTATTTGCATTATTTACGAACCCCCTATTTATAAACAAACATACGATTTCGATTACGATGTCAATCGGAATTTGTCACGCACCAGAAAAATGGTATGAAAACGATATAACGAATACGATTGAAACAGTCATAAAAGATGCGGATCGCGCGATGGCTCAAGCTAAGCGGCTAAAAGGCAACTCTTTTCACCATGCGGTAAACAACCATCATGAAGAAATCGAACGATATCACATGGCTGAAAAAGAATTACCTCAAGCATTGGAGGAGCGACAGTTTTACATAGTATATCAACCGATTGTGAGCTTATGTAACGATCAAGTAGTTGGACTTGAGGCTCTGTTACGTTGGAAGCATCCTACGCTTGGATTTATTTCACCTGCAGAATTTATTCCACTTTTAGAAGAGTCAGGATACATCGTACCAATCGGCAATTGGATCGTTAAAACTGTAAGCAAACAGATGAAACAGTGGCTCGACGATGGCATCCCATTCGAACGAGTCGCGATTAACGTTTCACCGTTACAGTTTTTAGCAAGTGATTTTGCCACAAACGTAAAAAATGCTTTAAAAGAGGCTCAATTAGATCCGAAATATTTAGAATTTGAAGTGACAGAGCGACTTTTATTAGATGTGGATGGATCTCTTTCCATGTTAAACGAATTTAACGAAATGGGCGTCTCCATCGCTATCGACGATTTCGGAACAGGCTACTCTTCACTCAGTTACCTTAACAAAATTCCGATCAACAAAATTAAAATCGATAAATCATTCATTTCCGATTTAAACAAAGAAAGTAAAGCGATTATCGAGACGATCATCTCCTTAGGAAATACACTACATTTAGAACTCGTCGCAGAAGGAGTAGAAACAGAAGAACAGCTAAACTATTTAAAAGAACTCGGGTGTCATGAAGCACAAGGATTTTATTTTAGCAAACCGATGCCACATGAAGATGTCGCAAAAATCGTCTGTGAACGACTTGCGCATTTAACAGATGACAATGGCGGAAAAGTACATAAATAAGGCAGCTAAGTAAACCGGGGACGAACATAAATGACTATGTCGTCCCCGAATTTCGCGCTGCATTATTTTTTTATTAACAGTTTTAAGTTCGTATTAATATTAATAAGTGCTATTAAAATAAAACCGAGCATAATGAACGTAACGATTTCCCCCGTAAAAAACGCGAGAACAGCTAAAGCGAATGCGTATAATCCATATAAAAAATATTTCAATTATCTAACTCCTTTCCATAATAGAGACATGGACGCACTATTCAAAACTTCAAACCGATTCATTCGTATTAATAATTACGATGCG
>DATGRY010000112.1:0-11872 GCA_035303165.1 Pseudogracilibacillus sp.
TAGTTTAATTGAAGATGATCCATACGGAATTGCCTTTTTCGGATTCGGTTACTATGTAAACAACACGGATAAATTGCAGGCAGTTCATGTTGACTTCGGAGACGGCCCGGTACAACCGACATTAGATACGATTGCAGAAGATGGAGATTACGCAGCCTTTACACGTCCTGTCTTTACGTACTTAAATGTAAATAATGCACAAGCGAAGCGAGAAGTGTTGGACTTTGCACAGTATGTCATTAAAAATATGAATGATTTTGCAGGGGAAACAGGATTTGCTCCGATCCCTGATGAAGAAATAAGTGAAAGCTTGGACTATCTACAATCATTACAATAATACATCATCGTTACATGACGATGAATGTATATAAATTTTGCGAAAGTTTATACAAACGAAATTGCGTTTATGTCCGTTGACGTACGTGAAAACGGATTGTTAAGTACAAGAAATGATTACATTAAACGGGGAAGAACGATATGACGAAACGAAACATAAAGAAAATGATTCGACAAAAGAGTACAAACGCTGATTGGAGGAAGAAAGGCGAGCGCTTCGTTCCCGCCTTTCTCTTCTCTCTCACTCTCATTAGCATACTTACGACTGTTGGAATCGTGTATATATTAATTGGGGAATCGGTACATTTCTTTCGAGAAGTCTCGATTAAGCAGTTTTTTCTTTCATCACAGTTAAAGCCGTTAAGTAATGAGCCATCATTTGGTGTATTACCACTTTTAAATGGAACATTGTTAGCGACAGCAATCGCCCTTTTCATTGCAATACCAATCGGGCTTGCGATCGCAATTTATCTAAGTGAATATGCGTCAGAAACTACTCGAAAAGTCGTCAAACCACTCGTTGAAATATTAGCTGGCATTCCGACGATCGTCTACGGGTTTTTCGCCTTTACATTCGTTACGCCAATACTACAAAACATCATCCCGTCCCTACAAGCAACAAACTTATTAAGTCCGGGGCTCGTTATGGGAATCATGATTATCCCAATGATTGCATCTTTATCAGAAGATGCTTTACATAGTGTCCCGAGGACGATCCGGGAAGGCGCATACGGCTTAGGGGCGACGAAATTAGAAGTTATTTTTCACGTCGCAATTCCGAATGCGCTATCGGGAATTGTAGCGGCGATCGTTCTTGCAACGTCACGAGCAATTGGGGAAACGATGATTGTCACGATCGCAAGTGGAAGTTCAAAACAGCTCACATTTGACATTACGCAATCGATGCAAACGATGACAGCGTATATCGTAGAAGTAACGGGGGGCGATGCATCTGCAGGTTCAACCGTCTACTACAGTCTATACGCGGTTGCACTCACATTATTTTGTTTTACTTTAATTATGAATTTAGTAGCATCGTATATTTCACATACTTGGAAAACGACGGTGAAATAAGATAGGGTTATCCGTAAATAAACAGTGCACAAGTTCCGGATAAAAAATAAGACATCTAGATATGGCAAAGGAAATGCAACATGGTGAGAAACATGAACCGCGGTTTTCGCGGAGATGTAGAGGCAAGCCATGCGAATGAGAAACGTAAACGATGATTGATTCGAAGATGTATAGGCTAGGGTAACGGAAATCGTCATTTGCGTGAAAATGTGGAGGAAAGAGTTGCGGGTGAGAAACAGGAACTACATTCTACGTGAGGACGTAGCGGTAAAGCTTCAGGCGACAACCATTAGCGCACCTTTATGTAAAACGGTGACTTTACGCCAGAGGGGATGAAAACAATTGAGCGTCTTACAAAAAGAAGCAATACATAAACGAACGAAACGAAAGCTAGTCATTAACGTCATTGCGCGTAAGTTATTTTTTACGTCTACGCTATTTGCTCTCGTCACGTTAGCCATTTTACTATTTCGCATCGTGACAGACGGCATCGATTATATTTCTCTCGACTTTTTAACGGGGCGCTTATCGACGGACGTAGAGCGGGCAGGAATTTACGGTGCTATTTTAGGAACAGCGTGGCTTATGCTCGTCGTTACACCAGTAACGATCGTAATAGGTGTAGGTACGGCAATTTATTTAGAACTGTATGCAAAAGACGGAAAGTTACGTTCTTTTTTACAAATAAATATCCGGAACCTTGCGGGTGTACCTTCTATCGTTTACGGAATTTTAGGTCTTACTGTTTTCGTCCGCGGACTACAACTAGGAAATGTCATTTTAGCCGGCGGACTAACGATGGCGCTTTTAATTTTGCCGATTACAATCGTAGCTAGTTCCGAGGCGCTACAAAGTGTACCACACTACGTAGCGGAGGCATCTTATGGAATGGGTGCGACGAAATGGCAAACGATTAGACATATCATTTTACCGGCAGCATTGCCAAGTATCATCACAGGCGCAATACTTTCCTTATCACGTGCTATTGGCGAAACGGCTCCACTTATCGTGATTGGGATACCAGCATTATTAATTCCACTTCCGGGAAGTTTATTCGATACATTTACTGTATTACCGGTCCAAATTTATTATTGGACGCTCGACTCAACGTTAGTTGCGGAATATGCCAACTTAGCCGCGGCAACAATTATCGTTCTTTTATTTTTGTTAGCTATTTTAAATGGTGTTGCTATTTATATACGGAACAAGTTTACCCACCGATTTGAATAATGAAGAGGAGTTGTTATGATGGGACAGACGATCGTACTTAAAAATGGACGGAAAATGGGTCATGGGACAGTTGCTAAAGAACAAGCCTTACCGAATTCGATATTTAAAACAACTGATTTACACGTTTGGTACGGAGAGTCTCATGCTTTAAAAGGAATTTCGCTGGATATAAAAAAACGCGAAGTGACAGCCATTATTGGTCCATCAGGCTGTGGGAAATCGACATTTATTAAAACGTTAAATAGAATGATCGATTTATCAGACAATGTGAAAGTGAAAGGGAGTGTTTATTTTAAAGGAAAAAATATTTTTGAGCCCGCTATTCAAGTTGAACAGTTGCGAACGGAAGTAGGTATGGTATTTCAAAAGGCGAACCCATTTCCGAAATCTATTTATGACAATGTTGCATACGGACCGCGTATTCATGGTATTCGTAACAAACTGTTACTCGATGAGATTGTCGAGATGAGTTTGAAAAAGGCATATATTTGGGATGAAGTGAAAGATCGTTTACATGAAAATGCGTACCGTTTATCCGGGGGTCAACAACAACGTTTATGTATTGCACGATGCCTTGCGATTGAACCAGAAGTCATTTTAATGGATGAACCGACATCCGCACTCGATCCACAATCGACGTTAAAAATTGAACAATTAATTCATACGTTGAAAGAACATTATGCGATCGTGATCGTAACGCATAACATGCAACAAGCGGAACGAATTTCAGATAAAACGGCATTTTTCTTAAACGGAGAACTCATCGAATATAATAAGACGAAGCAAATATTTCATCACCCAATTGAAAGACGAACAGCCGCGTACATTCACGGCCAGTTCGGTTAAATAGCGGTAAGTAGGGACGATGCGCAGTGCATATGAAAAGAACGCAAAACTGTTCGGGCCAACTGTATAAATGACAAAAATCATCTACTGATCGCGCACGTGGACAAAATCGTTACGAATCGATTAAAATGTACGTCGCTTTTACCGGTCCATGTACACCGACGACTAAGTTCGATTCGATGTCTGCACTATTACTCGGTCCAGAAACGAAACTAATCGCCGAAGCGGATACGTCGTCGACTTGCTCCCTCTCTCGAATAGCTTTCGTTACATGAGAGAGTCTAGGAACGAGTACGTCGACCGGAATGAGTGCAATATAATGTGTCGGCAACAGGGATAACGCACGACCATTCATCTCGTTGTGCAACAAAACGACGGTAGCAGATTCGGCTAAAGCATATGCGGCATATGTAATACCGATGTTTGCCTTAACAAGTAACTCTCGTTGTTCTTTTTCTGTAAGCACGCCGTACGGCTCGACCGTCAAACCATCATCTTGCAAGCGATGGTATAACGAACTTACTCCATACCATTCATCATTTTCATGTCGCTCATAGACGATAGGTCCACCGCCGTACCGTTCGATTTCGTCCGCTAAAACGTCCGCGACCGATTGCTTTGTCGCCCGAATAAACGTCGTATGCACCCGATCACACTCGGCTGCAAATTGTTCGATCAATGACTCTTTATCCGTCGTCTGCACGACGTCCCATTGGGGAGTGCCATCCCACTCGGGACGTTTTACACCCGCTGTTATGCGCCCGCGACCAAGGTTTTCCGCAATCTGTTGTAAAAACTGTTCTCGTCCAACCATTCTTGCCACTCCTTTATTGCATCATCCGTTTTTGGAACGATTCATTACGGTAAAACTTCAACAAGTACTTAAATAGGGAAAGGAGACAACTGTTTGGCATATCGTTCCCTTATAAGAACACTTCAACTACAGCCAAAACTTCAACAATCCCAAAACTTCAAACGAGCTAACGTTTTAAACTAATCCGCACGTTTTTTAAACCACGAACGAAACGATTCTTTCGCCGGAGCTCGTAAGTTTCGTGAAGTCGTCCACCCTTTTAACGGCCCCGGCCCCCGTTCAATTTGCTCCTCTTTTACCCAAGGAGAACTTATTGCACGGGAAACTTTACTACTTAGTTTGTATGCAGCAGGATGTGAAGCCCATGCTGCAAAACCGCGCATCATCACTTTTTCCATATTCGGTGCGATCCCTTTTTCCTCGACGATGACGCGACGATGTTCAATAAGAAGTTCGTGTAATGGAATGTTTACCGGGCAAGCTTCTGTACAAGCCGCACATAAGGAAGATGCGTATGGTAACTCGTGATGATGTTCATATCCATCTAAAAGCGGTGTAATGACGGCGCCAATCGGTCCAGGGTACATGGAGCCGTATGCATGTCCGCCGATATGCCGGTAAACAGGACAGACGTTTATACACGCAGCACAACGAATGCAATGTAGTGCCGATTGAAACTTCGTCCCGAGCATGTTCGAACGACCGTTATCGACGATAACGAGATGAAACTCTTTCGCTCCATCAAGCTCCCCTTCATTTCGAGGTCCCTTTACTGCCGTCACGTACGTGCTCAGTTTTTGCCCAACAGCTGCTCGAGTTAACATGCTTACAAGCACATCTAACTCTTCCCACGTCGGAACGATTCGTTCCATTCCCATAACGGCGATATGGACATCCGGTAAAGAAGTGACGAGCCGGCCATTTCCTTCGTTCGTTACTAACGTAATCGCGCCCGATTCACTTACGGCGAAGTTACAACCCGTAATACCGACTTGCGCCGATAAAAACTCTTTCCGTAATTGTTCTCGAGCAAACTGTGTCAACGCCTCTGGATCATTAGACCCGTCATAATCGCGCTCTTTTGAAAACGTCTCTCGCACCCCTTCACGCTCTTTATGTAATGCTGGTGCCACGATGTGTGACGGACTATCACCATCGAGTTGAATGATCCATTCTCCAAGATCTGTTTCAACGACGTCGACACCTTGATTTTCAAGTACATCATTCAAACCAATTTCTTCAGTCACCATCGACTTCGATTTGACGACTTTCCGCTCTTCGCTATTTGCCGTTGCCCGTTCGACAACTTCCGCAATATACGTCGTCGCTTCTTCCGCCGTAGATGCAAAATGTACCTTTCCTCCTCGAGAAAGAATGTGATCGCTTAATTGTTCTAAATAATAATCGAGATGTTCGATCGTATGCGCTCTAATTTGTTCAGCGAGATGACGCCACTCTTCCCAATTACCGAGTTCTACTTCCGCGCGTCGTTTTCCTGCAGTTAATTTTTCTTGGGCAGCAGGTACTGCTTCACGCATATAACGATTTTGTAAACTTATATCAATCCGTTCGTCATACGAACGCTCCCCGATCCGAATACTCATACATATTCCTCCTCTGTCGTACGTTTAACGTGCTTGTACTGAACGCCTACTTTATTACACGATTTGAACTTGAACTACTATGTATAGAAAACTTACGCTCCAACCGTATTTAACAGTTCAGCGATATGTCGCACTTCGATCCGTTTTCCATCACGCGTTAACTTTCCCTCGATATTCATTAAACAGGCAACGTCGCAGCCGACGACGTAATGAACGCCTGCTTCCTCAATATGGGTAGTTTTTTCCGTCACCATCTCCGTTGATAACGCGCTATTTTTTATCGCAAACATACCACCGAATCCACAACAATCTTCTTGCCGTTCGGTCTCTATAAGTGTCGCTCCTTTTATGTTGTGGAGCAATTGAAGCGGAGCTTCTTTCTCCCCTAAAATACGGGTCATATGACATGACGGATGGTACGTAATCGTTCCGGAAAAGGTTGATTGTACGTCCGTAACGTTTAACACGTACACGAGAAACTGGGTTAATTCATACGTTTTATCTGCCATTTGTTTCGCACGTTCATACCATACTTGATCGTGACGGAATATATCCGGATATTGTTTCACCATCGCAACACAAGAACCAGACGGACTAACGACATAAGGAGATGTTTCAAACACCTGAATCGTCTGTTTTATCGCTTCTTTTGCTCGTTTCAGATAGCCACTATTAAATGCTGGTTGCCCACAACACGTTTGATCTGTTGGAAAATCGATTACACAACCGAACCGTTCTAACAGTTCAACTGTATCTTTTCCCGCTTGCGGATACATCATATCGGCTATACACGTAATCATAATCGATACTTGCATTGTCGTTCCCTCCTTTAAAAATAGCTTACCGCACTCGTTTCTATATTGGCAAGTGCATGGGGAATGAAAAAAACGAATAATTGAAAAATGATCGTCACAACGAGGACACAGGATGAGGAAAAGTCGATAAAGATGAATCGATACGACAAAAACGAACTAGTACTTGACTCCCGTAGGGACTCATTATAACTATTTTAAAGGGAGCTGCTTCGTCATTGGCAGTCTATGTTATGTATGGTAACCTTTTTAGGAACGGTCTCACGATAAACAGGACAACATACATGAATACGACTTGTCTTGTGAAAAGGGTAGTTTGGAATCGTCATAACATACGAGATTCCTACAATATGAAGACGTTTGTAGGGAAAACTTATCGGTAAAGCATGGTGAAAAATGAATGATATACGAATTTGTCATCATAATTTCTATCGTAATGATCGCAGCAGTTTTACAATCGAGCACGGGATACGGATCTTCTATTATTGGAACGCCTATTTTACTACTTTTATACCCTATGCATACAGCGTTCCAAAAAAATATCGTTTTATCCATTTGTCTTTCGACTATGATGATATTCGGCATAGAGGATGAAGTAGATAAAGTTTTATTATTGCAACTTATTAAAGGGAGTTTTTTCGGATTAATTTTCGGAATATGTCTCTATCTTTTTCTCCATATTTATATACTAAAAATGTTCATCGGCATACTTACGATCTTTGTAACGATTTTACTCCTTTTAAAATGGACATTGAAAAGAACAAAAAAGAGGGACTTTATCGTAGATGGAATCTCCGGTTTTTTAACGACGAGTTTCGGTGTTCCAGGTCCCCCACTACTCGTCTATTTTTCGGGAGCAAAAATGGATAAAGAAACATTACGAAGCACGACATTGGCATAATATTTGCTCGTTTATTGTACGAGTTTAACGGTGCAAGTAACTTTCGGAGGAACGAATAAAGAAGTATGGGACCATTCCTTATTCGCTCTTCCAGCTTTTTTAGGAGGGTATATAGGTCAATTTCTTTTAAATGGATTAGTCAAGGCGCCATTCAAGTTTTTATCGTATATCCTTGAAATGGTGACAGGAACAAATATTCTCGTAACGGGCATTTAAAACGGTAGTACTCATCGTATTTAATAGTAAGGAGATATAAGAATATAGACGAGCACACCTGTTACATTCACATACAACCAAATAGGCATCGTCCACCGGGCCATTTTCCGATGTTTTTCCTTTTGCATCGTCAAGCCTCTAGCAACAGTAAATAAAGCGAGTGGTAAAAGAATCGGCGCGGTAAGAATGTGCGTTATTAAGACGATATAGTACGTATATTTTAACGCGCCATCACCACCAAAGGACGTCGACGGTGCAAGTGTATGGTACGTTAAATACGTAACTAAAAAGAAAAATGTTACTGTAAACGCAGCAAAAATAAAGTTTCGATGGGCCTTAATATTCCCTTTCTTAATCATAGCGAATGCACATAGAAGCAGGAGGAGAGAAGTACCATTAAAAATAGCATTGAATAACGGCAACGTATGTATATCGATGCCGAAAATATCATCCCTCGTCTGAAGTGGGATGTAATTAATAACTAAAATAATAAGGACAGCGACAATGGAAACTCCCCAAATGATACCCGTGTAACTCTTTTGTGAGTTAGATGTTTCGTATTTCATCGTTTCACCTTCCGTTTTTTAATCATCTGTCATAAAAGAAACATTTCTACCAATAACATATGAACTATTCCATACCCCCCTTGCTAACATTTCCAATGAAGGGAGGATCATAAAAAGCATGTAGGCTTGATGCAATCATGATGTTAAAAAGAAATAGGCTTTAGAGCCGGATGGAGGATCAATCGGAATGCTCCTAGTAAACGAACCATGCGACGTTGCTACTCGATTCAACAAATAACCCGGTAAAATGACTCTACGAACTTCTACCGTCATTGAAAAGTCATTACCATTTTAACGGAGTACATTCGTTTAGGCAATTAACTGTACGGTATAGATAGGTGATATTCGTTCCATCGTTATTTTCCACCTTTGTTTTGTCGCAGTTCTTTTAATGAATATGTTGTCCCTCGCCATATAATACCACCACGCTTCAACGTTAAACATGTCGCTCGGATGATCGAGTATATAAATATAGAAGCTGTTATAGGAAAAACGATGAACATCCACGGTGAAAAAGAGGTCATTTTTCTTATCACAATTGTATATAAGACAATAATGATCATCATGTTTATGAGACTCAACATCGCAATAATATGATTAGTTGAAAACAAGGTGATAAACGGGATTATGTTTGTCGAAAAAATTCCGAAAATCGCAAATAACACCATACTTATTCGATAATGCAAGCCAGCAAACGTGTTTTTTTCTAAACCGACAAGCGCTTCCCGTAAGCTTCCATACCATTCTACTTCAAGTAGTTTAAGGCCTGTCACCATTCTTTGATGAAAGCCTAGCTGTTTCATTCTTATACCTAGCTGTAAATCATCATCCGGTCTCATTTTTATACTTTTATGTGTACCAAACTTCTCATAAGCTTTTTTTGAAACGAGATTAAAAGCCCCAATGCCCATACCTTTTTTCGAATGATCGTCATTCGTTAACCACGGTCTTTTTAAGTAAGAAAAGCTAAATAAGAAAAAGGCAATGAAAGTCCTTAGCCAAAAGCTTTTCGCGCGTAAGTTCGGCGCAACAGTTAAATGATCCAATTGATGTTTTTTGACATAAGCAATACCTTTAGCAACCGCCTCTTTCTTATAGATGACGTCCGCATCTGTAAACAATAACAACTCACCTTTTGCTTTTAAGGAACCACGGTACATCGCATAGTTTTTCCCGAGCCATCCGGATGGTAAGGAATCGATTTGAAGGACTTTTATTCGACTATCTTCTGTTTTTAACCGTTTCATGATTTCCCCGGTAGCATCCGTCGAACGGTCATTGACAAGAATCCACTCGATTCGTTTATACGTTTGGTTTAATTGACTCCTTATACTGTTTTCTAAATGCTTTTCTTCATTTCGAGCCGCTACAATGATCGACAATAATGGACCGTGTATGAGCTTTTCCTCATTTTCCAACTTGTCAATTTTTCTTAATCCAAAACTGGCATCCAATAAAAAGAAAGACCAGACGATAATACTTCCTGTGAATAAAACTATAATTATTGTTGTCATTGTTTCACCGCTTTTATAGAAATAATGGATGAAGAACTATTTTGCTGTCATCATTGCTCTCCTACTTGTCATCATACAAGAATCATTCCCTTTTGTAATACAAAAGGTATGATTGGCCTTACGATCGTCCAATCATACCTCATAAACGTGTTCGTACCTTTCGTTTATTTTCCTGTATTTTTGTTCGTTAAAATTAACATGGACGGTAAAAATACGGCAGCAATGAGGAAAGTAGTTAATAAAATTCCTAGTGTCATTGTAAAGCCGAATAAAAATAGTTCTTGTAAAGGTTGGGTCATAAGAACACCGAACGTTGCTGCAAGAATTAAACCAGCGGAAGAAATGACTCCGCCTGTTAAAGCAAGCCCTTCTCCTACCGCTTCTCGCCACGGTAGTTCTTTCGCTTTTTCTCTTATTCGTGAAACGAGTATAATGTTGTAGTCGATTCCTAGTGCGACCATAAAGACGAACGTATAAATTGGTAGGCGATAACTTATTGCTTCATACCCCATTATTTTCTCAAATATAAACCAACCGAATCCTAGCGATGCTGTATACGATAAAAGAATCGTACACATCATTAAAATAGGAAGTAAGATCGAACGAGTTTGAATTCCGAGTACGATCGTTAACAGCATGATGACGAAAGAGAATAGAACGATCATATCTCGTTTATTCATTTGTTCTACATCGAGTTGCTCTGCTGTTTGTCCGGCAAAGTGTAATTGGAAACCATCCGTAGAAAGCCCACTATCCTCCAACAAGTTCTCTGCATCACTTCGGAGTTGTTCAACCGTGCGTAATGCTTCCGTTTCATATGGGTTGCTGTCTAATGTCACTTGAAGTTTTATCGCCCTTTCTTCTTCCGCTAAAAATCCTTGTGGGAGCTCTTCTTCTCCAGCAGCGACGGCATTGGAAATGATAGGACTGACACGGTCGATTCCATTACGGCTCTGGATCTGTTCGTTTAGTGTATTAATTCTTTCAAAGAAAGCTTCATCAAGTTCAATTTTCTCATTCGATTGTAAAATGACATCCACAGGTGCTAGTTGTCCAGGTGGATAATGTTCCGCTAAAATGTCGAACCCTTTACGGGAGGAAATGTCTTCGGGAAAAGATCCCATTAAATTAAAGTTAAATTTCATCGTCGTGACATTTACTACTCCGATAAGTAAAATGACGAACAATACTCCTGCCGCTACGCCGGGGCGTTTTACGACAATTCGACTTACTTTATACCAAAATCCCTTTTCTCTTTCTGATGCAGCTTCTACTTTCGGAATGAACGGCCAAAAAGCACGTCGTCCCATTAAGGCGAAAATACTTGGGATTAATGTTAAGCCTGCGATGAGTATAACGACAACAGCCATGGAAAATACCGGTGCAAAGTGGTGATAAGGTTCAAATATAGTAGTAAATAATGTTAACATGGCTAAAAGTACCGTACCACCGCTGAAGAAAATCGGTTCAGATACGTGATAAATCGCTTCATCCATCGACTCATATTTCGATTCGCGTTTTCTCAACTCTTCACGATAACGTGAAAATACGAATAAGCTGTAATCTGTTAAGACAGCAAATAATAAAACGAGCATAATGGAGACGGCTGAACCATCGACAGGAAACCACTCGTTTTTTCCAGCCAAACCTAATATTCGATCGACTACTCCATAAACGATTCCAGCAATAAGAAGTGGCATAATGGCAAGTAAAGGTGAACGATAAATGACAATTAAAATAATAAAAATTAATCCGATCGTTGCAATCATTAAGACAAAATCGGCATTTTTAAATAAGGTAATGGTATCTGCAGATATACCTGCTGGTCCCGTTACTTCGAATTGCAAATCGTCTAGTCCGATTGCATCTACTTTATCTCTAATGGTATCTAATGCTTCATTTGCTTCATCTGAATCAATTCCATCTTTCATCGCTACATTAAAAATGAACGTTGTTTCA
>DATGRY010000113.1:0-5841 GCA_035303165.1 Pseudogracilibacillus sp.
ACTAAGATGTTAAGCAAGTTGTAACTTCAGCGTTAAAGTACATTTGAAAGTAGAGGGGCACAAACTGCTGCTTGTAAACATTAAATGATGTTACAAAAAAACGTTGTAGACTTGAGATAAGCGATGTTTTTAAAGGAGCAAGAAGATTATAAAAAAGTATGAAAACGTTCATGTTAAGAGTGTGTTACGTTTCTTATATGAAATCATCTAGAAGTTGGCTGGGAGCGAAGATCGAAATATCTTCCTACTCGGTTCTTTTTCTAGTGAAAGGAATAACGACAGGTAAACTAAATATGATCGGTTTGTCTACTACATTTGCTTATATTTTAACGATTGAAAATGTTCCGGGAACGGTTTTACAACTATTGTTGGAAATTTCATCAAATAAAATTGTTGTACTGCTCTTAATTAATTTGTTTCTCCTAATTGTCGGTGCATTTATCGACACAGTTGCAGCCATCGTTATTTTAACGCCTATATTATTGCCAATTAGTCAACAAATTGGGATGGATCCAGTACATTTTGGAGTGATGATGGTATTAAACTTAACAATAGGTTATATTACACCACCTTTAGGGGTTAATTTATTTGTAGCTTCCTCAATAGGGAAAATTCAATTTGAAGAGGTATTAAAATCGGTAATTCCTTTTTTCATTGTCATGGTAATCGGTTTACTATTAGTAACATATATACCAGAGATATCTATTTGGCTACCGAATGTATTTAATTCATAAGTTAAATGTTACAAGGTGTTGAATGTCTGTTGTGCATAATGACTTTATGATTTGAACGAATCCAAGTTTGAAAACAATATAAAAGGGTAAGTGATTCGAAAGCAGATTGTTTTCAATTATTCTAGTGAATATTGATACAGGGAGGGGTTTTCATGTATAAAAACTATCCATCATATCGTGTTGCAGCAGTACAAGCTGCACCAGTATTTTTGGATTTGGAAAGTACGATAGAGAAAACGTGCACTATAATTGAAGAAGCGGCTTCGAACGGTGCAAAACTAATTGGGTTTCCTGAAGCTTTTATTCCGGGTTATCCGTGGTGGATTTTTGCAGGGGATCCAGGTGGATACGGCGCCCCTTTTTATGCAGAACTTTATAAAAATTCAGTTGAGATACCGAGTAAAGCCGTCGTTAAATTAAGTGAAGCAGCGAAAAAATCAGAAGTGTACGTTTGTGTTTCGGTAACAGAACGTGATGGAGGATCATTATATTTAACGCAATTGTGGTTTGATCCATCTGGAGATCTAATAGGTAAACATCGAAAGTTAAAGCCGACAAATGCTGAAAGATATATTTGGGGTGAAGGTGATGGTAGTACGATGCCGGTTTTTGAAACGGAGTTAGGTCGACTTGGCGGACTCCAATGTTGGGAACATATGATACCACTTAATATTGCAGCGATGAATGCGCAAAATGAACAAGTACACGTTGCTTCGTGGCCGGCATTTTTTGAAGATGAATCAAGTTTGTTATCAAAAGGTCCTAATGAGACTGCATCAAAGTATTATGCCGTGGCAACGCAAACATATACGTTAATGACTTCTCAGATTCATTCGAAAGATATGATTGATCGTATTTGTGGGGAAGATGAACATAAAAGAGAAATCTTTAGTCGTATCGGTGGCGGATGTACGAAAATTATTGCACCAAATGGACAAGTGATTAGTGAAGAAATTCCACATGATGAAGAAGGAATTGCATACGCGGATATTGATTTGGAATCGATCATTTTTTCTAAATATTTGTTAGATCCCGCGGGTCATTATTCGTCGCCACATGTTGTTAGTTTAAATTTTAATCAAACTGAACAACCGACAACGCACTTTTCCAAAAAAGCAACAACGAATGAGTTAATAAGTTATGAAGCTTTGCAAAATTTAAATCAAGATTAAATACAATTAGAATGAGATAGAAGATGGGTTAAACATTTACCTGTCTTCTTTATTTTTTCCGCATTTTGTACGAAAAGATGTCCTAATTTACGAGCTAGTGTTCATAGATGATAAATGTGAAAGTGTGGCGTATTGCGAGACTATGAAAGCTAAGGTTGTACGGAAGTTTTAAAAATTGTTCATTTGCGGTAGACTTAACATAAACGGATATGAAGTGAGGGAATGTAAATGAAAATAGGGCGTAACGAGCGTTGTTATTGTGGGAGCGGTATAAAGTATAAACGTTGCTGTTTACAAATTGATGAGAAGCTCGGGCTATTAAGACCGATTGCTGAATTAACTTCGTTAGTTACATATAAATTTGTCGATCAAATGAGTACGGTCGAAATTGAGCAAAGGTTGAAAAGGTTAGGTGTCCCTTTTAATCGGGAGGAATTTTTAGAAGATATCAAAGTGTACGTGTCTGCTGAAGATTTAGCGGAGAATTGGTTTGAAACATATTCACTAGAGTTAAATGGTGAAGATGAGGATTTTCTCATTTTGGCTGCATGGGTGTTGTGGGATCGGCTCGGATCAGAGGAGTATCTTTCACGGGAGCGTCTAGCGGATATGTATGAAGAGGGAATGGAGTTTGCAAGTAAACAGGATTTCGTTAAGGCTGCGAGTAGAATGCTTGCAGTATGGGAAGGGTTAAAGCGTTGGCATCGTCCTGAGTTACAGGATATTAGAGATTTACATAAACCGTTTCAAGCGGACTTTTTCGTTAGTAATTTCTGTCAAGACCTAGAGCTTGTATTAGGAAATGCTGGAAGAGAAGATAAAACGTACTATGAAAAGCAAATTGCATACTGTACGGAGTTTTGTAAGTTGTTTCCTAACTCGAGTGAGCTCATTATTCAAAATATGCGCTATGCTATAGCTGATGCGTATTTTAAGTTAGGTGATTCGGTGGAAGCGGAAAAGCAGTATAAAAAAACCGTAGTACAATTTCCACAAAATAGTTGGGGATATATGCGTCTTGGAGATTTTTACTTCCTCGATCGGCAAGGTTCTCTTGAAGATGCGCTTCAATGTTATGAAAGGGCTCAACAGTTAGCGGACGATTCTATGGACATAGAAATGGTAGAAGAGCGTCTTGAAGATATACGAGCGGAATTACAAAAAAGTGAATAGGAGAACAAAAGTGATTATCCAATGTACACAGGCTCTATTAAAGGAGTTAGGAATACGACAAAAAGATGTGCAAACACTTGATGAAACAGAAACTTTTTCCGAAAGTTTCATCCGATGGCATGCAAATATCGTACACATAAACCGGAAAAAAGCTATCGTATTAATGAATGATATCACGAGGTATCCAATTTTGTTATATGGAATGAAAAAGAAGGACTTTAAAAAGTTTGATGTGCTCGTGTTACAAGCGATTGAAGAAGCGTTAGCATTAGAAGGAGTTCGACAAGAATTAGTAAAACTGTATTTGGATCAAGGCCGGGAGTTTGTTTTTGCGAAAACAGCAAACCGGAAAATGACCGCGTGGTTAAACAATACTGTTAGTGAAGCTCAATTTATGGGAGAACATATCGATGAATCTAGCATTATCCAGCCTTATCACAGTTTTTTTACGAGTAAACTGTTACAAAACTTCTTTGAAAAAGATGAGCGGGACTATCCGAATGAAAGGATAGCCGAAGCGTTGCGATCGTGGTACGAAGCTGTCCGTGGTAACAAAGTGGATTCACCTTTAGACGTAGAAAACTATGTACTAAAAGTGGAGTTGCAATTACACGGGTATCACATTTGGCGAAAAGTGTCCGTACCATCTTCGATATCGTTTAAACAGCTCCATTATGTCATTCAAACGGTTTTCGATTGGCAAAATTATCATTTACATGACTATACAATTACACGAGATAACGAAAAACCGCTTATTATTATTCCGGATTACAACCCGGAATTTATGGAGTATATAGATGAAGAGAAGTTTTCGGTAATGATCGGTCAATTTACTCGGTTACATGAAGTATTCCCGACCGCTTTAGAAGTCGTGTATGAATATGATTTTGGCGATAGTTGGGAGCACGTTATTACGCTCGAAAAGGTGGAGCGTACCGATACGTTGGAAATGAAATTTTTAGGTGGAAAGGGAGAGCGACCGCCGGAGGATGTCGGTGGCGAATCGGGTTTTGAACGATATTTAGCTGCGATTCATGACGAACATCACCCGGATCATCAGTTATTTAACACGTGGGGGAAAGAGCAAACAGAAAGAGAACAGACAGCGGCGCAAATTGAAAGAAGGTTACGTACAGCTTTAAGGTGGAGTTCTTTCGATCATATTATTTATGAAGTGTGATCTCGTTGACTGTTGTTCATCATCGTCAATGAAAGGGAATAACCGGATCGAACAGCATTATTCACGTCCGATCCGGGATGAAAACTGCAATGAAGCCTCATATTGCATATGTGTGGAAGTAAGTCGTCGATTCGTCAGACGTGCAACTATCACATTACTCAAACTTGCGCAACTTCTCATCTCTTACTTTATAAAAGTCTTGTAATAGCGTATTTTCAATCGTTTTTGATATAGTAATTAACGTGCTATCCGTCCATTTCGCTGATGCGAGTTGCAGTCCAACAGGCAATCCATTTACGACATCTGCTGGTAATGAAATGGCTGGGTGCCCAGTTAAATTAAAGTATGATGCGTAACGAATCATACAATCGAAAATAGGCTCTGTTACATCGCCGAATTGCACTTCTTCTTGTCCGATTTTTTTCGGTAATGCAGGTAATGTCGGCGTCGCAAGAAAGTCAACTTCCGTAAATAGTTGGTTCACTTTATTCGTAATTACTTCTTTTTGCTCTAAAGCGTGAATGTAGTCAAGTGCGGGAATATCGTCGCTTGCCATCATAACGTTTCGGACATCCTCCCCATAGTTGTCGATTGCAGTTTTTTTCCGATGGCGGTGCGTATATCCACCTTCACCAATTGCGATGGTAAAAATGAACGGAATGGAATCAGTTGCATGTGGTACGTCCACTTCGACTAAATGCGCGCCTAACTCTTGCAGTTTCTCTAACGTTGTTTCGTATGACGCAAGTACGTCTGCTTCAATTTGTTCGTTGAAAAATGATTTTGGGACGCCAATTTTTACGCCACGTAAATCTTCTGCTACGGCGTCGTTAATGGCGACGTTTCCATTCGTTAACGCATCCATCATAATGTTCAAATCATCTAAGTTACGTGTAATCGGCCCAGAGTGATCAAGTGTCCAAGAGATGTTTGTGAAACCTTCTTTTGCTAGCAACCCTTGCGTCGGTTTAAAGCCGACGAGTCCACACATCGCTGCAGGAATTCGAATGGATCCTCCTGTATCTGTTCCGATCGAACTGACACTACTATACGTTGCGACGGAAACGGCCGAACCACCGCTTGATCCTCCGGAAATAAGCGCTTCGTTCCATGGGTTTTTCACCGGTCCATAAAACGGGTTGTTGCTCGTAATACCGAATGCAAACTCGTGCATATTATTTTTCCCAACCATGACAGCGCCCTCTTTGTTTAGTGTGTCAATGATGACAGCGTTCTCTTTTGGGACGAAATCTTCATCGATTTTGGATGCACTCGTCGTTCGTACGTTTTTCGTATAAATATTATCTTTGTAGGATAGTGGAATACCTTCTAGTTTTCCATTTTCTTTCATTTGCCATTTTTGTTCCGCAATTTTCGCTTGTTCAAGTGCAATTTCCTCCGTAACTGTTACAAACGCATTAAGGGATTCGTGCTTCTTTGCGCGTTCGAGATATTGTTGCGTAATTTCTACTGGTGAAAACTCCTTTTTCTCATAACCGTCTAACAATTGCTTAATCGTGTACATCTTTACAACCCCTTATATCTATATTTACTAGCGTGTTGCTAGTATGAATACGAATAT
>DATGRY010000114.1:0-16904 GCA_035303165.1 Pseudogracilibacillus sp.
CCGCGCATCGGAAACAGTCGCACTGAAGGATGGCAGTAAGACGATCTCACATATCTAGAATCGATCGAAGCGCAACACCTAGCTACAGTAGCGCCCCTCACGTATCTGGAACTACACCAATTACGAATTGTAGCTACGTAAGCGACAGTTCATTTAATAGTACAAACGAAAACGACAGTTTTCTCCAATCGTTCCTTTGTACGATAAAGGAATATACCGATTACGGTGAAAACTGCCGCACATCTATTATTTGAATATATTTTTTCATCACAATATAACTACAGTAAGAAGAAATACCGTTCCGGTAAAGAATGAGTTACTAAAAACTAATTCGAAAGTGGACAAAACGTTTGTTACAATACTTGTTAATCCTCTTCTTCCGTATTTACCATAATTTCCGCCACTTGTGTTAACCGATTATAAAATTCCTTACCAGCAGGATGTTCATCTAACCCAATTTCTTCAAAAGCTTCTTTCATACAACGGAGCCAGCTATCTTTACGAGATGGCGTAATTTCGTGCGGTAAATGACGTGCGCGCATCATCGGTGCCCCGTATGTTTCACTGAATAAAGCTGGACCTCCAGTAAATTGCGTTAAAAAGAGACGCTGTTTCTCCATAATTTCATCTATATCGACAATATCGAATATTGGAATTAAGTTTGGGTCTGCATAAACTTTTGGATAAAAAGCGTTCACTAACTCTTCAATCGCCTCTGCACCAATCTCATCGTAAATCGAACGAATGTGTATGTTCGCCATGTCTTTCCCTCCTAAGCAATACTCCCTTTCTATTATACAAGTTTGTCGTAAAACGTATAGTGAGTTAAATCACACGTAAGAAGTTAGCGTTAAATAGTGTCGGAGTAAATCTTCAGACTTTTCGTACATGCATCGTCGCCGCTTTAAAGAAAAGTATTGTATAATAAATAATAACGATGTTTCTATATATATAATATAAATGATTCCTCATCGAAAGAAAATGAGACCTCTCGTTCATATAAACATAACTACTTTTCCAACAATGTATGTAGTTACACATATGCAAATAATCCTCTACCGTATTTGCGCGTGACGCAAGATACTTTTGTTTCCTAACAAAACAATAAAATGAGTGATAAGATCCTACTTGCTGACAAGTTGTATACGGCCAGAACATTTTAAAAGAGACAGAAAAATGCAGGAATTATAAAAAAAGTGAAAATATAGACTAATTATTGCGATATATGCAACAACGGTGTTGCTTAAGCAATTAAGTTGTAGTAATCTTAAGATAAATAAAGGCACTTCGTAAACATTTTCACACGAAGACTAAATGGGATTAAACTGCAGTTTTCCCTTGATTAGTAAGTCATTGTGTATAATGGTATTTATTTTGAAAGGGGTTACATTTGATGACATTTATTGAAAAAAAATCTCTTTCGTATGAGGCAGCTCAACGATTAATAAAGGGGGCGATAAAA
Source organism: Pseudogracilibacillus sp. (assembly GCA_035303165.1). Taxonomy (GTDB): domain Bacteria; phylum Bacillota; class Bacilli; order Bacillales; family Amphibacillaceae; genus Pseudogracilibacillus. The sequence continues at coordinate 1,463 of DATGRY010000114.1, forward strand.
AAGGCGGAAGAATTAAATATTGCTGTCAATATTGCTGTTGTAGACGATGGTGGGCATTTAATTTCTTTTGCTAGAATGGATGGAGCAGCACTTCTAAGTGTTGATATCGCAAAAAATAAAGCGTATACATCAGCAGCATTCGGTATTCCGACACACGAGTGGTTCGACTTAATAAAGGATCACGATGCACTACGAACAGGAATTGTTCATACAGATCGTTTAGTCGTTTTTGGTGGCGGTTATCCTGTCTATTCTGACGATAAACTCGCCGGTGCCATTGGTATTAGTGGAGGTTCAGAGGAAGAAGATATGCTCTGTTGCCAAGCTGCTTTAAAACAACTATAAAATTATTACATTCGGAGGGATATGAAGATGAGCGATATTATGCGAATTGGGCGTATTGAGTTACGTGTATTAGATTTAGAAGAGTCAGTCGATTATTATACGAATATTATCGGTCTTGAAGAAACGGGACGCGATGAAAACCGTGTTTATTTAAAAGCATGGGACGAGTACGATCACCATAGTGTCGTATTACAAAAAGCTGATACTGCGGGAATGGATCACTTTGCGTTTAAAGTTAAAGATGATGATGCGTTAGCTCGCTTAGAGAAAAGGGTAGAAGATTTCGGTTGTACGTTATCACGTGTTTCTGAAGGTACGCGCTTAGCGGAAGGGCAAGCTATCCGTTTCACCATTCCTACGGGACACGACGTAGAGCTATATACAGAAATTGAACAACCAGGATCAGCAACAGGCTCATTCAACCCTGATCCATGGCCAGAAGGATTACGTGGAATTGCACCGCATCGTTTCGACCATACACTCTTAACTGGAGACGACATCGAAACAGTCACGCGTTTCTTTACAGAAGCACTCGGTTTCCACCAGACGGAAAAAATTATTACGGTCGATGGTGAAGTAATGGTTGGAAGTTTCATGGCAGCGACGAACACACCGCACGACGTTGCTTTCGTTAAAGGTCCAGATGCAAAATTACACCACGCTGGATTTTTCGTTGACAACTGGTATGACGTCTTAAAAGCGGCAGACATTTTATCACGTAATAAAGTGGAAATTGAAGTAACGCCAACACGTCACGGAATTACACGTGGACAGACAGTTTACTTCTTTGACCCATCCGGAAACCGTAACGAAGCGTACTGTAGTGGATATATTAGTTACGCGGACTTCCCGACGATTACGTGGACGGAAGATGAAATTGGAACAGGAATTTTCTATCACCGCCGTGAGTTAATCGAATCGTTTAACAGTGCACTCACATAATAGAAAGAAGTTACGTTTGAACGAAATAAGGAGATAGAGAGATATGGATATAAATCAAATAGCACACGAATTATTGCAGGCAGAAAAATCGAAAGAGGCGGTCGCTAAACTAACTGACCGCTTCCCTTCTTTATCGCGCGAAGATGCATATCATATTCAACTAATCCAAATTGATGAAAAAGTAAAAGATGGCGATATAATCGTCGGTAAAAAGATCGGTTTAACGAGCCGTGCGATGCAAGAAATGCTTGGGGTAAATGAGCCGGATTACGGCCATCTTATGCATTCCATGATGCGACAGGACGGAGAAGTGTTACCGATCGAACAATTTATAGAGCCACGGCTTGAATCTGAAATTGCGTTTGTTTTGAAAGAAGATTTAGTCGGGCCGAACGTGACGGCAGCAGACGTATTCGAAGCAACGGACTACGTTATTCCAGCTTTTGAAGTGATCGATAGCCGGATTGCGAATTGGGATATAAAGTTTGAAGATACGGTTGCAGATAACGGATCATCAGCAAGAGCGATCCTTGGCGGGCAGCCAACTCGGTTAACGGATGTCGACTTATCGCATGTCGGAATGAACGTATTTAAAAATGGGAAATTGATCGATCAAGCCGCTGGTGCCGCGGTCATGGGTAATCCACTAGAAGCCGTAGCGTGGCTAGCAAATGCGTTAAGTGAATTCGATATAAAGTTATTAAAAGGTGAAGTTATTTTATCTGGAGCATTAGCAAAAGCTGTTCCAGTTGAAAAAGGTGATTCATTTAAAGCTGAGTTTGCCCATATCGGTGCCGTTGAAGTTTCTTTTTCGTAAAACTGTATAAATACGGAAGCGTGTAAACGTCACGGATTTATAGTCTGTGACTTCAATAAACAAGTGACAACATAGATTACGCTTATAACAATAGTATGTTGTATATGACATTAACTATTGTTCTAATTTTTTGAGGAGGATTTTACGGATGAATGCTGAAACAAAAGAAAAAATTGCTGAACAACTATTTCAGGCGGAGAAAAATGCAGAAGAAGTGGATAAATTTACTGCAGACTATCCGGAACTAGATGTAGAGGTAGCATATGACATTCAACATATTTTGTTAGAGAAAAAGCTAGCTCACAGTAAATCATCATTAGCTGGTTATAAATTAGGGTTAACGAGCGAAGCGAAAATGAAACAAATGAATGTAAATGAACCGTGCTATGGGGTCCTACATCACAATATGGAAGTTAGTGAGGGGACGGAAATATCACTCGATCCGTTTATTCACCCGAAGATTGAACCAGAAATTGCGTTCGTTTTCGAAAAGGATTTAGACGGACCGTACGTATCTGTTACAGATGTTTTACAAGCGACTGCATATGTTGCACCTGCTCTTGAAATTATCGATAGTCGATACCGTGATTTTAAATTTACATTACCTGATGTAATTGCTGATAACGCATCCTCTTCACGTTATATCGTTGGCAACAGTTTTCATAAGCCGGACGATTTTGATCTTGCATTGCTCGGAATGGTCTATAAACAGAATGGAAAGATTGTGTCAACGAGCACAGGCGCATCTGTCATGGGACATCCTGCACGTGCGATCGCCTGGATGGCGAACAAATTAATCGAGCGTGGACAGTCCGTAAAAGCTGGAGACGTCGTTTTAAGTGGTGCACTCGGTGAAGCGATTATGATTGAACCGGGTGATGTGTTCTCGTTAACTTCTGACGGAATCGGTGCGGTAGAAGTCTCTTTTGCTAAATAAGTAATAATGGAACTGTTTATGTGACTATGTTTATGCACGTTTACGTTTGAAAGAATAACGCTCACATAGTTGCTACGACTAGTATTCAACGTACAGGATGATCTGAAAGGAGAAATGAATATGCCACTAGTACAAATTACGATTATGGAAGGTCGTTCGGATGAAAAAAAAGAACGAATGATTAAGGAAGTATCTGAAGCTGTTTCTAATTCACTCGATGCACCGATGGAAAACATTCGTGTGCTTATAAACGAAATTCCATCCTCTCATTGGGGTATTGCTGGTCAGTCCGTTGCAAAGGGAAGAAAATAACTTCCTTGTACACATATAAATAACGAAATAAACGAGGTGTGAGGAAATGACAACAAAAACAAAAGTGAAAGAAATTAAACTCTACATTAACGGTGAATACGTTGAATCAAGTGCAAACAAAACGTTTACCGTTACGAGCCCCGCGACACAAGAAGAGATTGCTGTCGTTCACGAAGCAACGAAAGAAGATGTCGACCGTGCATGTCAAGCGGCTCGCGATGCTTTTGAAAATGGTCCGTGGCGTACGATGCCATTAAGTGAACGTACAGACAAGGTCCGTCGTATGGCAGAGATTATTATGGAAAGACGTGAAGAATTAGCACGTTTAGAAGCACTTGATGTTGGTAAGCCATATCCAGTTGCTTTTAACCGTGAAATTCCACGCGCAGCAGAAAACATGAAGTTTTTTGCCGACTTTGTCGATCAAATGGGTGGAGAAACGTTCCCGATGGATGAAGATTATTTAAACTATACACGTTATGAGCCAGTGGGTGTTGCAGCACTTATTACACCATGGAACTTACCATTTATGTTAACGACGTGGAAGTTAGGTCCGGCTTTAGCGGCTGGAAACACGGTCATTATTAAGCCGGCTGAAGCAACACCGATGACTGTGTCTTTACTTGGTGAAATTGCGAAAGAGGCAGGTTTGCCAGATGGAGTCGTTAACGTCGTACACGGTTTCGGAACCAACTCAACAGGACAATTTATGACAGAGCATCCAGAAGTGGACGTTATTTCCTTTACGGGAGAAACAGTAACTGGAAAACATATTATGAAAGCTGGCGCAGAAACGTTAAAAGATGTATCGTTCGAATTAGGTGGAAAAGCCGCAAATATCGTCTTTGCAGATGCGGATCTTGAAAAAGCTGTACCTGAATCGATTAATGCAGCATTTTTAAACTCAGGTCAAGTATGTTTAGCTGGGTCGCGAATTTTAGTAGAACGAAGCATTATGGATGAATTCGTTGAGAAATTTAAGGCAGCGGCTGAAAAATTAGTCGTCGGTGACCCGCAAGATGAAAATACGAACATGGGTCCTGTCGTAAGTGAAGAACATTATAATAAAGTAACGAGTTACTTAGATGTTGCCAAAGAAGAAAATGCAACATTAGTTACAGGTGGAAAGCGTCCTGAACTAGCGGAATATTTACAACAGGGATTCTATTTAGAACCGACGATTTACATTCAAGAAAATCCGAAAACACGTTTAACACAAGAAGAAATTTTTGGTCCGATTGTAACGATTATTCCGTTCGATACGGAAGATGAGGCACTTGAAATTGCAAACGACACACAATATGGTTTAAACGCCGTCGTCTGGACGGAAAGCTTAACACGTGCACACCGTGTTTCTCATAAAGTACGTGCAGGTACAGTATGGGTGAACTGTTGGTTCGTTCGTGATTTACGTGTACCTTTTGGCGGAATGAAAAATAGCGGTATCGGCCGTGAAGGTGGAAGATATGCAATTGAATTCTTCTCCGAGCCGAAAAACATTTGTCTTGCTTTGAAGTAAGCATACGGCATAGGGGGGCAGAACAAATTGCCCCCTACTTTTATCCATATTTGCAATTTTCAACATTTAGATGTATGCGTTTACATGAACTTTACTGTAAAAAGGGGAACGAGAATATGTATAAAATAACGTTTTACGACAAAACTTTCGTTGTAAATGATGAGCAAGATATTTTACAAGCGGCACGTAAGCAGATGACAAAGTTACCGTACGGATGTGCAAATGGTGGATGTGGTATGTGCAAAATGTATGTCGTCGATGGAGATTATAAATTTAAACTGTATTCAAAAGGTGCATTGTCTGATGATGAACGAGATGAGGGGTACATTTTAGCTTGTAAAACGGTACCGACATCTGATATGGAAATAGAATTGCTTGATTAAATCGAGGGAGTGGCACGCCAAAATGAGCCTAAAAGTAACGAGTTTAACGACGAAAGATAATTGCTTATATATGAACAATGAACGCCATATATTAATTTCTTCCGCAGCCTTTGCAGAATTACGGAAGGATTTAATTAATAATATAGGCTTAGAACGTATGAAAGGATTTTTGTTACGTTACGGTTGGGAACTCGGTCAAAAAGATGCGCAAAAGATTAAAAATGAAAGTAATTTAAATATTAGAGAAATGGTTTTTTTAGGTCCGATGCTCCATACGAAAAAAGGGCACACGTACGTCGATGGTGTTCAAGTAGAGATTGATGAAAAAAACGGCAATGTATTTAAACAGATGAGTGGAACGTGGCATTACTCCTACGAAGCGGAAGAACATATAAAGTTATTCGGTGTCGCGGATTATGAAGTATGTTTTACTTTAGTCGGCTATGCGAGTGGGTACATTAGTAAGCTGTTCGATGAGTTAATTATTTTTAAAGAAACGACGTGTAAAGGAAAAGGCGATGACGTATGTCGTTGGATCGGAAAGCCTGTCGCTGCATGGGGTGAACAAGCGGCTGACTTTTTAAACTATTACAAAGAGCGTCCCATTATTTTAGAACTCGAGGAAACGTACGATAAATTATTGCACGAACGAAATAACTTGGCGAAAACTGCAGAAGTACAAAAGCGTTTAACAGAAGAAATTATTAAAGGAAATGATTTGCATACTATTTCAGAAGTAATTGAGGACATTTTAGACGTGCCATTGTTGATTGAAGATCAATATTTACGAACGATTGCATATTCGACTTCATTAACAGTTGATAAAGAAGAGATCAAAACGTGTTTTAAACAGTATGTAGAAGATAACTATCCAAAAAGCAAATCGTGTCTAAATGAAATTACGCGTACGATGAACAATACGAAATTATTTACGCTGAAAAACCATAAACGATTGATGACGCCGTTTTATTTACAAGGTAAAATTTACGGATATTGCTCTCTCATTTTAGATAAAGAAGATAAATGTTCAGAAGTGTTAGAGACAATTATCGAACGGATTTCTTCTGTTTGTTCGCTCTATTTATTAAATGAAAAAGCAAAATTTGAAACACTTGAGCGGATGAAAGGTAAGTTTTTAGAAGAATTAATTAACGATGATTATACGGATAAAACAGAAATTATTCAACGCGGCAACTATTTACAACTCAATTTAGAAAACCCTTATTATATTGCAGTTATTCATTATACGTTTTTTTCCGAAAGTATTTCCGATGAATTCGATTTCCACCAAAACATCATGGAAGAAGTGACAGACTTTTGTCAAAAAGAGAAGATAAATACGTTAATTGGACAACGGACGAATGTAAATAGTATCGACTTACTCATCTCGATCGAAGAAGAAAATGATCGTTCAATCGATGACATTATTCAACGAATTATCATTCATTTAAAAAAGACGTATGCCTGTTCAAAGTTTAGTGCAGGAGTTAGTGAACGTGGTGAAGATATTGCAGGCGCAGCCGATTTGTTTCAGCAAGCAAAAGCGGCAGTCCGCTTAGCGAAATTTCAAGAAAATATTACGTCGTTTGAATCAATCGGCATCGTTGGGTCGTTAATTAATGAGAACAACATCGATACAGTTTTAAAAAGTGCAGAAAATGAACTCAAACCATTATATCAGCATAACAAAGTAACGTGTGAAGAAACGTTAAAAACGTTATATTACTTTTTAATTAATGGTGGAAACCTAGAACAAACAGCGTTGGACCTCTCTTTATCCGTTAGTGGATTACGTTATCGAATACGGAGAATTGAAGATAAATTGAAAAAAGACTTACGAGATTCGGTAGAAAATTACCAGTTATTACTTTCACTTCAATCGCTCATTTTAACTGGCCGGTTAGAATGGGTATAATAGAGATAAAGGAGGGGGAGTACGTGACGTTATTAGATGAGTGGATAAGTTTCTTAACGAAACACGAACAGTTATTTTATGAAGTAATCGGCGGGAAGTTTAGGTTGCTCGTTGTCGATCCCGATTTAGAAATTCTTTTTTTCAGGGATTATGATTCAAACATCAATATCGATTTAGCTGAAGGGAAAAGTCTACCACCAGATTCTACCTCAGCGATTGCGTTGGAAGAGAAACGAATCATTCGAAGAACAGTACCGCAAGAGGTGTTCGGTGTAGAAATTGAGACGCATACGTTCCCGTTTGCTGACGGCAGTGGCTGTTTAAACATCGTATATAACGTGGAAACATCAGCTGCAATTAAAGATGCGATTAACCAAATTGTTGAGTCAACGGAAGAAATTTCATCGACGAGTACTTCTTCAGTAGAACAAGCGGAGCAGTTAGAGAAACAATTACAACGACTCAGTAAAAGCGTTCACGTCGTAACAGAACAGACGAAAAAATTAACGACTATTTACGAAGCAGTAAGTGAGATTGCGAAACGATTACAACTCATCTCATTAAATGCGACGATTGAAGCGGCACATGCGAGTAAATATGGCCAAGGATTCGCTGTTGTTGCCAAAGAAGTCCGTACATTAGCCGATCAAACGGCAGCCCAAATGGGGGAAGTGTCGACGATTATTAAAAAAGTGGAAGAAGATGCAACATATATAGCGAATGAAATGGAAGTGTTCGAGCAATATAGTGAAGAACAACGTCATTCAGAACAAGAAATTGCCACGTCGATTCAAACGGTCGTTCAATCCATTTATAAATTACAAACGCAGACAGAGGAGTTAATGCAATTAAAAGATGACGACTAACGTAACTTTTTAAACTCTATCTTGCAAAAATATAAAAAGAGCTGTACTCGAAGTTACATGTACGTGCATATGCTGCGTACAAAATGGTGAGGACAGCTTTTTGTGTTTGACACATATTACTTATCCGGTTGTAAATTGCTCGGTGTGGGATGCTTACCTATCCGGATATATTTTCTTTATTCGTTCATCCTAGAGTGTAGAATGCTTAACGCTTTAGATGCAGATTTCCGTCGTTAATTTTTAAGAGCGCGGAATACATAACGATTTCGAACAATTCACGTAGTTTGACAGAATGATTCAGAAAAAGGCGTATTCGGAAATGTCTTGTGAATATTCTTTTCGCTAGGTCGTCCTACGGTGAGTTTTAAGATGATTCCATTTCCGTTGGAGGGTCCAGCGGTAACGAGTGGTACACTGAAGTTTCCACAGGCTTCTGTAGCGGTAACTTGGACGGATTATTGTCACCGCTGGATCGTGCTGCGGAAAATATAGTAAAATTGGCTCTCCGTTGGAGTGCCCCATGGAAAGAAAAGCTAACTGAATATTACCGGTGGAGTGCACAACGGTGAAAATGGACGAGTAATCAATACCGCTGGAACACGCCACGGAAAGGTTTTGCACCTTATTTACTTTTTCCAAAAGGATACTAAATACGGCATCATGGACTTGAAAATGATGCTGTAAGGCAGTGAATTGATCCATGTTGTAAATGATAATGCAATATGATGCTGTTTCTACGCTCTCTTACAACGTGTCATCATAATGTTTCAGTAATGCATGAATACCACTTTCGCCTTCACTACGGTTCATGAGCTCTTCATACATTTGTAACGCTAGCGCGAGCCCGGGGGTTTGCAGATTCATTTCTTGGGCGGATTCTAAAGCTATTTTCATATCTTTTACAAAATGTTTAATCGCAAAACCTGGAGCGAAATCGCCGCGGATCATTCGAGGGGCATAGTTCGTTAAAGACCAGCTACCAGCGGCACCTGAAGAAATAGAGCGGAGAACGTCTTCCTGATCGAGCCCGGCTTTCTCCGCATAAATGAGCGCTTCACATAACCCGATCATCATCGGTGCGATTGATATTTGGTTAACCATTTTCGTATGTTGTCCTGCACCGGCACGTCCTTGTAAACGAATGTTATTTCCTAATATTTTAAGTAACGGTAACATGTCTTCGTAATCGGCTTGATCCCCACCGACCATAATCGTTAATGTAGCATGTTTAGCACCGACATCTCCACCTGATACAGGAGCATCGAGTGCATGTAATTGCTTTTCTTTTGCAGCTTCGTAAATTTTTTCTGCAAGATGTGGCTTTGACGTCGTCATATCAATTACGTACGTTCCTTGTTGTGCATGGGCTAAAATACCATCATCATCAAAATACACTTCTTCGACATCTTTCGGTGTTCCAATCATCGTAATAATAATTTCCGAAGTAGAAGCTAACTCTTTAATGCTATCTTTCCAAACAGCACCTCGTTCGATTAGTTCTTCAGCTTTTTCTTTCGTTCGTGTATAGACACATAAAGGGTAATTAGCTTTCAATAAATGCATCGCCATACTTTTTCCCATCACACCAGTACCAATAAACCCGACTGTCCGCCTCGTCATCAATAAGTGTCCTCCCTTTATTTTATATTTGTTTCATGTACCCACATATTAACATACTTTTTATTTAAAAATAAAGAATCATTTTGCGTATAAAACACATAGTATGAATGAGTTTTCATCGAAAATATAGGACAAGTGTTTACAAATATACGATGGAAAAATGGAGGGAAACGTACATGTTAACGGCTGCTCAGAAACAACATCTAAAACGTACGTTATTAAGTGAACAGAGCAAGCTGATTCAAAAATTGCAAAGTAACTTTCAAGAAGAAACGTCCTTTATCGAGGCGGTGGGAGAATTATCGAGTTACGATAACCATCCAGCGGATAGTGGAACGGAAATGTATGAACGAGAAAAAGATATTACGTTGCAAGAACATGCAGAACAGGAATTGGAAAAAATAAATGAAGCACTTCACGCGCTTGAGGATGGAACGTATGGAATATGTCGCGTTTGTAGTATGGATATACCATATGAACGACTTCGTGTGCTACCGACGGCAGATACGTGTGTCGAACATGCGAATGAAGAGCAATCTGGATACCAAACAGAACAAAGCAAACGTGGTCGACAAGATGCGATTATCGAAGGTGCAACTGTACAATACGATAAAGAAGATGCGTGGCAAGATGTGAGCAAATATGGGACGAGTGATACGCCGTCTGATTTCTTCGAAGATAAAAGTAGCTACAATGAAATGTTTATTCATAGTGAAGAAGATGTCGGTATGGTTGAAGATGTCGAACGGTTCGGTAGGCGCGACAAAGAAACAAATGCTTTCGTAGAAGAAGAGTAAAGAGCAGCTTACGAAGTACGTACATTCAACCATATGGTATACTTAACAATGGAATATGAAGTAGTTACTAAAATGTAACGATTTAAAGGAGTATACAATATGAAAAGACGTGAAGATGTACGTAATATTGCAATTATCGCCCACGTAGATCACGGAAAAACGACGTTAGTCGATCAATTATTAGCTTATTCTGGTACCTTTGAAGAACATGTACAAATGGAGTCACGTGCGATGGATTCAGATGCGCTTGAGCGAGAGCGTGGCATTACCATTTTAGCGAAAAATACTGCGGTAAAGTATAAAGATAAAACGATTAATATATTAGATACACCAGGTCATGCTGACTTCGGTGGGGAAGTAGAACGAATTATGAAAATGGTCGACGGTGTCATTTTAGTCGTCGATGCTTTTGAAGGGACGATGCCGCAAACACGTTTCGTCTTACAAAAAGCACTGGCGGAAGATTTACAACCGATCGTTGTCGTTAATAAAGTCGACCGTGAAAATGCACGCCCGACGGAAGTAATTGACGAAGTATTTGATTTATTCGTTGAGCTCGGGGCAACGGATGAGCAACTAGACTTTTCAATTATTTTTGCTTCCGCACTGAAAGGAACGTCTGGCTATGATGCAGATGAGCAGACAGCGACGATGGATCCAATTTTCGATACGATTATTGAACAGATAGACGGTCCGATTGATAATGACGATGAGCCGTTGCAATTACAAGTTGCATTACTCGATTACAACGATTATGTAGGACGAATTGGGATCGGTCGTATTGCACGAGGCATGATTCGCGTTGGTGATCGTGTCGTCGTCATGAAGCAAGATGGAACCGAAGCGGATTTTCGTGTGACGAAATTGTTTGGTTTTTTCGGATTAGAACGGACGGAAATTAATGAAGCAAAAGCTGGTGATATCGTTGCTGTATCGGGCTTGGAAAAAATTAATATTGGTGAGACAATTTGTTCGATAAATCACCTTGAACCACTTCCGCCACTTCATATCGATGAACCGACATTACAAATGACATTCGTTGTAAACAATAGCCCATTTGCCGGAAAAGAGGGTAAACATGTAACAGCAACAAAAATTGCGGAACGGTTGAAAACGGAACTCGAGACAGACGTAAGTTTGCGCGTAGAGGCAACGGAATCACCAGATGCTTGGCTCGTCTCTGGCCGTGGGGAACTACACCTTTCGATTTTGATTGAGAATATGCGCCGCGAAGGATTTGAATTACAAATTTCAAAACCGGAAGTAATTGTAAAGGAAATAGACGGTGTGTTATGTGAACCGATTGAGCGGGTACAAATCGACGTACCGGAAGAATATACAGGAGCTGTAATGGAATCAATTGGTGAGCGTAAAGGGGAAATGATCGATATGATCCATTACGGAACAGGACAAGTTCGTTTACTGTTTCACGTACCAACGCGCGGCTTGCTAGGGTATTCGACCGAGTTTATGTCGCAAACACGTGGTTACGGCATTATGAATCATACTTTTAGTAAATATAGTCCAATGATAAAAGGACTCGTTGGCGGTCGACGCCAAGGTGTACTCATCGCTTCAGAAAATGGAAAAGCGACGACGTATAGCATTTTACAGCTCGAGGATCGTGGAACAATTTTCGTCGAGCCAGGTACGGAAGTATATGCAGGTATGGTCGTCGGCGAACATAACCGCGAAAATGATTTAACGGTAAATATTACACGGGAAAAACATTTAACGAACATTCGATCTGCGCATAAGGATCAAACGTCAATCATTCGCAAAACGCGTAATATGTCGTTAGAAGAAGCGATTCAATATTTGAATGATGACGAATATTGTGAAGTTACCCCGGCATCTATCCGGTTAAGAAAGCGTATTTTAAATCAGAGTGAACGGGAAAAGATGTCACGACGGAAGAAAAAATAAACGATATAAAAAAGAAGCTCACCTAGCGTTACTCATGTAGGTTACAGTTTAAACGTAACGATTGAAACGTAAACGACGTTAGGTTGCTTCTTTTTTATTATAACGCACGATGTCCTTCTTCATCTTGATGCTCATGTTCGTTTTCATGTTCAGGTATATATTTCGTAAAATAGGCGGCAAAGAGTAAAAAAATCGTTGCAAGCCCCCAAGCGACGATCCCGTTCCAACGAACGTCGAATTGAAAACTAATAATGACAGCGATGATACTAAGTCCAATACAGATGAACGTTACATATCGTTTCATTCCGACATCCCTCCGTTTACCGTTGTTGTGCTTTTTACGTAAAGATCGCCCCTTATATATGATACCATATTCGTCAAATAAGCTCTGACTTTTCGAACAAAAAAGCAGCTAATAAAACGAGTAAGAGAGAACAGATTGTTGTAACGGATGCCGTTCCGATCAATTCTCGACTAATCGTACCAGTTAATAAAGTAGCTTCGAGGTGATGTGAAAGTTGATTCGGAAACATCGTAAGTATGTGACCGAATAATTGATTCAGTAAGTTTAAACAAGCTAACGTTGCGATCGTGCATGCAAAAACGACTCCCGGCGTCCGAATGAAACTGTTATAAAAGAGTGATATCGATAACACGAAGATGAGCCACGTACTATAAAAGAAAAATATTTGTAAAATTGCAGTATGTGGTAACTGCTCATATAAAATAGCAACGTAATAGACAGAACTTAAAAGACCGATGAAAAAAGCTCCGACGATTAAAAGTACGTATAAAATCCATTTACTCGTAATGAAATGGAGTGACCGAATCGGTTTCGTTAACATCATTTCAAGCAAACCGCTTTTCCTTTCTCCCGCGATCGTCCCCATTGTAACGAGTGCAATTGTGATCGTACCTAAAAAACTCATTTGTTCGAGACTTATAAAGATAACTTCTGTTGCTGTTAGTTCGGGTAGTTCGAAAATAGCTCCATCGGGAACACCACCAACTACCTCCATTAGCTCAGGTAAAAAATAGTACGTTAACGGGTCCATAATCATAAGTAAAATAAATAGTAACGGAAACCAAATGACCATTTTATTGTGCCATTTTTCATGCATTTCTTTTTTAAATAACGTCATCCATTGCATCGTTCCACCACCTTCATAAACATTTCTTCTAATGAAGCTTCTTTTATAGCGAATGTTGTTAAAGGCCAATTTTCCGTATTGCAAATGTGTAAAATCCATTGTCGAGCGAGCTCGACATCGGTTACGACTACTGTAAGCATATTCTCTTGTAATGATGTATTTTTAACGAATGGCGCTGTTTGCAGTTTTCGCTCATACATCCCTGCATCGTAGGAAAAGTGAAGTTCGATTGCCGCTGTTGCATATTTTTCCCGTAAATCGTTCATCGTTCCAGCTTCGACGACGGCACCGTCTTGTAGCAGAATCATTGCGTCACTAACTTGCTCGGCATCGTTTAAAATGTGCGTCGAAAATAAAATGGACATTTCCGATTTTAATTGCATCATAAGTGATAACATTTGTTTCCGGCCAAGCGGATCGAGTGCGGATACAGGTTCATCAAGCAGTAATATTTTCGGACGATGGAAAAGTGCTTGCGCAATGCCGAGCCGTTGTTTCATACCACCTGAATACGTTCGGATCTGTTCGTGTTTAACGTCATATAAATCGACCGTTGCGAGTAACTCATTCATTCTTTCGTTTGCGACGCTATGAGGGATTCGATACAGTTTTGCACAATGAGTTAAAAAAGAATGGGCTGTCATCCACGGATAAAAAACAGGCTGTTGCGGCAAATAGCCAATAAACGGTCGAATATCCAAAATTTTTTCACCGAACAAATAAAACGTGCCACTCGTTCGTTTAATTGAATTCGTCAACATGCGCATAATCGTCGTTTTACCGGCGCCGTTCGGTCCAATTAAGGCGACGCACCCTGTCTCATGTAACGTGAACTCGACATCGTCGACGACGGTTTTCCCTCCATATCTTTTCGTTACATTTGTTACGTGTAGCATAGAGATCAGTCCTTTCTTCCGAAAATAAAGTATAGAATTGGTCCAATAATGTTGACGATTAAAATGATAAATAGCCACATTATTCTCGGACCATTCGTCGATTTCACTTTGACCCAATCGATGATAGCGCTGATTGCTAACATGATTTGGATGATGATGAACGGTAAAAGTAAAAGCCAATTTATATCAGTCATTTTCTCCCCTCCGAACTCTTATAGGTAATGTAAAAAGTTCGTAATAAAAAACTTACGTTTCCATTGGTTGAAAGCTGTCTAAGAACAAAACTTGCACTGGCTTCGCGTAAAAGCGCGGTTATGTTTCTCATTTCGCGGTGGAGCCTATACAGTTTTGTAAAAAGTCGCTTTCGTGTTTCATATTCCTGGCGGTTTTGAAACAGTTTTGGGAAAAATCACTTTCGTGTTTCATACTCTCGGCGGTTCTGAAACAGCTTTGGAAAAAATCACTTCAGTGTTTCATGCTCTCGGCGGTTTTGAAACAGCTTTGGGAAAAATCACTTCAGTGTTTCATACTCTCGGCGGTTTTGAAACAGTTTTGGAAAAAATCGCTTTCGTGTTTCATATTCTTGTCCCCATCCTCGCATGCGTATTGTCAAAAGGTTCTTAGTAAAAACTTATGTATTTGTCAATTTAAAGCTATTTAAGACAAAAAAACTTGCCCCTAATTTTAGGATAATATCGAGGTTACCAACCACTCAAAAATCCCGAAAAAGGATGTGGCAAGTTGTACTCTCAATTTGTAACCTATTTATTGAATTTAATCATGTATCAAGTTGTCCCCTTTGCCCTTGACACCTCACACACAAACCATTGTCGTGTTTGTCAAGAGCGGTGGTGGTTGTTTTTTTGTCACCCAATGTTTAAAACTTTATTTGTCAATTGTTTTCATAGAACTTTTTACATTACCCTCTTATAATGGTTGTTATATATAATATATAACAAAGGTAACAAAATGTACAGAACAAATGAGAAAAAACATGAAAAAACGGATTGATATAT
>DATGRY010000115.1:0-19253 GCA_035303165.1 Pseudogracilibacillus sp.
TAGAACCATTCCAATCAAGTTCTTTTATTTGTTCAACTTTTGCTCGAGGTGATCCTTTGCGGCATATTTTTTTAAAATGTGATAGCGTTTCTTTGTTATCGCTTGCAGCTATAACAACAACACTTCCATTTTTTAAATTTCTTACATATCCATGAATTCCATTGCTAACCGCTCGTTGTCTTATCCACTTTCTGTATCCAACACCTTGGACCGTACCCGATACAATAAAACGAGTTTTTATTAATTCGTCTTTTGGAGCATCCATTAATTTTACTTCCTGGGCTTGTTGACGACGTAACATACTATTAACTTCTCTATAATCAAAATACATACTCGATTTCCCTTTTGCAAAGCCTTTTGTTTTCGGAAAATAATAATCAATTATTTTTTCAGGCACATTTCTAGGTTTCCCTTTAACAGGAAATAAATGCATAGCAATATCCGCTGTAGCGTTAATTTCTATTACTTTTGCGCTATTACCATTAAATATTATATCTACACCCGCATGGTTTAAACCTGGTATTGATTTGACTGCATTTACAGCTAATGACACAACTTCTTGATCTAATTCGTCCGTAAAATCCACAGGATCCCCACCTGCAGATATATTACTTTGTCCTTTTAGATAAACTACCTGATTTGTAGCTGGAATGCTTGTTAGAGACAAGTCTTGTTTTTCTAGATAATCAATCACTACATTATCTATCAGTATAGGCTTTGTTGCAAGATACGGATTGTCTTTTCTTAGTTTATTTTTTTTATCGACTAACTCCGATATCGTACTAACACCATCTCCATATACATTTGCTGGAACCCTTTTTGTTGCAGCTACCACTTTATTACCTACAACATAAACACGATACTCTTCACCTTCAAAGTGCTCTTCAATTATAAACTCATCATAAGTATCACTTAGTTGTGCATTATTAACTTTTTCCCTTAATTGATCAAAATCTGTAATATTCGTAACAACTTCTTTACCTAAACTACCAGTGGTCGGCTTAATAACTAACGGAAATTCCAAAAAATCTATTTTATTTAATATATCATCATATTTTGAATGATAGTTGAATTTTATCCCTTTAGGTGTTGAAATATTTGCTGCTTGAAAATATTCTTTTGCAAGATATTTATTTTGTACAATATCAACTGCCTGATTAGAAACCTTGTCCCCACGAGAGCGATAAAAGTGATGAGTTTTATCCGATTCCTCAGAGTATAACGAGAAAGACTTTCCTAAAGGATTGAATCCTATTAACTTTAAGCTAGTTACTTTTGTGGAGTTTAAATACCATGTTAAGGTTAAACCTCTCCTCCATCCTTCTAAAGCCATAACATAAGCATCTAAATTAAAGCCACGTGCCCCTTTAATCATTTGTTTTGTCAACCACTCCGGAAATATCTTCCCCACTGATAATTCTCCCCTTACCTAATCGTTTTTTAACACTTTTCTTATAGGTGCTGTTATTCTCCACGACGTACTATTTAAAATATGTTGTATGTCTTTTTCTACCCGTTCGTTTTGTCTTGCTAAACGTATTTGTTCCTTCTCCAGCTTCCGTAAAAGGTGTTGGGCGCTTCGAGCATTTGTCGCTTGAAACATTTCTAATATATCAAAACCGACCGTAACCGGCTCGTCCCATTTTTCAGACCTTATACGTCTGACCCTTACACCACGATCGTAATTACGAATGACATTTCTAAACTCATTTACAACTTGTTTATCCGTTCCAGAGACAACAACTTCTATCTCATCAAAGACGAGCGTTTTAACGTAACCATGAAGGTTTCTTTCTAATGCTCGTAATTTTAGCCAACGGTGGTAATGTTCTTTATCTACAACACCACTTACGACATAACGTCTGGCATATAACTCACCCAATGGTGCGTCTTGAACTTCTACTTCAAGAGCAGAACGATTTTCCATCGGCTCTAAAACAGTCGACATATCGAAGTATATTTTGGAATTTGTCGTGTCGATCCCTTTCGTTTCTGGGAAATAATAATCGATAATTGCTTTCGGGATATCTCTTGCTTTTCCTCTTAGCGGATATAAAATTCCTCCAATTTGTGCAGTTGCGTTTATTTCCAAAACAACTGCCGGAGCATCGATGTTACTTCCCTCATTTATCATAATATCTACACCAGCGTGATAAAGCCCCGGAATAGCATTAATCGCATTGACTGCGATTTGCTTTACTTCTTCGGAAATTTCATCCGTTACATCTATTGGATCTCCCCCAATTGAAACGTTTGTCTTCTCACGTAGCGGAATATATTCATCACGTTTCGGTACACTCGTTAAGTCATATCCTTTTTTGTTAATGAATTCAATTATTTCATTATCTATATGAATTAAACAACTATTTAACCGAGCGTTTTGTCTTCGTTCGTAATTTTTTAACTCAATTAATTCCTCGATCGTATGCACACCATCGCCGGTAATATTTGCCGGAATCCGATTATATGCGGCGACAACTTTGTTATCAATGACGTATAATCGATATTCTGGTCCGGTTACGTGTTGTTCAACAATGACATCATCATAATCAAGTTCGTGACGTACGTATTCAAGTGCTCGGACGAACTCTTCATCGTTCTTTATATTTGTAACTACGCCCGCACCTAGACTCGCATCAGTTGGCTTACAAACGAGAGGATAACCGAGTGTTCTACTAAACTCAATAATTTCCTTATCTGAAGTATCGGCGGAAAAGCCCTTACCTTTAGGAACTGGGACGTTTTTTTGCGCCAAAATTTCTTTTGTGACACCTTTATCAGAAGCTAACTCTACTGCTTCATTCGTCACTTTATCTCCACGTGTCCGAAAGAAATAGTGTGTACGTTCATCTGAACTCAAGGAAAACAGTCTGCCTGGTGGGTTCACACCAAAAATGATCATATCTTTAAAATGCTCGGAGTCTTTCGTATACCACTTCAGTTTTAAGCCTCTGCGCCACCCTTCTAAAGCAACGGCAAAGGAATCCAGCCTCGTTTTACGAGCATTTCTTACAATTTCATTAGGAAGTTGTGGTAAACTTACACCTCTGACGTTCTTCAAAGTTCCTACTCCTTTGACTAAGTTATTATTTCTTCAAAGCTTTCACAATTGCTCCTCCTAGGCGAATCGGTGCTGTAATACGCCATGAGAAACTTCTTTGTAATTTACGACGTCTCATTTCTAGCTTTTTAATTTCTTCATTTTGCTGTTCTATTTCTTCTCGCATTAAATTGATTTCTTCTTCTAACGTTTTAAAGTTTGCTCTTGAATCGAAGCCAACTTTTACATAACCGTCATAATCATCTGCTTCAACGTCAATTACTGTTGCACGTTCTTTGTCTTCAAATATCCCATTTTTAAAATCATCGACCATTACTGGATCTGTACCCGCTACAATAATTTGAATAGAATCTTCGCCGTTAAGTAGGACGAATCCGTGTAAACCTCGTTCAAACGCTTGTTTTCTAAGCCCTAAATGATATCCTACGTTTGTCACATCACCAAAAACGGTATATTTTTTCATATGAATTTTTCCTATCGGAGCAGGTGATACCGTTGCTATCGTCCCTTGTCTTGATATTAAAGGTTCGACGACATCATGTAAGTCAAAATATACTTTTTCTTTATCCGTCTGAACACCTTTCGTCTCCGGGAAGTAATAGTCGATAATTGCTTTCGGGATGTCGCGTGCTTTTCCTTTTATCGGGAATAAAATGCCGCCGAGTTGTGCAGTTGGGTTTAATTCGATTATATATCCCGTCTGTTTCCCCGTATCGTCTTCATGAATAATCATATCGACGGCACCGTGGGGTAAATTAGGAATAGCACGCAATGCGTTTACGGCTAACGTTTTCATTTCATCGGACAGCTCGTCCAATTTGTCGATTGGGTCACCACCGATTGAAATGTTCGATTTATCACTTAAAAAGACTTGTTCTCCTTTTTCCGGAACCGTTTTTAACGTGTAACCAGACCGGCGGATAAAGTCTACTAATTCTTGATTAATCTTAATCGGGCAACTGACGAGGCGCGGATTTAGTTCACGCTCTTTATTTTTAATATCGATCAATGCTTCGATCGTATTCACACCATCGCCAACTACATTCGGTGGAACGCGTAAAATAGCACCGACTACTTCGCGATCGACGACGTATAGCCGATAATCTTTTCCGGTAAGATGTTTTTCAACAATAATATGATCTTCTTCCAGTTCATCGCGTACGTAAGCTAACGCTTCTTCTAGCTCGCCGTCTGTCGTAATGTTCGTCATGACGCCACGTCCAAAGCTTCCATCTGTCGGTTTTAAAACGACTGGGTAACCTAGTTCGTTTGCGTACGTTACGATTTCTTCTGTCGTTGCGATATTTGTAAATTCTTTTCCAATTGGAACCGGAACATCTTCTTTTTGTAACATATTTTTCGTCACTTCTTTATCCATGGCGCATTCGACTGCATCGGTCGTTACTTTATCGCCCCGGGTTCGAAAAAAGTAATGTGATTTTTCTTCTGAGTGTAAAGAGAACAATAAACCAGGATGATCGACATACCACGTCTTTATTTCGTTAAATTTTTCTGAGTTTTTCACGTGCCAACGTAACGTTAAGCCGCGGCGCCATCCTTCTAATGCGACGACGTAAGCATCCAAATAATTCCCTTCTACTTCCGAAATGACTTCGGGGTGTAGATGTGGCAACCATTCACTGTTCATGTCGGACATGTTCTGTTTCCTCCTACGTTACAAGTCATACGTTTAGTCGTTCTGTTTCGCGAATAAACTGCTGAAACGATTCAAACTGTTTTCCGTTTAATAAGTCATTCGTTAGTCTTCCTTCTGCCTCTAAAAAATAATCTCCTAATAGTTGGTCCGTCCTTTGATCAAAGTCATCATAGTTCCCAGGTTTCGGTGTGAATTCACCGAATACTAACCCATCTTCTGAACGTAAAAAGTCGATGCGAACAAATGGCGCGGGAATTTGTGCGCTTACCTTTTCTGCTAGTTGTATTTCCGCTTCTGTCACACCGCTTCCGACGAACAATTGATCGTCGTATTTTCCTGTCGTAATTCTCGTGCCGTCGCGTAGCCACCAACATTGTCTAAGTTCAGGATCACGAACAATTTCTAAGACGAGTCCTACTTTGCCGTAAAAAGCATAAAATTTTATATCTCGTGCTGGCGTTTTTAACGTACGGTTTTCATAAATGAGCTCTTCGACGATCCATTCGTCGGCAGCAACTGCTCCAGTTACTAAATCTTTTTGCATCGCTTCTACTAACATTTGATAGCTTGTTAGTTTTTTTGCATGACGTACGTCATAAATATCATCGACATCGTGAACTAAATAAACGCCACGGGCACCTGCTGCATCTGCCGGTTTAATGGCAACGCCTGTTTTTTCCGGTAGATGAGCAACGTCATAAATCGTTTCGTCTATTTTTGGTACGTTCAGTTGTAGGACTTTCGCAAAGTCATAGGCTGTTCGTTTATCGTCTAATGCAAATTCTGGTAAGTGATCGTGCAACTGTTTTTTACGCATGCGCATCGATAAACTTGCACGAAAAGAAGAGGCATTTACTAATGGAACAGCCTCATCTACTAATCCGATACGAATCATTAGTTCTGGAATTTGTTCGATCGATAAGCCGGCGAAAATTTTCTCATAAATTGCACGTTTATACGGCTCTTCTTCGTTCATATATAGACGTGCGGCATACGTTAACGCTTCTTTATAATTTTCATCGATTTGCTCTTTATCTGTAACAACTCGATCGATGTACGGTAATAGTTCACCGCTCTGCTTTAACGCACGAACGGTTTCTGTTATACGGTATTTATTCGTCCGTTCGTCGAGTAAGCGCATCGCTTCAGTTTCTTCACGAAGTGAGATAAGTTGTTCATTTTTCTCTACGAGTTTTTCTCGTAATCTATTACGTTCAGCAAGCAGTTGTTCTTTCGCTTCTGAACGAAATAATTTGTTGAAAAAGCGAAACATTCGTCCGAACTTCCACGTTCTACTTTGCTCAATCTGCTTGATCGCCCGCTCACTTGCTTTTATGTCGCGTTCTTTTTGCGCAATTTTTTCTTTCGTCGTTACGATCTCCGTCATAAGTTCTTCTTCATGACGAAGCCTTTCGTCTTTTTGTGTGGACTGTTCCATCGTATTCACCTCCTGTTTTCAATTTTGTTTACGACGTCTCAACCTTTGTCATCCATGGGCGAATTCTTTCTTTATACGTATCTTGAAATCTTTCATTTTCTTTCACCCAATTATCTGTTGCTAGAGAAATGTATGTTAATTCTTTTTTCCGTGTCGAATATAGTCGTTTTCGTACGTCTTCATTTAATGGATACCAACGTCCTCGCCGGTCAAAGTAGTCCATCGTTTGATGAACGAGTTCGCGTAACGTTCGGTTTAATCCTATCGTACCATTATACGTCATTTTCCCTATTTCATCTATTATAATTAAAGTACCTTTTGTCGAAATTTCCGGTACAAATTGTTGAACGTCCGCTAAACTAGCTATGCTCGAGACGATGACGAGGTTCGTCCTAACAATTTCACCATAGACGAGGCGTCGCACCGCTTTTCCGTCGATTCGCTGACGAATAACAGGATGCGTCGTTCTACCCCTACGTAAGTCGTACGGTTTCAATTGCACGAGCCCTGTTGTCAAGCCTAGTTTTTCGTGGACATCAAGTTTTTCTATGATTCGTTCCGCTTCTTCCTCGCTCAAGTTATAAAAGTTTGCAACGATGACGACATCAACATGATTCGTTTCGCCTTTTATACGCTGCGGTAACATCGGTTGCGGTACAGGAAAAGGACGTTCCTTCGCATTTCTTTCATAATATAAGTCCGCATGCTCATGATGATACGTTGAAAAACTTTCAAAGTACTCTTTACGTGCACCGAAAAAATGTCCGTTGTAACCGAAAGCAGAACTTCCTGTTAAGGAAGAACTCGATTGCCGTGGAAACGATAATGGGCCCGTCTGTAAATCAATGACTCGTTCACTACCGAATGTTTTTATAAGTCGGCGCTTAAACTCTCCATCAGCCGCAAAGCGCACTTCGTCCCAATAGCCGATCGTATCTAACACTTCTTGGCGGCGAAACATAAGCGACGACATATTTGAAAATATATATTTTCCGCGTGTTCCTCGACGGTAAAACTGTAAATCATCTGTTAATCGAGCTTGTTCGGACGTATTAGCGATGACGTGTTCGTTTTCAAGTAAATGTGCTACTTGAATCGCTATTTTTTCCGCATGGGACCAATCGTCGGCATCGTTCACTGTCACGAAGTCCCCTGTTGCATGCTCAAGTGCGATGTTTCGTGCTACATACGGTCCGCTATTTTCTTCTGTTTGAAATATTCGAATCCGATCATCCTGTTCTGCATACCGTTTTATGACATCAAACGTTCTGTCTGTACTACAATCATCGACGATAAGTAATTCAATGTTATGCCACGTTTGCGTTAAGATCGAGTCGATCGCAGTGGCTATTCCTTTTTCTGAATTGTAGGCAGGCAAAATAACCGATACTTTCGGTCCGTCTATCGCATCTGTTAACGTCGTCTGTAAATGGTCGTACGTAACTTCGGTTGCATCATGAGAACTGAAATATATCGGTTGGCGTGTAAAATGTTCGAATGTTTTATTGATCCAATACGTTTTTTGTTCAACTTCTGTTGCTACATTTGCTAAAGCTAAATAAAGATCAGGGTGTATGTGACGTTGTAATTGTGCGTGGAGTCGTTGTTGTGCGCTCTTTCTGTCGCCAATTGCGAGCAAACATTCTGCTTCAACGATTGCTATACGGCGCCGTTTATCCGGATCTGTTTCTTTTTCTTTCGCAAATTCGATATACGATAGCGCCATTTCTGCTGCTTCTTTCGTCTGTTTGTTCGCATACCAAAGGGCAAGTTCCCACGCGGCCGCCCGTTTTACGTAGCGGTCGTTTGAAAGATGACAAATTTCTTTTATATCTGATAGCGCTCGTTCAGTAAAACCATCTTCATAAAGCGCATAAACGAGTCCTTTTACATCGTTACTCGCTTGCTTCTTTTTATACGCTGTACTATAAAGTCGCTTCCGATTACGGCGCCCTAAAACGTAGGCACCTAGTGTGCGAAGCGACTTTTTCACTTGTGTAGGATTGAGCATGGCGAGCAAGGTGCTTTTTCGCGCCCGTTCAAATTCATCCCGTCGTTTTGCTTCTTTCTTTTCTATTTCGACTGATTCCTCTTCGAGTTTTTGTAACTGTTCGTTCAGTTCGTCACGTTCTGTTTTTAATTTATCATACGTAGGCGAATTTTTATTGTTCGTTTTCATATTTGACACACCTATTTCTTCTTCATGTCCGTTCTTTACTACGTGTTTGGAAAAACTGTTGTACACGTTCACGTTTTTTTATAAGCGTCGGTTCACGGTCATATAACTTAAGAAGTGTCTTCAGCGCCTTTTGTACGTCCTCATGTTCCTCTGACTCATATAGAGCAATTTTATCTGGTTGAATTGTCGGTACGTACGTTTGCTCATCCAATAGAACATTATAACCGATCACGAGTAGTTTTTCCGTGTTAATTTTTTCACCATATACTAACATTTGGATTTTTTCACCGTCGATCTCATCTCGCACGAGTTTGGATAGATGTAACTCTTTGTCTAAATCGTACGTATATAGTTGAACGAGACCAATTCGATCTACTTCAGGAACTTGTTTCACGTCGTTAATCGTTTGAAAAATCGGATGATCTTTTGTCGTTACAGCACGGAAGTCAGCCGCAAGAACGATATCGAACGTACGATAATTTGCATCATCTTTTCGTTCGCGCGTCGGCCACATCGGTTCCGGTACAGGAAAGGGTCGTCTCTCTGTTGGATAATCGTACCGTAAACTTTCCGCCCGCTCATAATAGTGTTCGATACTTTCGACATACTCTTTACGAACACCCATAAAAAATCCGTTATAACCAAATGCCGAGCTACTCGTTAACGAGGAGACGGATTGGCGTGGTAACGACAACGGTCCACTATGTAAATCGACGTAACTTTCTGTTCCGAAAGCACGTAGAAGACGACGCTTAAATTCACCGTCTGCTGCAAAACGAACACAATCCCAATAGCCAATTTTGTCTAACACTTCTTTTCGGCGAAACATAATCGACGACATGTTCGGAAAAATGTAGCGCCCGGGTGTCCCACGGCGATAGACGGATAAATCTTCCGTTAACCGAGCGTGCGCTGACGTATTCGCGATTACTGTCGGGTTTTCGTTTAAGTGGCGCGCTTGGATTTCTAGTTTCTTCTCGTGTGACCAATCATCAGCATCGTTTACTGTCACATACGTTCCTGTCGCCTGTTGTAATGCAATGTTTCTTGCAATATACGGTCCGCTATTTTGCGGCGTTTGTAAGACGTGTACACGTTCGTCTTTTGCTGCATATGTTTTCGCAATGTCATACGTTTGATCTGTACTGCAATCATCGACGATGAACAGTTCTACGTTTTGCCACGTTTGCGCTAAAATGGACTCGATCGCTACGTGAATACCGTCCTCTGCATTGTATGCAGGTAAAATGACCGAAACTTTTTCCTTCGCTTTTACTTTTTCCGCTCGTCGTTCCATCGCTAAGTCGTTGTACGTCGGCTCGTTCATATTCGTAAAGGTAATCGGGTGTAAATTGTACGTTTTAAACGCTCGGTTAATCCACGCAAGTCGCTTCTCTATATCCGTTTCTAAATTGGCAAGCCCGAGAAAAAGGTCGGGATGTTCGTGTGTCGCTAGTTCGTCTTCAAGCACGCGTCTAGCCCGTTCCACATCCCCTACTCGTTGTAAACATTCTGCTTCTAAAACGGCGATCCGCTTCCGTTGGATGCGGTCTTTTTCATTGTTCTTCGCCGCTTCGATATAGACGAGCGCCTGCTTAGCATCTCGTTCTGTTAGTTGATTCGCATACCAAAGCGCGAGCTCCCAAGCGTACAACCTTTTTTTATACGCATCTTGCGTCTGTTCGAAACGTTCTGTCATATCGGCTAACGCTTTTTTTCGTAAACCGAGTGAGTAAAGGTGATCTTTTATATGTTTTACGGTGCGTTTTTGTTCATGTCGTTTACCGAAACCGGCAAATCGTTTAATCGCTTCTTTTTGTCGATCGCTAAACGTGTTCGCTAATCTTTCTCGTTGTTTTTCCGAAAGGAGCGTATATAAAAAGAAGTCGATGAACTTCGCTATTATTTTTTTCAACAATCGGACCATATCTGTACCACCTACAAATGTTGCTACGTGAAGATGTATATTATGCGTTTACTTTCGCTTCTTTTTTCCGTTTTCTTCGTTTTCTACGTCTTTTCTTACCGTTTCCCATTACTTCACGATATTGTGCGACAATTTCTTCCGCATCTCCGTCCGCGCGAATTTTACCACGGTCGATCCAAATGGCACGCGTACAAACTTGTTCCACAAAATTCATACTATGCGTCACGATAATGACTGCTTTGGCGCGTTCCATCATTTCTTGAATTCGTTCTGTCGCCCGCTGTCTAAACGATAAGTCACCTGTCGAAAGTGCCTCATCGATAATAAAAATGTCTGGACGCAATATCGCCGCAATACTAAAACCGAGTCGTGAGCGCATCCCGCTCGAATAATTTTTTACTGGTTTATCGATCGCTCGCCTAATACCGGAAAACTCGACAATTTCGTCGTATTTCTCTTCGACAACATGTTTCGGAATACCTAATAGCATCGCATTTAAAAAGATATTATCTGTTCCTGTAAGTTGCGGGTTAAAGCCTGTACCGTAACCGAGTAATGAGGACGTCTCCCCGTTAATCGTTATGTTTCCCTCATCGGGGGCTAATATTTTCGTCATCACTTTACATAATGTACTTTTCCCCGCACCGTTATGGCCGATAATACCGACGACTTCTCCTTCGTAAATCGTAAAGTCTAAATTTTTCAGCGCCCAAAACTCGCCGCTACTCAATTGGAAAGAAACACCGACGTTTTCCGCTTGAATGACAGGGTTAGAGCGGACGATCGTCTCCGTTTTATGAAGCTCTAAGCTGCGCCTTTTTTTTACCGGTGGCGGAGCAGTTTTCCGATAATTCGCGACGACCGTTTTTGGATCGCCAATTTCTCTCACTTCACCTTTATCGATCCACATGAGCCGGTCACAGTTTCGTTGTGCATAACGTAAACTGTGTGTCACGATAATGACCATCTTCGCTTTTTGAACGAGTTCTTTCATCTTTTCCGCTGCTTTACGACTAAAGCGCGCATCCCCCGTATTTAACGCCTCATCTAAAATTAAAATTTCTGGTTGTAAATGGGCGGCGACGCTAAAGCCAAGTCGAGCACGCATACCGCTCGAATAATATTTCATCGGTTGATCGAGAAAGTCACCTAAATCAGAAAACTCATGAATTTCATCGATATATTCACTAATGAGGTCTTTATCGATCCCGAGCATCATTCCGTTTAAATAGACGTTTTCTCTTCCGGTTAATTCTTTATTAAAGCCCATACCGAACGAAAAGAGTGCCGTCACTTTTCCATCGACGTGTAACAACCCTTTATCGTGCTTTAAAATGCCGGTTATAATTTTACTAAGTGTCGTTTTTCCGGCACCATTTGACCCGATAATACCTAAAATTTCCCCTTTGTAACCGGTGAAACTAATATCTTTTAGGGGCCAGATTCGTTTCGGTCGCTTCGGTTCGGACGTTTTCTTGCGTGTAAACAAGTTTAACAGACGAGATTTGTAGTCGTCTTGGTTCGCATTCGCATCGAAATATACGCCGACACCTTCTGCCTTTACGACTTCTTCTCTTTTTTCCGTATCGAGTTTTTCACTTTTTTCGTCTAGCTTTTTCATGTATAAAACCTCTTTTTCCTATTTTACCTTTACGTTGCCGCTACGATGTATCGGATATTTATTCTCGCTACGTCGTTACAATGCTTTAATAATTTTATGTTCATTTTTACTAAAGTGACGCAACATAACAATAATGACGATCAGTGACAGGACGAAAATAATGCCTAAACTAATAAAATTTGGCGTTTGATGATACATAAGTACATCACGAAACGAATCGACGATAATCGCAATCGGGTTTAACGCGACAAATAGACCGTATTCTGGTGGTAGTCGACCACCTTCCCAAATGATTGGGGATGCATAGAAAAAGATCCGAATAATATGCGTTAGTAAATTGTCGATATCGCGAATAAATACGGTGAAATACCCGAGTACAGAACCGATCGCTAATAAAAAAGCAACCGTAATGATAATAATGACTGGCAAATAAACGATATGCCACGTCGGTGTCACTCCGAAGATCGCTAAAAAGATTCCGATGACGATCGTTCCGAATAGGAAGTTTACGAGTTGTGTAATCGTAAACGATAACGGAAAAATAAATTTCGGTAAATATACTTGGTTAATGATGGAACTGTACCGTAAAACGGAGTTTGCCGACGTATTGATCGACGAACTCATCCAACGCCATACAATTAATCCGATCGTTAAGAAAATCGGATAATCGGGTCCACCTCGTCCGAGAATGATGACGACGAGAAAATAATATACTGCGATATTTAATAACGGATCGAGCAACCACCAAAAGTAACCTAAGTAACTATTTCGATGTTCTGCTTTTAATCCGGATTTTACTAAGTATAGAATAAGATCTTTTCGTTTCCTTATTTCTTTTACATACGTATTCACGTTACTCTACACCGCCTAATTTAAAATAAACGAATCCATTCTATTTCTCTAACCATTTATACTTCAACGTGTTTTTGATCGATGTACATGCGTAGTTGCCAAAATACCAAAGGCTTTTATATAAAGGTTGTCCTTCGATATGATGATAGACGTGCCAGTTTTTACGGGCTGCTTTTAGCTTATTGCTTGAAATCGATCCTTCGACGAGACGATATTTCGCGAGCACTTCAGGTAACCCGTATGCGATAAGTCCTTTGCGGGTAAGTGCTAGCCAATAAGCATAGTCTTGGCGCGTACGAATATTAACCATTCGTTCATCACCGATCCGCTCGCGATCAAGCATGACCGTTAAACAACCGATGACACAATGTTTCATTAGTTGTTCGTACTCGACGGTCGCAGGTGCTTCTGTTACCGCATCTGTCACTGTACCATCCTCTTTCATGCGCACGTATTTCGTAAAGGAAAAACCGATCGCATTTTCTTGCATAAAGGTCACTTGTTTCGTCAATTTTTCCGGTAACCAAAGGTCATCGCTATCTAAAAAGGCGATATACTTTCCTTTCGCTCGATCGATCGCTTCATTTCGCGCAACAGCAGATCCGCTGTTTTCACGTAAACGAATAAGTTGTATTCGCTCATCTTCTCGCTCATACGATTCGACGATTGCGACCGTATCATCGGTAGAACAATCATCGACGATGAGCATTTCCCAATTCGGATACGTTTGTGCTTGTACGGATTGAATTGTTTCGGCAATAAACTTTTCTGCATTGTATGCCGGCGTAATGACCGATACGAGTGGTCGTTCCGTTTTCGTCATTTAACCCATTCCTTTTAGAAGTTGATCATACCATGTAAGCAATTTCTTTTCCTCTGCGTGCCAATTTAACTTTTGTTGGACGGCGCGGCGTCCATTCTCACCCATTTGGATCGCTAGTTCTCGATCGTTTAATAACGTTTCAAACGCTCGGCGAATATCTGCTTCATCGTACGGATCGACCGCAATGCCACATTCATACGTTTCGACGAACGTTTTCCAAACAGGAAAGTTTGAACAAATTATTGGTAAGCCTGCATTCATATATTCAAAAAACTTCGTTAGCTCTTTTTTCATATAATGTTCTGTCGGTGGAAAAAGCGCAATACCGGCAAGCCACTGTTCTTTTGCATATATCGCATCGATTTCTTCTTTGACGATAAATTGATCGATGCCGTAAATATCGATGTAATCTTTTTTGTCGCCGGCTTTTTGCACCATGTCATTGGCAAGAGAGCTCGCACATTTACCGACGAATTGGACGAATAAGTTCGGGACGATTTTAGGCAATTGTGCATGAATAAGTGCCCCGCGCTCATACGTTACATTTCCTGTATAGAGCACTTTCGGGACGAGATGCGCTTCTTTCCGTACGTTTTCCGTTAACGTCTCATTTAATAATGGATAATTTAATATACACGTGCCCCTAGGGTATATATCTTTGTAATATTTTTCTGCTAAGCTAAGCTCCATTTTTCGTGTGCATATTTTCTCTACGAGTTTATACAGTTTTGCCATGATCCGGCGCATCCACTTCGGTACATACTCTTTTTGCATCATACTTGTGACATAATCTTCGTGTATGTCGTAGATGACGATATTATCTTTTCTCTTTAATAACGCACCGATGAACATTAGTTCCGGGTCGTGAAACACATATATATGTGCTCGTTCTTTTTTCGCTTTGCGGTACGCTTCGATTGATCCGAAAATCATCCGCTTCAATCGATTCGTACGTTTCGTTAACGGATGATGCTTAATCCCATCTATATGATGGATGTTTCCGTCCGGATCGCGTTGGGCGATGAACGTAACATCATAACCTGCATTTTTTAACGATATACACTGTTTATAAAAGATCCGTGGATCGTGTGGATGATGCACCGTCGTTACATGGACGACACGGATTTGTTCATTCATCTTTCATTCGTTCTCCTCTATTGACGCATCGTTTCGACGCGAAACTATTCGGCTTTCTTAACTATCCGCCGTTTCGCGAAAGAGTCGTTCATATTGTTCCACAATTTTCTCGACGGCAAACTGATTCGCGCGCTTGCGTCCTTTTTCGACGATTTTCGTTCGTTCTGCTTCTGTAAGATTGAGTAATTCGATCATATGTTGCGCCATCGTTTCAGCATCACCGACGTCACATACTTTTCCATACTCGCCGTTTGCGAGCACTTCATCTGCTCCTGGATTGCAACGTGTCGTCGCAATCGGTGTCTTCGTAGCGAGCGCCTCGACGAGTACGTGTCCAAATCCTTCCGATCGGGACGTAAGTGCGAAGACGTCTGCATGTTTAAAAAAGACGTACGGGTTTTGTTGAAAACCGACGAAATGGACGTCATCCGCAATGCCTAAATCGGTTGCGTATCTTTTTAAGTCTTCTTCTAATTCCCCTTCTCCGAGAATCGCTAGTTGACAGTTCATTTCGCGTCGTACGAGTTGAAATGCGTTTAATAACGTTCGTTGATCTTTTTCTTCTACTAATCTTCCGGCTGTCACGATTAGTCGTTCGTTCTGCTTTAAAATAGCTACCAAGTTTTTAGGAAGTCGTTCGTTGGTAGCTTGTTTATCGATATGTGAAAGATCGACAGGATTATAAATGACTGTTAGTTTGTCTTCTTTCACGTTATATTTTTTTATGACATTCTCTTTTACACCTTCTGACAAAGCGACTACCCGGTTCGCAAACTTATATAAAAAACCGTATACTTTTAATTTGCGATCTTCGCGTTTCGTTCCACCTAATAGTGCCGCTTCACGAACGATGACTCGTACGTTCGTGAGTGAGAGAAGTTTCGCTAAAATGGTGATGACGTTGTACGTCGCTACCGTGCTAAATAAAACGTCCGGACGTTCGTTGCGAATGAGCTTTGCTAATGGGATCATACTTTTACGCAATCGTTTCGTCGGCAGTTTTATAAAGGTGACATCGTCTTTTACATATTGTTCGTAGTCATATGTAAAATCTAACGTGACGAGAATCGGTTCAAACTTCGTGCGGTCTAAATGGTTTACGATATTTAATATCGTTCGCGCAGCTCCACCGCCGCCTAACCGATAAAAGAAAAACATAATTTTTAATCGTTTCACGGACAATCCTTCTCTCGAAAAATGTAAAAGGTGCAAAGTTTCCCTCATGAAATTATATCATAGCGACGAAAATAATGAAATGAACATTACGGTGACAGCTCGTTCTCGTATGTTGCACACTTTTAACACGTATCGTATGCCGATCATGTCCGCTATCATAGAGAACGAAATGTCACTTCCCTTTTACATTTGCATCAGCGAGAGGCGTGAGCAGTTTGTACGTCTTTTTTCATATAAATGAACGCGAAAACGATGAGCAACATAAAAACGAGTAAATAAAAAAACGATACGTGCGGCAAATGTTCAATAAAGAGCCCGCCGATAAACGGACCGGCGATACTGCCGAGGCTAAACCAAATGCCGACCATGATGTTTCCAGCAGGAAGAAGCGATGTCGGCAATATATCGACCATATAAGCGAGTCCGAGTGAAAAAAGCGAGCCGACGAACATACCGGAAAATAGAAACATCGCATATAAGACGGCGACGTTTTGCTCGAATAGTCCGGCGATGAAAAAACAGACGATACCGATTGCATAAGCGATTAATATGATCGGGCGTCTCCCGTGACGGTCGCTTAATGAACCGAGCGGCAGTTGTGTAATAATACTGCCGAGTGCAAACAGTGGTATGATAAGCGATAAATGGTCCACGTCGTGACCGATCCGCAAACCGTATACGGGGAAAATACCGTGTAACGTCGCTTCTAATACACCATATGTTAGCCCGGGAAGTAAAGCGGGCCAACCGAGCCGAATCGTTTGTGCAAAACGTCCGATCGAACTAATCGACTGAAAGTCGTCTTCTTCTGCTTGAGGCCATTCGTTTTTTAAAAGAAAAAGTGTGGCCCACATCGTGACACTTAATAGGCCGGTAATAATGAACGGTAATGAGATGTGAATGTCGATTAATCGCGTCATAATCGGTCCGACGGCAAAGCCGAGAGCGAAAGAAAAACCGTACATGGCGATACTTTTTCCTCGTTTATGCATCGGTACGGTCGTTGTAATCCACGTTTGTGACCCAAAATGGATCATTTGATCCCCAATTCCGATTAGAAGACGTAAAATGAACCAAAATATGAGCGAATCCCACAACGTAAACGAAAAGAGCGATAAAAAAACGAGAACCCCACCGATAATTAAAATCGGACGGAAGCCAATTTTACGTACTGGCTTTTCCATAAACGGGGAAGCAAGTAAAATTCCGATATAAAGACTCGTTGCGTGAATTCCGTTAATCGATGAACTAATACCCTCTTGTTCGAAAATGATCGCGATGACAGGCAAAAGCATTCCTTGTGAAAAACCAGAAATACCGACGATCATAATTAAAATGAAAAACCGCGTTCGTGCTGAAACCATAGGCGTTTCTCCTTCATGTGCGTGCATATAATATGTAGTATATTTTAGCAAAGCTACGAGTCGCTGGAAACAAAATCGCAGCGTAAGTTTTTCGTTATCCTTGCTTCGAGCGAATGTTTGTCTGCTCTCATACGAGTTTTCTTTTAGAGGAAGTTCGCCCACAACATGATAGGTTTACAAGGGTGGGGACGTTATATACATCGAATGGGCGTCGATTGTCGGTCGCTTTTCTCGTTGGGGTGGAGTTAAAGTTTTTCCGTACGTGTATACTATGTGAACGAATATGCACAATGAATCGTGTGGAAAGGAATAAATCGATGTTAATTTCTATCAATCATAGTATAATAATTTGTATGTGTAAATCTTTGTCGTAAAGGAACCTATAACATTTTGTTTAAATAAAGGTAGGTATATAAAATGAGTTTAGCAAAAAAATTACAAAATAGGGAAGAAAAAGTAGCTGTCATTGGGCTCGGCTACGTTGGTCTTCCGGTGGCGGTTGAGTTTGCAAAAAAGTTCGACGTAATCGGCTTTGACGTTAATGAACAAAAATTAAATACGTATAAGTCGGGCGTCGACGTTACAGGCGAAGTTGGCGATGCGGCCATTCAGGAGACGACGATGCAGTTTACGTCGGAGGAAGAAGATTTGCAGGAAGCGAAGTTTCATATCGTTGCGGTGCCGACGCCGATTAATTTAGATAAGACGCCGAATTTAGCGCCGATTATTTCCGCAAGTAAAACGATCGGACGGAATTTAACGAAAGGGTCGATCGTCGTGTACGAGTCGACAGTTTATCCGGGAACGACGGAAGAAGTTTGTATTCCGATTTTGGAGGAAGAGTCTGGCTTAACGTTCGGGGAAGACTTTAAGGTAGGGTATTCGCCGGAACGAATTAATCCGGGGGATAAAGTAAATACGTTAACGAAAATTGTGAAAGTCGTTTCTGGTTCGGATGAGGACGCCTTACGCGTTATTTCCGATGTGTATGCGACTGTTATTACGGCGGGTATTTATGAAGCGGAGTCGATTAAAGTTGCCGAGGCTGCAAAAGTAATTGAAAATTCCCAGCGTGATATTAATATTGCGTTTATGAACGAGTTGTCGATAGTGTTTAATATGATGGACATTCCGACGAAAGCCGTGTTAGAAGCAGCGAGTACGAA
The DNA here is from genome assembly GCA_035303165.1 of Pseudogracilibacillus sp. GTDB lineage: Bacteria > Bacillota > Bacilli > Bacillales > Amphibacillaceae > Pseudogracilibacillus. The sequence goes on from DATGRY010000115.1 coordinate 18,402, forward strand.
GTGGAATTTTTTAAATTTCACACCAGGGCTTGTCGGTGGGCATTGTATCGGAGTCGATCCGTACTACTTTACGTATAAGGCAGAACAGCTCGGGTATCATTCGCAAATTATTTTAGCTGGGCGTAAAATTAACGATAAAATGGGCAAACATGTCGCTGATAACGTCATTAAAAAAATGATTCAAGCGGGCATTCATATAAACGATGCACGCATCGCCATTTTAGGGTTAACGTTTAAAGAAAATGTACCGGACGTTCGTAATACGCGTGTTATCGACATTATTAAAGAGTTAGAAGATTACGGTGTAGAGATGGTCGTGCATGATCCGATGGCAGATGTCGATGATGTGAAAGCAGAGTTTGGGCTTGAGTTAGCAGATGAGGCGGCACTTCAGGACGTCGATTGTGTCATTTATGCCGTGCCACACGAATATTATTTAGAACATTATACGTTAGACAACATTAAGGCGTTATATAAAGATGAAAAACGAGTATTCATCGATATTAAAAGTGTGTTCGATTATAAAGAGTGTGAAGCTCGCGGGCTTTATTACTGGAGTTTGTAACATATAAAAAATCCGCAAACGTAAAATGGTGTTCATCCCCTGGAATTAGAATCTTTCTAGTTCTTAGGGGATTTTTCTTTACGTCACGGATTTTCATTTTCTTGTACGTTTGATTTTGCTTTCGATATACCTAGCAGTTTTAACATACCGTCGACAACCGGGCGTCTACCGCCTCCGACTAGGCCAGCTATTTCTGCGAGTATATGGATGAGTACGAGCAAAATGAACGTAATGAATAGCGATAAGACGAGACTTGCTCTTGCAAAAAGAATCGCTAAAATTCCGAA
>DATGRY010000116.1:0-10691 GCA_035303165.1 Pseudogracilibacillus sp.
GGAGCGATTGGAACGGCACTTTTAGTTACGATTATGGCGATGGCAGCAAAACCGTCATTAGGGGTAGAGGGAATGATTTATGGAGTGAACGTGTCGTTTTTCGTCGCTGGAGTCATTTCGCTCATCGGATTTATTTTGTCGTTTTTCATTAAAAAAGAGCGTCCTGCAACGAAAAGCTAGATCGGAAAGAACTTACTTTGAACTGTTTTATGCTTACGACCGCGTGAAAAGTTAAAGTCATTTATTCAGGTCGTCGAAATGATGAAATAGTCAGCTCAGTTGTCTTGTAGAGATTGTAGTATAGTGAAGTTTTCGGAAAGTAACTGTCCTTGTCAAGTTTCGTTTACGAACTTTTCACGGACTATAATAAATGAATAAATAAATGGACAGAACCCATTTTTCACCTCATGCCAACATATACCTATAAAAAAACTCGCACATTTTGAAGTGCGAGTTTTCCTTTCTACCGTTCCCAAAATATACAACTTAAGAAATTACTTTATGTTGTTCAAGTAATTGTTCTACGTGCTCGATCCTTACGGATGTCTCGGGGTGACTCGAAACTAAGTTTGCCCACAATCCTTTTGAGTCTGGTAATTCCATCGACTCAAATCGATTTAATAACGAAATTAATTCGCGTCCGTAACCGAGGTCGTAGGCGAAACGATCGGCTTCGAATTCATTTTTACGGGAAGAATGCATGACGAGCAATGTGCCGATCTTCGTCCAAATCCAAATACAGAAAACGAGAAAAAGATCGATTAAAAACGTTACGATGATACCTGCAAAGCTACGGTTCGCTACGCTTACGGCTGTACCGATTGTCCAAAACAATGTACGCCAAAAGACGAAAGCGATCGTAACGACTAAGTTACCGACAGCGATAAATAAAATTAAATCGGTATCCCGGTTTGATAAATGTCCGAATTCATGAGCGAGTGTCGCTTTTATTTCTTCATCACTTAGTAAGAGTAGACCGCTCGTTAAACAGATCGTCTTTCTTCCTGTTGCAAAAGCATTTGCACTTTGTTCCCGTGATATGAATAAACGAATGTTATTCGGAAGTGACGGATCTCTCTGCTTCGCACGTGCATATACTTCATTAAATAGTGGCATTAATCTTTCGAGATGATCTTGACGTTTAATGCGGCGACATCCTTGTTGAATGCGTAAAATGAATTCGCCAATAGGAGAAAGTGCAATGACTAACGATAATCCGTAAATGACGATACCAATAAGCGGATGACCGAATAACACGATAACGAACAATGTATTTAAAATAAGATAGATGATAATGCCGATATTTTCTTTCCGGAAAGCACGTTGAAAAAAGTCAACGATGTACATAAGAATAAGTTCCCTCCTTTCAACGTTAAAAGTAAGTAAACAATAAATAAATAGTACCACTAATAAAAAAATATATCCACTAAAGTAGGTATATTTACCTTTTTAATGATCGTTATTTGTTTATTTGTGGAAACTTCACGTTATATACAATCGTTCGTGAAGTGGAAGCGGCTCTACGTCATTTATTTTTGTAGCATGGAATGAAGTTCACGAACGACACGTCCGATCGGTAACCCGACGACGTTAAAGTAATCGCCGTGAATTTCTTTTACGAGTGTCGCACCGAGACCTTGGATACCGTATGCTCCAGCCTTATCGAACGGCTCACCGCTAGCTATGTAATCGTCAATTTCATCATCGGATAACGGATAAAACGTGACTCGTGTTTCTACAACGAACGTTTTCTGTTCTTGCATAGAACGCAAGGAAACACCCGTAAAGACGCTATGTTCCTTATTACTTAACATTTGTAACATCCTTTTAGCATCGTCTTTATCTTTCGGCTTTTCTAAAATTTGACCGTTAAAACTAACGACCGTATCTGCTGCGATTAAAACTTCATCGTGTTTCATAGCGACATTGGCTACTTTTAACTGAGCGAGCCGTTCCACTTTTTTTACAGGGCTACGTTCTTTGATGATAGACTCATCGAGGTCTTCAACACGAACGGTGAATGGAATATGTACTTGTCGTAAAATATCTTGCCGTCGTGGCGATTTCGATGCTAACACGATCCTTTTTATCATTTCGTTTCTCCTTTTCAACAAAATAAAAGAAGCGCCGAAAGAAATTCCATACAATACGTAGGAGATTTCGATCGGCGATCCATTTGTGAACATACGCTTTGTATAAGTCGAAAATAAAACGTATTATTGTTTACTACTATATCAAAAATAACGTGTTGTCAAAACAAAACTTATGCAGTTTAATCTAAAAACATTAACGACAACTGCGGTACGAACGTAATAATTAAAATACTGATGATCATCATTATAATAAATGGAATAATCGCGCGCACGAGCGGTTCAAACTGTGTATTTCCGACACGAGCTCCGACAAAGAGTGACACGCCGACTGGTGGTGTAATAAGACCAATCGCTAAGTTCGCTGTCATAATAATTCCGAAATGAATCGGATCCATTCCAATGGACGTTACGACAGGAAGTAGTATTGGTGTTAAAATGACAATCGCCGCAATCGCTTCCATAAATGTTCCAACAACGAGTAACAGTAAGTTAATTAAAATTAACGTTAAAAATGGTGGAATACTTGCATCCATTAAGGAACCAGCAATCGTCTGTGGTACTTGTTCCCGCGTAAGTAACATGCCGAAAATCGAAGCTGACCCGATAATGAATAATATGACAGATGTCGTAATTACTGATTCAACGAGAATCGTATGCAACGTTTTAAAATTAATTTGTTTGTAGACGAATGTTCCAATTACAAATCCATACACAACTGCTACGACAGACGCTTCTGTCGGTGTGAAAAATCCTCCATAAATTCCACCTAAAATGATAGCAGGCATAAGTAACGCTAAAATAGCCTCTTTAAACGATTTCCACAGTTTTGTTCGTTCTGCACCTGCACCATAACCTTCTTTTTTTGAGATGACGTAGGCGACGAACATTAACGATAACCCGATTAAAATACCTGGTAATATACCGGCGATAAATAAACCACTAATCGAAACACCAGCGGAAACACCGTATAAAACGAGCGGAACACTTGGAGGAATAATAATTCCTGTTGTACCACCCGCAGCTTGAACAGCAGTTGCGAAGTTACGATCGTAACCAGCTTTAACCATTGCTGGAATCATAATTCCTCCGATCGCTGCAGTCGTGGCAGAACCAGAACCGGAAATTGCTGCAAAAAACATACATGCAACGAGTGACACGTGGGCTAGTCCACCTTTTAATTGTCCGACGAGACTGTTTGCAAAATTAACGAGTCGTTCGGAAATACCGCCAATTTCCATTAACTTACCAGCTAAAATAAAAAACGGTGCTGCCATAAGTGGGAACGAATCAAGGGCAGCGAACATCTTTTGTGGTAACATAATGAGCGGAATCTCGCCAATGATCGCCATAATAAGTACGGAGGATAAGGCGAGTGCAATTGCAATTGGCACATTTATTACGATTAAAAGTAAAAATACGATAAAAAGAAGTGCTGCCATTATGTTCGTTCTCCTTTCCATAATGTAATCATTTGTCGAACTGATACGTCCGCGACATTTAACGTAAGTAAGACGCCACTAATTGGAATGACCCAATAGACGTAACTCATCGGAATACGCATCGCCGGTGACGTTTGGTTTGCTGATTTACCGACGAGTTCGAACCCTTTTACTGTTAATATAACGAATAATACGGAACATAAAATACCGACGAGAAGCGTAATGATCGCTGAGACTTTTTTCGGAAGTTTATCTGTTAACATACTAATACCAATGTGAGCTCCGTGTTGAAAGGAAAAGGCTGCTCCTAAAAATGTGAGCCAAATCATTAAAAAACGAGCTAATTCCTCTGTCCATGAAAAGGAGCTCTGAATAACGATCCGAGAGACAATTTGCAGAAAGATAATGACGACCATGACGATCAAAAAGCCACTCGTCATATATTTCGTCACTTTATTTATTCCTCCCAACGTTTTTGACCACATACAATCACTCCTTTTCTTAAAAAATATGTTCATCCGGTAGTGTAAAAACTACCGGAATGAACATATAAGTTAATTGAATGATAACACGTCGTTATTTACCTAATTGTTCTTGAATTTGTTCAACTAAACCATCAAACTGATCGCTTAATTTATCGTAAACTGGTTGAACTGCTTCTTGGAATGCAGCCATTTCTTCAGCTGAAGGTTCGACAATCTCGACTCCTTCTTCCTTTAAAAACTCTTTCTGTTCTACTTCCATATCTTGGTTAATTTGACGCTGTTCATCTGTAACTTCTTTCGCTACTTCGACAATTACTTCTTGAATATCTTCTGGTAATTCAGCAAACTTATCCGCATTCATGAAAATTGGTGCAGCTGCATAATAGATACCATTTTCTGTTAAATGGTTTTGTACTTCGTACATTTTCGTTGTTACCATCACACCGATTGATAAGTCTTGTCCATCGACGACACCTTGCTCTAACGATGTGTATGCTTCAGGGAATGCAATTGGTGTAGCGTCTGTACCTAACGCACGATACGTTTCGATATATAAATCGTTTTCAACTGTACGCATTTTTAAGCTTGCCATATCTTCCGGTGTATGAACAGGCTGTTTATTGTTAACAATGTGACGCATACCATTTTCCCACATACCGAGAGCTTTGAAACCTTGCTCTTCAATTTTTGCCATTAATTCTTCACCGATTTCTCCATCGAGCACTTCGTATGCTTCTTCTACGTCATTAAATAAAAACGGCATTTCTAGCACAGATAATTCAGGTACGAAACTTCCAACAACACCAGCTGTTGCAACTGTTAAATCGAGTGAACCGAGTTGAACTTGCTCGATAATTTCACGCTCTCCACCGAGTTGACCGTCACCGAAAATTTCAAATGTTACACGGCCATCCGTTCTTTCTTCTACTTTCTCGGCGAAAATTTCAATACCTTTCGTATAGGAGTGTTCAGGTGGTGCGATATGGCCGATCTTTAATTCAATTGTATCTCCAGAACTTTCTTCCGTTGTAGCACTATCTCCATCATCTGTACTTGGTGCCTCATCGTTCGATGAACAAGCAGCAACGAGTAAGCCGAGTAGTAGAACAAAAGCAAGTAAAAGTCTCTTTTTCATTTTTAATCCCCCGTTTTCAATTTATCTTCATAAAGTGTTCCAATTAAAATGCTGTCACTTAGTTCGAACTTTTTTAAAAAATACTACAATTTGGAAATAAAAGCGATTTCTTTTTTCTCGAGGCACTCCCCCCTTGTGAGAATGAGTGATTTTTTGCTCAAAAGTTTTGTCATTTTATAGAGCTCTATAACAAAAAAACTGAGCGCGAACAGAAGGTGAATAAAATTATACTGTCATAAATGGATTATGTCAATTATGTTAAAAGAGGATGAAAACAACTTTTAGCGAAATAATAGCGAAAACATTAATAACGCAAGAGTTTAAGACGTATTTATAACGTCATACAAACAAATGGTATACCGTGGCATGTGAGGAACAAGTTGTAAATGAAAGGGGCAGACGAAAAGGTAGAGACGTTGTCACACGCAAAATGTAAAGAACGTTAAGAACGAAAGTGCGTTTGTCCGCATATGCTCTTTCGCTCTAACGTACATGGTGACGTCTTTACGATTGCTCCTCTTGTTTAATGCAAAAATGAAAGTAAATAAATGAGGCTAACTTTATTGCTGTTTCAATTTCGGGATCGTCTAAATTTATGTTTAAGATTTCCTCGCTCTTATTGATGCGGTAATATACTGTATTTACGTGTAAAAACTGTTCTTTAGCAACGAGTTGTGCCGAATGTAAAATGTTAAAACGAATGAACGTATTTAAAAAATTCGTACGATGTTTTTTGTCGTAATCGATTAATTTTCGTAACTGTTTATTGGAAAATTCAAGTAAATGATGTTGTAAATCTGGGTGATTTAATAAACTATGTAAACCGAAACCGATCGAGTCAATCTCGTTTATGTATTGCTCGCTATTTGTTTTACGTAGTTTCTTTACAAGTTCTATACTTTGAATGAGTCGGTTGACGAGCTGATGTGTATTGTTATAAAGTGCTCCGTGAATAATCCAAAATTGCTTTACGATTCTTTGTTTTAACAGCCGTTCGCGAAAGTCGACCGGGTCGTTATCGTTCTGCTGCTCGAGTAACATGATTCCAAGCTCATCATCTAACATCGTTAATGGTGATTGTAATTGTTCGATAGCGAGTTCATTTAACTTACGAGGTATTTGTCGTTTTTGCGTTGGACTTTCATCTGAAAAGGCGATTACCCAAATTTCGCCGTGCGTAAGAGGAAAGCCGAGATTAACCCCTTCGTTAATTTCTTCGCGATTAAGCTCTCGTTCATGTTGCAACAGTTGTTCCAACCAACGTTTGCGCCGATTTAAAAGTGATTGGTCTTTACGTAATTCACGCTCTAAAACGATGCTACAGACGTTTGCTAAATCTTGGTAAAACGTTGGCCACGCCTTGTCATTAATCGTCATATTCGTAAAAATGTACAAATAACCGAGGTCGTTATGAAGTTCTATTTTCACATCGGCTTTTTGTACGTTACTTTCTAATTCACTCGCTCGTTCAATATCGTGATACGGTTCATCGTACATATCGGCAATGATCACTTTTCCTTTTAAAAATGAAGTGAGCCAACGATGAAATTGTTGTATCCTATTACAACTTAGTAACATTTCATTCAATTCATTTTTTTTATCTTGGATGAAATCGAAACTAGAGACGTAAAAATGCCTAATATTTGCTGCTTCCTCACGTAAGCTTTTTGTAAATGTGTTGATGAGCCGTTCGGTCAAAATTCTTTCGGCTAATGAAAAAGGTTCGACTGTTCTCTTCGTTACGTATAGGAGTCCAATCGGTTTTTCGTTTTTCTTTCGACGAACGGGAAAAACGAGTCCGGACTTTATTTTCTCTTTATCCAACACAGCACTAGCACCAGGATAGCGATATTCAGATTGTAAATAGTTTTCCATATGGAAAACTGCAGGATTTAAGGCAATTTTTCCTCCGGCTCCTTTTCCGATCGGTATATCGAAACCGAAATCCTCCGTCATCGCACCGATGTGCATATTGACGGAAACGAGGTCGCCATAAACGTCCCCCCAATAGACGACATCAGCGTTACTTACTAATTTCGTTAATGTTAGTAATAGTGTAATCGTATCATGGCTTTTTTTTGATTGGTGAAAAAAAGAAGAATCGGAAAAGTAAATGTTTTCTTTTGCGACTATTTCAGCAAACGTCTGTGTATAATTTTGTAACGTCTGATTGAATAATTTCCGTTCATTTTCATCGATTGTTTTTTCGTGGTCTGTTTCCGCTATGTAAAATAGTGTCGCTGTGATGGAAAGATGGTGGGTGTCCATTATTGTCCATTTTTCTTTTGAATCTAAAGAAAATAAAAAATTTTTCACCTCATCGATCGTTTTCGTACTCTTTTTTGCACGCACACGTTGTAAATAAGGTACGATGTCCTGTTCAAACATGCCGTTATAAAAGTAAATTAAATCGTTTTCATTTTGGACAAGTAATCCAAAACCGTCGATTGAATATTCATTCTGTATGAAAGTACTGAGACGAATAAATAAGTCGTTTTGTTTGTCGAACGACAGTAATGCCTCTTTGAAAATGTAGTGTAGTCGCTTCATTTTCTTCATTTGTTTACCTCTCCAATTGGTTGAATGTTTTTTGTATATATATCTATTGTATTGTACCGATCACCAATTTACAATTTTAAGAAAGGAGTGGTTTATTTCTCGATGCGAACAGGGGGAAAAGTACGTACGGACCAATGTGGCTTATTTGCTAGGGGGAATAAAAATGCTATATTCAATATTGCCATCACTCGTTACGAAAGAAGAGCGTCATGTACAAGAGAAATCGGCCATTTTTATCGGAAATGAAATGTATCGATACGAACAAGTAGACGAGTTCGCCGGTAAATTAGCTTATCAATTACGTGAACGATTTACTTTGCATGAAAACGATGTATTAGCGATCCAGTCGTCTAATACATTGGAATATATTGTAACGTTACTCGCCTGTTTACGGATCGGTGTTAGTGTGACGCCGTTAAATCCTGCATTAAAAGAGGCGGAAATCCATTATCAACTTGAACATTCGGATGCGAAAATGTTCATATACGAAGCGACAGTTGCTGAAAAAGCGGAACGGGCGGTGGAACAACTGAAAAATGACATTCCTCGAATCATATTCGGTGGAACAAGTGATGCAGCGATTTCATTTACGTCGTTGTTATCGGCGGAAGTGGCTTCATTGGCACCGCAGACGGTAACGGCTAATACGATCGGTTTAATTATTTATACGTCAGGAACGACGGGGCGTCCGAAAGGAGTTTTGTTATCGCATCGTAATATGATGGCTATGATTGATATGAGTTGCCATTCTTTTCAATTAACAAATCGTGACCGATCATACTTAACGTTGCCATTATTTCATGTCAATGCTATTATGTTTTCGTTGTTAAGTATGTTTTATAAAGATGGTAGCGTCGTCGTGCGTAAACGATTTGATATCGATAAATTTCTACCAGATATCGATACGTTTAAACCGACGTATACATCAGGTGTACCGACAATATATCATATGTTAGTGCAACTACCAGACGGATCGGAAGATGGGTATAATTTGTCGAGTGTGCGCTTCGGTATTTGTGGGGCAGCGCCAGTTTCCAAGTCGTTATTTGAGCGGTTTGAAAAACGTTTCCCTTTCATCTTAATCGAAGGTTGGGGATTGTCTGAGGGAACAACAGCGTCAACGTTAAACCCGTTAGATGGAACGAGAAAAATTGGTTCGATCGGACTTCCAATCGTAGGGCAAGAAGTACGTGTAAAAGACGATGCGGGTAACTTTCTTGCTGCTAATGAAATCGGGGAACTCGTCGTTAAAGGTCCGAACGTCATGGAAGGGTATTTAAATAACGAAGAAGAGACGGAGAGGACGATCCAAGACGGCTGGCTCCATACGGGAGATCTCGGTTATTACGATGAAGATGGTTACTTATATATCGTTGATCGGAAAAAAGACTTAATCATTCGTGGTGGCATGAACATATATCCGAAACAAATTGAGGAAGTAATTCACGAAATACGTGACGTCGTCGAAGTGGCTGTCATCGGTGTGCCAGATGAAAAATACGGGGAAGAAGTAAAAGCATTCGTCGCCTTAACGGAGTCATCCTCTGTCACCGAAGAGGATATTATAAACTATTGCAAAGAGAAATTAGCTAATTATCGCTGTCCGAAAGAGGTCGTCATTTTAGAAGAGCTACCAAAAAATTCTGTCGGAAAAGTGACGAAGTTTGCGCTGAAAAACTTATAAACGTAAACATTGAACGATATGTAAATGTTACATGTACGTCCGAAAGATGCAATTGTTATAAAAATAGACGAAAGAATGAAGCAACTCATTTAACGAAAGCAAATCACTGTAATCGAACATGTACGGAGGGAATATTACGATGAGAGATGTAGTCATTATCGATGGAGTTCGAACACCGATCGGAAATTTCGTCGGTGGATTAAAAGATGTGTCAGCAAAAGATTTGGCAAAAGTTGTCATGAAAGAGGTCATATCACGTTCGAAAATCGATATAAATGAAATCGATGAAATAGTTGCTGGAAATTCTGCACAACCGACAAACAGTCCAAATATCGGACGTACGGCAGCACTTGAATTAGGTTTTCCGGAGACGATTCCTGGTTACGTCGTTAACCGAAATTGTGCATCAGGCTTACAGGCGATCGTTAATGCATATCAATCGATTCGTTTGGACGATACAGACGTGAACCTTGTCGTTGGAACGGAGAATATGAGTCAAATGCCGCACGTTTTACGTGGATTACGTGATGGACTTCGGATGGGCGATGCTCCGCTCATCGATAGTTTGACAGAAATGCTGCGTGATCCGAATATTGGACTATTAATGGGTCAGACGGCAGAAATTGTTGCAAAAGAAGTTGGTATCACACGAGAAGAACAAGATGCATTTGCGTTAGATAGCCATCGCCGTGCAATAACGGCCCAACGCGAGCAGTTTTTCGAGCGCGAAATTGTTCCTGTTCAAAAGATAGATCGCCGTGGCAATGTGACTGAAGTATCAGCAGATGAGGGTCCGATGGAAACGCTCGATTTAGAAACGTTATCGAACATGCGGCCTGTATTTGAAAAGGATGGGACAGTTACATCCGGTAATGCGTGTGGAACGAACGATGCAGCTGCCTCTGTTTTAATGATGAGTGCCGAAAAAGCGAATAAATTGGGTTTAGCACCGCGTGCTCGAATCGTTTCATACGCATTCGTCGGTATTGAACCGGAAAGAATGGGACTCGGTCCTGTATATGCTGTCGAGCGTGTGTTAGAGAAAACAGGTTTAACGAAGGAAGATATTGATTTATTTGAATTGAACGAAGCGTTTGCTGCTCAAGCAGTTGCATGCATGCGCATGTTACAATTAGATCCGGAAAAGGTGAATCCACACGGTGGTGCAATTGCGCTTGGACATCCTGTTGGTGCAACCGGTGTTCGTCTCGTCTTAACACTTTTAAATGGACTAGAAAAAATAAATGGACGCTACGGTGTTGCGACGCTCTGTATCGGTGGCGGCATGGGAGGCGC
>DATGRY010000117.1:0-72817 GCA_035303165.1 Pseudogracilibacillus sp.
TGGAACGAGCGAAGACGAATTATTAATGATCGATGTAAATTTCATCGTACCTGAAACTGTCGATGTCGGCGAGACGGTCGAGCTACTCGCCGAAGTAACATACGGGGAAGAAGCTGAATTAGAAGCTGAAGTGATGTTTGAAGTTTGGGAAAAAGGTGATGAAGAAAATAGTGAAATGGTAGAGGCGACAAACAATGAAGACGGTACGTATACAGCCGATTACACGTTCGATCGTGATGGCATTTTTGAAATGTATGCTCATACAGACGCTCAACACCAACACGTTATGCCGAAAAAAGAAATTACCGTTGGTGAGGGTGGCGACTATGATGACATAGATGAAGAGGCGGCATTCCACACGGACGGGTTTGATATGCACGTCATGTTTCCAGAACAAATTGCTGCTGGGGAAGAAGTAGATATTACAGCACATATAACGTTATTGGAAGAACCACTATCAGATTTAAACGTCCGTTATGAAATTGCTATCGTTGATGAGAAAGATGCGACTGATTGGGTGGATGCAACAGAGAATGAAGTAGGAGAATACGAAGCATCTTATACATTTACAGAAGAGGGAACGTACGAGCTCGTCGTTCATGTTGAAGACGATGAACAATTACATGAGCATGATGAATTTACGATCGATGTACAATAACGAACACATTTGCGAAGTGTCTTTTTACGGACACTTCATTTTTTATAACTTTAGTTGCAGTTCTATAAATGAGTATTTTGCATTACTTATCTAATTAATGCCGAAAAGAGATTAATCTTATACTTTTTTTAGATATAGGATAAAAATGATGGCTATCCTCTTTAACAATCATAGAATGATGATATGATTGTATATGAGGTGGTCAAACTGGATATATTTATGTCGATGTTCAAAATATTGCCTTTAATCTTATTTTACGGCTTTATCATTATACTCGTTTATCTTTTTATTAAAGACAAGTATCAAAACCAACATTCCATCTTAAAAACACACCCTGTTTTAGGTAGACTACGTTATATATTCGAAATGATCGGACCTGAATTTCGACAATATTGGTTTTTGAATGATAAAGAAGGAAAACCAGTCGATCGTGATACGCAAGAGACAATTGCAAAAGCGGGAAAGTATGCGAATACAGTAATTGGATTCGGTTCTAAAAAAGATTTTGCTCAAACAGGATTTTATTTAACGAATTCTCTTTTCCCATTAAATGTCGATGAGTTAGAAGTAGAAAATGAACCGTTAATAAACTCATATACGTATGAAATTTTAAATGAATCGTTAACGAGCCGAAAAGAACGAAGAAACCGCGTAAAGTTAAAACCTTGGTATTTAACAGATGAGCATAAAATAACGATCGGTAGAAAACGTAAAAAACCATTTCACGTAAAAGGGTTAATTGGTGTTTCTGCGATGAGTTACGGTGCTCTGTCAAAAAGTGCTGTCAAAGCGCTTGCTCAAGGAGTAGCAATTAGCGGTGGTAGTTTCATGAATACAGGTGAGGGAGGCATTTCTCCTTATCATCTTTCAAAAATTTATACGGTAATCGATTTAAATCAAGAATTAGTCGATCGGCTTAGTGAAAAAATTGTCGACTTTCTGTTAGACAACCCGAATAGTTCCAATTTTGACCTAGAAGAACGATTTGGTAAAGGTGTCATGTTTCACGTGAACAAACTTGTGGAACAAGGAGTACTAGAGGAGAAAAGTGCAGATTTAATTTTTCAAATTGGTTCAGGTTTATTCGGTGCACGAAAAGATGGAAAGTATTGTGAAGAGACATTTTTAAAAAACGCGCTCCGACCAGAAGTGAAAGCGATCGAAATAAAGATGGCACAAGGGGCGAAAGTTCGCGGTGGGAAATTACCGAAAGAAAAAATAACACCAGAAATCGCACGCATTCGTGGTATTGAAATGGGGAAAGATGTAGAAAGCCCAAATCGATTCCCACTTTTTAATGACCTCGACGGACTGTTCCATTGGATTACACACTGGCAGGAAATTACGGGAAAACCTGTTGGCATCAAAGTCGTTGCAGGTGATAACAATTCGTTTGAGTCATTTGCTCGTCATATGAAAAAGACAGGACAAGGTCCTGATTTTATTGCAATCGACGGTGCAGAGGGTGGTACAGGGGCTACGTATCAAGAAATGGCTGATAGTCTAGGATTACCGATTTATTCTGGTATACACATTCTAAATAATACACTACGAAAATACGGTGTTCGCGATCAGGTGAAAATTTTTGCTTCTGGTATGTTAGCTACAGCAGATAAAATGGCTGTCGCCTTAGCGCTTGGAGCCGATTTAATTTACGTCGCACGTGCTGCGATGAATACTGTTGGCTGTATTAATGCTGCAAAATGTCATACGAATTTATGTCCAGTCGGTATTACGTCGCATTTACCTCATTTAGAAGCAGGGGTAGTCGTTCAAGAAAAACGTTTCCGTACGGCAAACTATTTACGTACGATGCGTGAGGGACTTTTTATGCTCGGTGCATCCTGTGGTATTGCATCACCGACGAAATTTCATACAGAACATATTGCGATACGCGAAACGAACAACGATGTAAATAAAATTCAAACGTTCGTACAGAAAGGTTCCGTTGCGGAGGCAACACCGATTAACGAACGAAAACAACAGGAAAAACAAGAAGATACAAAGTTAGTAAGTAGTTAATCATACTATAGCCTGGGAAATAACTGTATAATAAGGTCGTTCATAAACATTATAAGCAAATTAGCGAATTGGATCCTTTCATCTATTGGTTCAATTCGCTTTTGTATTTGTTACACTTTCAAACTGACCTATTTTACTGTACTGATTAAACATTACGTATAATTACGTTCAAGGTATGTTTAAAGCGAATACGAATTCGCTATGAAGAGCAAGTTCCATTACCTTAGGAAACATTTCAGTCGGGTCGTTATTCATTTACTAATGGTCATTTTTTCAACGAAAATTAGTAAGGAGAACGTAAGCTAAAATGGGGGGTCATAAAATGTCGTAGCGAAAAGATATAAATTATATGATTCGTTCAAAATGAAAAAACGACTTCGACACATTGGCAGCGCGCTTCTCATCGGGCCGCCATGTGAAAAAGTCGCTTCTTTTTATATTTACTGTTATGTTCGATCAATATGAACAGGATCCCACGTACTTAAACCACCGCGCACGTTCGCCAACTGTGTAAAGCCACGTCGTTTTAATCGTTTGCATGCCTCATTACCCCGGGCACCCGTTTGACAAATGACGACTACTTTTTTGTTTTTTGACAGCTGCTTCGCCTCTTTTCGAAGGTCGCGTAACGGGATATTTTCAAAGCCGTAAATGTGAAATTGAGCATATTTCGCAGGTGGGCGCACATCGATAAATTGAATCGAATCATCTTTTAACTGTTCACGTAATTGGTCTGCGGTTAATTGCTCGACTCCACGTGCAGGTAATATCTTTTTTAATACGAGCAACGCAAATATAACGGAAACTATAATTTGGAACATTTCAAACGTCATATCGTTTCCTCCATTTCCTTATTGCTACGCTTCGTCCGCTTCTATAAATAACGTTAACACTTCTGCCCCTTCATTGTCTACCGGAACAAATAAATGTGGCTTCGTCCCTTTAAAAAAGGCTGTATCACCTTTTTCCATAAAAAATGTATCTCCATCGTAAAAGAGTTCCATTTTACCTTCTAAAATGTAAATAAACTCATCGTGTGAATGAGTATATGCTTCTTCCCGTATATTGAGATCTTTCGGTGTGACATACACAATCGTAGGTTCGACACCAGAAAACTTTGAGCGGTTCGCTAACAACTCATACGAATAACCCATATGAACGTCATCCACTTTCGGTTGGCGTAATTCTTTGCGTAATAATACGATATCTTGTTCCGGAGTTTCTTCGAGCAACCATGATAAAGGGACATCGAGTGCTTCAGAAATTTTTGACAATGTAGCAATAGCGGAAGAGGTTTGACCGTTTTCAATTTTCGACAATAAGCTTTTCGAAATGTTACATTCGTCGGCTATTTGTTGTTGCGTCTTTTTCTTCCGTAAACGAAGTTGTTTTATTTTTTTCCCTAACAAGTCTAAATTAATCGTCAACCTCTCCCTTCAACGTTCACCATTACCATGTATAGTTTATCATATTCAATTGTGTAAATGTAGTAAGTACATTGTAGTTGGAGGTGATTGTTACGTTAACTAGACATTCTGTTCCAAATCTTTTTATACTGATTTTTTAAAAAGAAATAAATCATTTCACGTTTTCGTTGACGTTGCATAAACTCTTCCTGTTTCGGTCGTTTCGTTTGTCGCTCATCTCCTAACGTGTACGCTAATGATTTACTCGGTAAATGTTTTGTTAATTTATTTTGAATGAAGACAGAAGCTTCTTGTAACTTTTCTTCGTCAATTCCACTATCAATCCCTAAACCGTTCAACAAATATAAAAGATCGTCTGTCGCAACATTTCCAGCCGCCCCTGGTGCATACGGGCAGCCGCCTAGACCGCCTAACGAAGCATCGAATCGACGAATACCATACTCCATCGACATTAAGATGTTTGCTATTGCCATACCACGTGTATCATGAAAATGCATAATAATATTTTTACTAGGGAAACGATACAACACTTCCTCCAGGAGAGCTGCTACTTCCGATGGGACTGCCGTTCCGATCGTATCACCTAGTGAAATATCTTCTACACCGAGTTCGAACAGTTTTTCACATACTCGCAAAACATCATCGCGCGCTATTTTTCCTTCATATGGACAATCGATGACAGTCGATACGTATCCTGTTACTCGTTTATTTTCTCGCTTTGCACCATCAATTACTTGCTTTAAAACGGGATACGTTTCTGCGATCGTTTTGTTTATATTTTTTTTATTGTGCGTCTCACTCGCCGACATAAAAACAGACACTGTATCGATTCCTGCTTCAAGCGCATTTTCTAACCCTCTTTCGTTCGGTACGAGAGCTGAATACGTCACACTTGGATTACGTTTTATTCGCTTACCAACTTCTTTTGCATCTTTTAGCGCAGGAACCCATTTAGGATGGACAAAAGCTGAATATTCGATTTCTCGAATACCTGATTCCGACAACATATTAATCCAAGCGACTTTATCGTCTGTCTCTACCCATTCTCGTTCATTTTGCAACCCGTCTCTCGGTCCGACTTCTTTAATATATACTTCCTCAGGAAAACGCATGTTATTTCCCTCCTTTAAACCGTTTACAACGCAATGTAAACTGAAGTTTACTTCTGTTCAACCTTGTTGAATTAACTATAACGTATTGCGATTGAATTTGTCAAATTCATGAAAATGTTCTATTATGATAATTTAGATAATTACGTCTATTTTTATAAGGAGGATTTGAATGGAGTTTTCAATCGGCAATAATCGTTTACGCATTGAAATTGGTGATATAACGAAACTAGATACAGATGCGATCGTAAACGCTGCTAATAGTTCTCTTTTAGGTGGAGGCGGAGTGGACGGTGCGATACATCGGACTGCAGGCCCAAAGTTACTGGAAGAATGTAAACGAGTTCGCAAGGATGAATTGCATGGAGCACCTTTAGAAACAGGCGAAGCTGTCATAACGAACGGATATGAGTTAGCTGCACGTTTCGTCATTCATACTGTCGGTCCGATTTGGGATGAAGCTGAGCGTTCGTTACAAGAAAAACAACTTGAGAATTGTTACAAAAATTCATTACGCCTTGCGCTAGACAACGGTTTGACATCGATTGCGTTTCCGTCCATTTCTACTGGAGCATTTCGTTTTCCGCTTCAGTTAGCATCGGCAACCGCACTTAAAACGGTGAAAAGTTTTTTAGAAACAAACTCTTTTGGCACCGTCGTCATCGTGTTATTTTCAGAAAATGACTATGCTGAATATGAACGACAAGCTGAACAAATTTTTAATTAAATACGATGCTTTATATACAATTAGATAAATATTTAGCCGTAAGGATGTTAAGCGGTCGCGACGTTCAACCGTTAAGGTCGTTTATAAATGAAACGAGTGAAGCGACGAAATATTGGATGCCTCTATTAGCAACATTAAAAACGGAAGAAGACTGTATGCAATTTATAAAACATTCTCTCGTACTATTTTCTGAAAGACGTGGTGTCATTGCCGGTTTGTTTTGCGAAGAACATTTAGTTGGACTCATTAGCTTCAATGAAATTGATCAAACGAAAGAAAATGCCTCTATCGGATACATCTTAAAGGAGGCATATCGTGGTAAAGGAATTATGACTGTTGCGTTACGTGCATTTATTTCGTACGGTTTTTCTACATATCGTTTGCGTGAAGTGGAGTTGCGTATTGCTAATAACAACGATGCGAGCATACGTCTTGCGAAACGTCTCTGTTTTTCATATGTGCAAACGATAAAAAATGCAGAAAAGTTACGAGGAAATTATGTTGCACATGATGTATATCGTATTCGCCGAGAGGAATGGAAAGCTTTCTATTAAGTTGTGCACAACTATTTCCACATATTCAGATGGCTATTGACATATATGTAGTAGATCTTGTAGCTAGATGATACTATATAATGATTTTTTCTTCTCTTTCCACATTTTTATGCACATGTTGTGGATAAGTTGTCCACTTAACTCAGACGTTATTCACAGTTTATTGCATAAAAACTCCCCTTAAAGTAGATTCGTTTGTAGTGTCTACTTTAGGGGGAGCATATCATTCTGATTACATTCTTTTTTCGTTTGTTTATAAGTTTTGTTCGCTTAATATAGCTTTCGTTTCATGTCTTTCTCCATCTCGATAGTAAACGATCGATACTTCATCGCCAATATTTAAGTCTTGATACAATATTTTACGTAAATCTAATATATCTTCGATTTGTTCTCCATTAAACTCAACGATTACATCTAATCGCTCTAAACCTGCTTCTTCAGCAGGAGAAAGTGGTTCGATACTCCAAATATAGACGCCACCTGTCACATCATCTGGTAACCGTAACGTGTTTTTCCACTCGACTTTCGGTACTTCTTCTAACGAGTACGATTCAACTCCTAAATAAGGACGTATAACTTTACCATTTTCCTCTAACTGCTTAATTACTGGACGTGCTGCGTCGATCGGTATCGCAAAACCAATTCCTTCGGCGATATTTTGACTAATTTTCATCGAGTTTATTCCGATCAATTGTCCTTTAATATTAATTAGCGCCCCGCCACTATTACCTGGGTTTATTGCAGCATCCGTTTGAATAACTTCCGCTTGCCAATCCGGACGACCGTCTTGGTTAAAGTCTTGTGGAATTGTGCGTTGTTTTCCACTTATAATTCCTTGCGTAACAGAACCGGCAAACATATGGCCGAGAGGATTTCCAATTGCAATAGCTGGTTCACCTACTTTCAAGGTTTCTGAAGACCCCATTTCGATCGTCGTTTCGATTTTATCATCTTTTGTGCGTAAGACGGCAAGGTCTGTAAATAAATCGCTACCGAGGAGTTCCGCTTCAAGACTCGTATCATCGTTTAAAACGATCTCGATCGCATCGGCTCCCTCAACAACGTGATGATTCGTCACGATATAAGCATAACCATCTTCTTTTTTATAAATAACACCTGAACCTGTTCCTGCTTCGCTATCTTCACCTTGCTCCCAAAAATTCGCGCGACGTTGAATGTTCGTTACGCCGACAACTGCTGGGGAAACTTTTTCGACGACTTCGGTAATTTGTGTCGACACGTCCACGTTTACTTCTTCTTTTGTTATCTTTGTTTCCGTCGTTTCTTCAGTTTCATTTGAACTTTTACTTTCATCAAAAACGATGTTTGAACCGAGTAAGTTCGGTAACATGACTAACATGAGTAATATACCTGTTATTAAACCGATAATGATAGGCCATATCCAAGCTCGTACACGTGAAGACTTATTACGTTGCTTCTCAAAACCATTTCCATTATAATTATCCATCTTTTCAACTCCTCCGTACGACTACATACTATGTGTTGTTTTTCCTTACAAGGTTACAAAACTTCATATAATGTTGTCGGTATTTCTGGATCAGTATCAAATAAAGGAACTTTTATATCACGTTCTTGTAAAATTTGATCTACGGACATACGTGCTAAATCCTTCATATTATTATCTTGACTTAAATGGGCTAAATATACACGTTGTGTTTCATCTTTTATTACTTCACTTAAAGCTAAAGCACAATCTTCGTTAGAAACGTGTCCGGAATCGCCTAAAATACGTCGCTTCACACTCCATGGATACCGACTCATCTGTAACATGGATACATCGTGATTAGCCTCAAAAACGAATGCATTCGCACCTTCGACCTTTTTTTTAATCTTTTCAGAAACGTACCCTAAATCAGTAACGAGTGCTACTTTTTTATCGTGATGGTGGAACGTAAAAAACATTGGATCTACTGCATCATGTGAGACAGAAAAAGATTCAACGTCTATATCCCCGAAAGTTTTTACACTGTTTGCTTTAAAATGAAACTTTTGTTCTGTTGAAATGGTGCCAATTTGTTTTTCCATCGCTTTCCACGTACGTTCGTTTGCATAAATCGGTAAGTCATACTTGCGTGCAAGAACCCCTAATCCCTTCACGTGATCACTATGTTCATGTGTAACGAGAATTCCATCAATTGCTTTTGGATCGACTTTTACTTGTTGAAATAACGCATCCATTTTCTTCCCACTTAAACCGACATCAACGAGTAAGCTCGTTTGATCTGTCTCAATATAAAAAGCATTTCCCGTACTTCCCGAAGCTAATACGCTAAATCGCATCGCCATTTTTATCTATTCACCCCGAAGTTTCAATTGATCGTAATCTATCTTGTAAATCTTTCACCAACTTTTCAAACTTTGAGCGGTCTTCCGTTTTAGCCAACGTTACATCAATAACCTCTGTTAAAAAGTCGTTTTCACTCGATGAAAACGTAAATCCTTCGATTGCATTAACAAAGTAGTCACGTTCACCGTTTACATTCACTTTCCAAATTGGTGCAAATACTTGTACACCTGCTTCAAAAGGGACACGCGTATGGAACCCGAGACTAACTTTTGTAATCATATCCCCCGGTTTTAGCTCGTTTGCATTGTATAACGTTTCGATTGCACGAATAGGCTCCATTAATTTCTTCTTCTCCGCTAACGTTTCTGCTTCATCTAACATCGTCTGCACGTAGTAAGTAATTTCATTTTTATCATTTAAAAAGAGAAGGACGAGCCCATTTTGGTTATAATAAATTGGCAAGCCTTCTTTCCGTTGAAAGAGGACGATGACATTCGCTTCTTTATTCCAATTCCAATAGGTATATTCATCCGCATAATAGACGATGTTTTTAAAGATTTCTCCCATTTCTTCTAAATTTATATTTTCATCAATTTCAACTGGTTTGTCCAATTGAGAAAGAAGAACATGTTGTGTTAACAACGTCGTATCTTGATTTGAATACGGATCTTCTTCTTTTAATTCTTCTATATGAAATGATCGTTGCGTAACAGAAATATACGTCTCTTCTTCTACTTCGTCTGGTAAATTTTTATACGTAATTGATTCTGCTTTTAACTGTTCCTCGATCGTCGAAGGCTCTTGCTGCAAAATTCCAATATCCGCTTCTTCCTTTTTTTCCATCACTTGCATAAATAAATAAACGTCCAAAATAAGGAAGCTAACGATGAGTAAAGTTTTAATTTGTCCCCAATGCATTAGCGATCGTCCTCCTCATTGGAAAAATCGACATGATCTAAGTCGGATTGAATCGGAATCCATTCACCCTGATAAAGCATGAACCAATGTGGATCTAACGTTAAACTATGACCATCTTCTAAATACGTAAGTAAATAACCGGCTTGAATATTTTTAATTTGTTCTAGTTGTAAATCTTTTTTCTGTTCTAGCAAGTCAATAAGTTCTTCACCAGATATTAATTGAACCTCTTGCGTACTTAATAAATTTTCAATATAAATTAACGGTCGACTATATTCGTATAAATCTTGTTCATTCCATTTCTGTTCGATCGTCGTTAGTTCCGCATAATTGAAAACAGGTAAATCATCGTAGTATAGTCGGTAGCGAATGTAATTTGTAGGTCCTTTCATATCATCGAGCAAATACTCATCCGTCCAACCGCGATGTTCATTTAAATGTTTCACACTTCGATCGAACAAATCTTCATAGTCTAAAATGTCACTTTTTGTTTGTAACGGATTAATATATTCAATACGTAATCCATCTTGCAACACGCGCATACCACGCTGCCCATCTGTAAAATAAGCTTCTCGAATATTCGATTTAACGAGTGACGGGTTTGTAAATAACGCATCGATAAATAAATCAGGATTTACCGTCGATGCCACGAGGGTTTTACGCGTCATATTCGTTTCTTCTAACGGTAAATAAATCGGTCTTTCTTTATCACCAAACTCGATATAGCGAACAAAATCGGCACTTTCTAACAATGATAAAACGTATTCGTACGCTTCTGATTTTTCGATTGTTGCTTTTACTTCTTTCCGTTCATCGATCGAGACGAAAGTAGCAATTAACGAATGATGTTCTTCATCAAATGTTAGGAACATCCGTTCAAATGACCAATCAGGAGCATAAATTTCTTCATGTAACGTAAACATGGTCGGAATGAGTCGAGCTGGAATATTTGTCGGAAAAATTAATTCGACGAAACTTTCCTCCTCTTCCGGCCTTCCGCTATAGTCCGTCTCCTTTATATCATAAAGTGTCCATTCTGTTATTTCTTTAAAAAAACTTTTCATTTCTGACGTACTTTCATAACTTAAAAAATGATGATCGTGATGAAAAATAGCTTTTAGCGGACTAATTAAATCATTTTTCTTTTTTTCCTCTCCGCCGATATCTACTTCACTAACATAGCTCGTGTCGTAAAAGTCCTCGTATTTTGGCTGGTAACTCCACAATAAAAAAGATAAGAAAAAGCTTAAAGCAACGAGAATAAAAAGTATGAATGATTTTAACGTTTCATAGCTCATCCACTTTTCCTCCCTTGCTCGTTCATAAGCGGGAGTGTGAAATAGATTGTCGTTCCTTTGCCTACGACACTATCAACCCAAATTTTCCCGTAATGTGCTTCAACAAGTTCACGAGTAATCGCTAAGCCTAAACCAGTTCCGCCTAATTGGCGAGTTCTCGCTTTATCTATTCGGTAAAAACGGTCGAAAACTTTATCGATTTGATCGTATTCAATTCCAATTCCTTCATCGCGAATACTGACGACAATTTGTCGATATTGCTTTTCTAACTTACACGTTATTTTCCCACCATCAGGTGAATATTTCACCGCATTTGAGATAATATTATCGAGCACTTGCGTCATCCTATCTTTATCGATGCGTACATTAAATTGTTCTTTCGGTATTTGTCGTATAAACGTTATTTTCTCATCTTTTACATTCATTTCGAAACGGTCGAGAATCGAATGAAAATACGCTGCAAAATCGACGTTTTCCCGTTGAAGCATTAATTCTTTACTATCCATTTTTGATAATTGTAACAAGCTGTTTACCATCCGAATCATTCGCTCTGTTTCATTTTGTGTCACTTCAAGAAACTTCGGAGCAATCATCGGATCTTGCCACGCACCGTCGATTAACGCCTCCGTATAACTTCTAAGCGTCGTTAGCGGTGTTCGTAATTCGTGTGATACGTTCGAGACGAACTCCCTTCTTTCTTGCTCGACTCGCTCTTCTTCTGTTACGTCACTTAAAACGGCGATATATCCGCTCGCCTCATTTTCACCTTGATGCGGATCGAAAATAGCCGAAAAATCAACGCGCAGTAAGTAGATCGTATCCCCTTCACTCAAATCTATAATAATCGAATTATCTTTTCGTTTATCAATTAAATGATCGATATCTTCTTCGATCGGTAAAACTTGCGCAATGTTTTTACTAATTAAATAGCTCGGGTTTTTATTTAATAACCGACCAGCCGCTTCGTTAATAAGTGTAATTTCACCTTTGTTATCGGTAGCGATCACCCCTTCTGTCATATTTTCTAAAACGAGGCTTAGTTTTCGCTGTTCCTTTTCAATCGTTGCCATCGAATGCTTTAATCGGTCGTTCAAATGATTAAACGTAACCGCAAGCTGGCTAATTTCATCGGTACCGTACACTTTTACTTTTTGTGAAAAATCACCTCGTGCCATCGTTTGTGCTTGTTGACGCATTTCTAAAATAGGCTTCGTAATGGCACGAGCAACTAAAATACCTAGCGCAACGGAGACGATGAGCGCAATGATCGAACCTTTTAAAAAGATTTCATTTATTTTTTGTATTTGTCCGTATACACTTTCAAGTGACGACTCTAAATAAATCGCTCCTTGTACTTTTTCCTTTTCATCGAAAATCGGTGCAACACGGACGTACATTCTTTCGCCTGTCTTACTGTTATAAAACGTATTTTCTTGATGAACTCTAAAATGAAGAGCACGCTGTAATATATCTTCTGTAATTTTTTTACCAGTAATATGTTGCTGTAAATAGTCGTTCGTACCGAGTACACGACCCTGGTTATTTACGACATGAATCGTTAATACACCAGACGTATCAACTTCTGTTACGATTTGTTGGACATCCTCTTGCAAGGACGGCTCGTTCGCATCGTCCGTTCGCTTTTTGTTAAACGCTTGCTCTAAGTTATATCCTAATAAATCCATACGATCGTGAATCGACTCTTTATACGTATCTAACAACTCTTGTTCTAACGCTCGTGATACGTATGAGCCGATTACTTGCACAGCTATAACTAATAATAATATATAAATAATAATAAACTTCAATTGAATCGAGCGGAAAAAGTTAACTTTTTTCATTCATCGTTTACTCCTCGGCCGGGTTTTGTAAATAATAACCTACCCCTCGACGTGTTATAATTAACGTTGGATTACTTGGATCTTCTTCAATTTTTTCACGTAATCGTCTCACCGTGACGTCAACTGTGCGTACATCGCCGAAATAATCATAACCCCAAACTGTTTCTAGCAAATGTTCACGAGTCATCACTTGTCCGATATGACGTGCTAAATAATAAAATAGTTCAAACTCACGATGTGTTAAATCGACTTCCGAACCATCCTTTGATACACTATATGCTTCCGGATGAATCGTAATATTGCCGACTGTAATTTCTTTTTTCTCTTCCGTAGCATCGGTGACGACATGTTGTTGACGTCGTAAGTTTGCTTTCACACGTGCAATTAACTCACGATTACTAAACGGTTTCGTCACGTAATCATCTGCTCCTAATTCTAGTCCAAGTACTTTGTCGATTTCGTCATCCTTTGCGGTCAACATAATGATAGGCATCGTTTTCGTTTTACGAATTTCTTGACATACTTCATTTCCATCTTTTCCAGGTAACATAATATCGAGTAAAATTAAATCGGGAGATTCAGTTTCTGCAAGCTCGATCGCTTCATGACCATCATGTGCACAAATAACTTCATAACCTTCTTTTTCTAAATTAAACTTCAATATATCCGCAATCGGTTTTTCATCATCGACAACTAGAATTTTAAAAGCCATGTTTACCCTACTTTCTTTTTAACATTTATTAATCAATACTATTCATTTATTTTAACGCATTTTAAATGAATTGTCTTTTCTCTGAAACGGATTGGACGGAATTCGTAACAATTTCGTTTATCTTTTTTAAGTCCAATTTTAGCGTAGAAATATTTCTTATCCTTATATACATTTCCACTTTTACTGTAACACACTTCTTATACGCTACTATTGTAAAAAAACGAAACGAATCCTTCCAAGATGAGCTTCATCTGAAAGGATTCGTTTATTCTTATCCATATACACTTCTTACAACATTCGTTTGTGAGCGATCCGGTCCGACAGAAAATATGGAAATTGGTATTTCTGTAAGTTGGGATACTCGCTCTAAATAATGACGTGCGTTTTCTGGTAGTTCGTGTAAACTCCTTACCCCAGTTATATCTTCTGTCCAGCCTGGTAGTTCTTCATAAATGGGTTCGCATTTCGCTAACGTATTTAAATTCGCTGGGAACTCTTTAATCAAGTTTCCGTTATATTTATATGCTACACAAATTTTTAGCGTCTCAATTCCTGTTAGTACGTCTAAAGAGTTAAGGGATAAGTCAGTAATGCCACTTACACGACGTGCATGACGTACGACAACACTATCGAACCAGCCTACTCGACGCGGTCTTCCTGTCGTCGTCCCATATTCACGACCAACTTCGCGAATTTGATCACCAATCTTATCCGTTAATTCTGTTAAGAAAGGTCCATCTCCGACACGTGTCGTATACGCTTTGGCAACTCCTAAAACTGTATTTATTTTCGACGGTCCTACACCTGAACCGATCGTTACCCCGCCAGCTACTGGGTTTGAAGAAGTTACGAACGGATACGTTCCTTGGTCTATGTCCAACATGACACCTTGTGCTCCTTCAAATAACACACGACGCCCCTCATCTAACGCATCGTTTAGTACGACAGATGTGTCACATACGTATTGCGCCATTTCCTGGCCATATTCGTAATATTCATCTAATATATCGTCTATTTTGAATGGTTCTACTTCATATACTTTTTCTAATAAACGGTTTTTATCTTTTAAGTTTTGTTTCAATTTTTCCGTAAATACTTCTTTATCTAACAAATCAGCAATTCGAATACCGACTCGCGCAGCTTTATCCATATACGCTGGTCCAATTCCTTTTCCAGTCGTTCCGATTTTGTTCGTTCCTTTTTCTTCTTCTTGTAATTGATCTAATTTAATATGGTACGGTAAAATAACGTGTGCACGGTTACTAACGCGTAAATTTTCCGTAGAAATACCTTTTTCATGTAAATACTTTAATTCTTCTACAAACGCTTTTGGATCGATGACCATTCCATTACCTAACACACATACTTTTTCCGGAAAGAAAATACCCGATGGGATTAAATGTAGTTTATACGTAACGTCGTCAAAAACGATCGTATGTCCTGCGTTGTTACCACCTTGATAACGTGCAACTACTTCCGCATTTTGTGCTAAAAAGTCGGATATTTTTCCTTTTCCTTCGTCACCCCATTGTGTACCTACGACAACTACTGAGGACATCGCGCACCTCCGAATGATTAATGTAAAAACTTTTCCTAACTTTCCAACAGTAAGTGTACCAATTGTACCGGCTCTCGTCAACTTTAAACCGAACATTTTGAATAAACATATTGTTAACGTTCGGGTTTTACTCATTACGCCATTTGAGGTGGTGGGATCTCACTCTCTTTATATCGAAAGTCTAAGTCGACGAATTTGTTATATTCTTTTACGAATGCTAACTCGACTGTTCCCGTCGGACCGTTACGCTGTTTCGATATAATGATTTCGATATTTTGTTCCTCAACTTCTTGATTGTAGTAATCATCACGATATAAAAACCCTACAATGTCTGCATCTTGCTCGATACTACCTGACTCACGTAAATCTGACATCATCGGTCGTTTATCTTGACGCGACTCCACACTACGGGACAATTGTGATAGCGCAATTAATGGCACTTCTAATTCCCTAGCTAAACTTTTTAACGATCGGGATATTTCCGACACTTCTTGCTGACGATTTTCTTTCGCATTTTCACTACCTTGAATTAATTGCAAGTAATCGATAATAATCATTCCAAGACCATGCTCTTGTGCAAGGCGACGACACTTTGCGCGAATATCAGCTACGCGCACACTCGGTGAATCGTCGATAAAAATACCCGCATGCGATAAACTCCCCATCGCCATCGTTAGTTTACCCCAATCTTCTTGTTCTAAATTACCTGTTCGTAATCGTTGGGAATCAATGTTTCCCTCCGCACAGAGCATTCGTTGTACAAGTTGTTCCGCTCCCATTTCTAAACTGAAAATAGCGACATTATGATCCGAGTTAATGGCGACATTTTGTGCGATATTTAATGCAAATGCTGTTTTCCCCATTGATGGACGCGCTGCAATAATAATTAAATCGTTTTTTTGAAAACCAGATGTAATCCGATCGAGATCACGGTATCCCGTCGGTACACCGGTCACTTCTCCTTGCGCTTGATGCAACTGTTCAATGTTTTCATATACGTCGATTAACACATCTTTAATCGATTTGAACATCGTCGTATTTTTTTTATTGGCAACTTCTAAAATATTCCGTTCCGCTTCATCAAGTAATTCCTCCACGTTGTCTTCGCGATTAAACGACTGCGTGACGATATCTGTCGCCGTTTGGATCAGTCGCCGTAACAATGCCTTTTCCTCGACAATTTTACTATAGTAGTCGATATTTGCAGCGGTCGGAACGCTACTTGCAAGGTCCGTAATGTATGGCACACCACCAGCGACATCTAATTTATTTACATTTTGTAAATACGTCGTCACTGTGACGATATCGATCGGTTCACCGTTTTCTGCTAAATGAAACATCGCTTCAAAAATAGCTTCATGATTAGCGCGATAAAAATCAGATGCGTGCAATCTTTCCGCTGCCGTTGAAAATACTTCCGGATCTAGAAAAATTGCCCCTAAGACTGCTTGTTCTGCTTCAATATTATGAGGAGGTACTCGATTATTCACGTTACTTCATTCCTTTACAATCTATCTAAAAACTTCAATTTCTTCCGCTTAAAACGATTATTCTTCTTTTACTTCCACGCGAATTTGTCCTGTTACTTCTTGATGTAGTTTTACATCCACTTGACGATGCCCTAACGAACGAATCGGTTCTTTTAAGTCAATTTTACGGCGATCAATTTTTATATTGAACTGTTTCTGCAATGCATCCGCAATTTGTTTATTCGTAATAGAGCCGAATAAGCGACCACCATCACCTGAACGTGCTTTTAATGTGACTGTAATCGATTGAAGTTTTTCCTTTAATTGTACTGCTTCACTTCTTTCTGCTTCTCTTTCTTCTTTTTTCTTTTGTTGTTGTGCTTTTAATTTTCGCAAATTACCGGGAGTTGCTTCTTCCGCTAAGTTATTTTTAAATAAATAGTTCGTCGCATAGCCGACTGGAACTTTTTTCACTTCACCTTTTTTCCCTTGGCCTTTTACATCTTTTAAAAAAATAACTTTCATGTTACATTCTCCCCTCTATATATTGTGTAATTTTATCTAATAACATTGCTTCCGCTTCTTCCAAAGAAATAGATTGTAATTGGGTAGCAGCATTCGTTAAATGTCCCCCGCCCCCGAGTGATTCCATAATGATTTGAACATTTATATCACCTAACGAACGCGCACTGATAGCGATCATATCGTCGCTAGTATGGGCAATAACGAAAGAAGCCTTTACGTTATCGACCGTCAACAATTTATCTGCTGCTTGTGCTATGATGACTGTCTCATAAAGCTCATCCTTCGCAACAACAACAGCTAATGAATCATGAACGATCTCTGCTCGGTCGATCAGCTCATTTCGTTTGACGATCGACTCTAAATCTTCTTTTAAAAAGTGTTGTATTAACACTGGATCTGCACCTTTAGAGCGTAAGTACGATGCTGCATCAAACGTACGCGAACCGGTTCGTAACGTAAAACTTTTCGTATCGACGATAATTCCAGCTAAAAGTGCTGTTGCCTCTAACGGATTAAGAGATGTTTTTTTCGGCTGATATTCAATTAACTCCGTAACGAGCTCCGATGTCGATGAAGCATATGGTTCCATATAAACGAGTGTCGGGTTTTCAATAAACTCCTCTCCACGACGGTGATGGTCGATGACGACGACATGTTCCGCTTGATGAATTAAATTTTCATAGGCTACGAGTGACGGGCGGTGCGTATCGACGACGACGACGAGGCTACGATCTGTATAAATCGCATTTGCTTCTTCACGACCGATAAAATGTTTCCACAATGTTTCATCTTGTTTCACCTTTTCAATAACACGTTGTACACTCGTTGTCACATCATCTTCTTCAAATAAAATATAGCCTGCTACATCGTTGGAACGAGCGATATTTAACACTCCAAGTGTTGCACCGAGCGAATCTAAATCAGGTCCCTTATGTCCCATAATGATGACATTATCGCTATCTTCTACGAGATTTCGTAACGCATGGGAGATAACCCGCGCGCGGACTCGTGTCCGTTTTTCCATCGGGTTTGTCTTCCCGCCGTAAAAACGCACTTTCCCTTCTTCATCTCGGATCGTTATTTGGTCACCCCCGCGCCCTAGCGCTAAATCGAGTCCTGACTCGGCAAGCTCAGCTAACTCGGGGATTGAAACGTTGCCTGTGCCGATTCCGATACTTAATGTAACCGGATTACGTAACGGCTCGTCTTCTATTTGTGTCTCACGAATCTCATCTAAAATTGCAAACCGTGTTTTCTCTAATTCATGTAAAATTTTTTTTGTCATAATTGCAATGAAACGATCTTGTGACGTACGCTTTATATAAAGGTTAAACGTATTGGCCCATTTATTTAATTTCGAAGTAACTTCCGAGTTTAACTTCGTCTTCACATTATCGACCATGTTGCGCGATATTTCTTCATAGTTATCTAAATAGATAACTGCTAAAACGAGTTCGCGATCGTGCAACTGCTGCTCTAATAACTTTTCTTTCGTACGATCGTACATGAAAAGGATCCGATGCTTTGTCTCTAACGTCACATCGTAACGACTTTCCCCAACTATAATGGACGTTTTTTCCTCATTATTTTCAATCGCTTGTACGAGTTGTTCACTCATATGAGAAAGTGATAGCATTGACGTTGATTTATTTTCCAACAACGTTTTCGCATATGGATTCATCCATTCTACATCGAACATTTCATTGTAAACAATGATTGCAAGCGGTGCATGATGAAAAACTTCTTCTCCTGCTTTATCGACACGATAAGACAGATTAGAAACATATTCTAACTGTTGCTGTTGTATTTCTTTTTCTTCTTTCAGTTCGTAAAATAAAACGACCGTTAGTAGAAAGAAGAGGAACGTACCAATAATCCATTGATAATAGAATAAGATAAAAACAGCTAAATATGCGAATATGTAACTAATCCATACTTTTTTACTTTGGACGATACGTTTATAACGTTCCAATCTGTTTCATCTCCTAAACGTATACGTGTCCTTATGACACGCCTCCATTTGCTAGACGCTTTTTCAATGAAAATCCTAAGTCAATTATACCAATAATCCGCACGAACGTCAGAAATACAAATGGGAAAAGTATTGTTAAAACTATGATAACGATCGGTATAGCAACTGGAATGTTTTTTATATAACTGAAGAAAAATAAAAAAGAAAAACCTTGTAATGCTAGCAACATGGCAGTCAATGTTAATACATTGAGTAAAACAATTGCTAATTCGCTCTCTTGATTCGTCTCGAAAAGTGAAGCGATGATCGCAATAAAATAAATCCATAAAACTGCGATCGGCAAGTTAAACTGGCGAAAGAATGGAAAAGAAAATTGTTCCTTATACAAACGATTCGTAATTTTATAACTGAGCCATTGGCTAACGAATGCAATAAGAATACTAACTAAGGCGATACTCGATGGAATTAAATTTTTAAAGCTTTGCAATTGTCCCTCGATCATTTCCATCTGTTCGTTACTCGCGCCTTGCAAACCGAATTCGTGCATCATCATTTGCACCGTTTCAAATGACTCCTCCATTACGACATCGACTTCATGGAAAATATTAATATTTAAAACGAAAAACAACAGTGAAATAACGATAATGAAACCGATAATAAATCCTAGAGCCCCACGAGCCCACGTCTCATATGCTTTTACCCGATTATGCATCGAATAACCGATAACAATTCCACCTATTCCAACAAATAACGTTATCGGAAGCGAAGCGATTGTCGCTACGATACCCGATATAATAAAAACTGCAACAAACATAAGTAAAGCACTTTTCCAGCTATGTTTATATGTATACATAATGAATGGTATCGGTAACAGGAAAATACCTATCATAATAAAAAATGGGACAAAAAGCGTCAACAACAAAAGTATGATATAAACAGCTGTAAGTAATGCTCCTTCCGTTAACCGCTTCGAATCCGTCATCTTGCCCACCTCTTTACATATAATCTTACCCTTCCATCATAACAAATTTACGTATAAATTGGTTACTAGACGTTCCTTTCTTTTTTACTGTATGGAAACGTTGAAACATGATATAGTTAATGCGTATAATGACAAAAATAAAGGATCGAATCGTAATGAAACAGTTTTTACATATTTTCAACTCTAGCTTTTTATTACCACGCAAACAAACTGTATTCGCTTTAAACCGTATCCGTATGGACATAACTGTTTTTTACTTATTTATCATTCTAGCAGTTGCATCAATTCCTGCTTTAATTAAACAAACATTTATTGACCCGATCACGAACGTACAAATACATGGCTTTTTCCTTTTCATTTACTTTTTCATCATTTATTATCTCATACTCATAATAGTTGTCTTTTGCACCATTTCCGTCATTGCTTATATCGCAAAATGGCTCGCATATTTATTAAAAAGAAAATTGCATTACGCCATTCTATGGAAAATGACTGCATTTGCGACGACTATACCAACCGTTCTATTCACATTATTATCTATCTTCTTTACGTTATCGAACATTTTTATCGTGTTTGCTTTCATCTATGTTTTCGTCATGCTTATATGTATTATTACAATTTACCCTCAACGTAAGCCTAAGACTATAACACGTTAAGGAACCTCTTCATCGTTTTCACGACAAAAAAATTCCTTTTCAAACTCGTTACAAGTATGAAAAGGAATTTGCTTATTTATTCGTTCACAAATGGTAATAAAGCCATTGCACGTGCACGTTTAATTGCTTTCGTTAATTTACGCTGGTATTTTGCTGATGTTCCTGTTACACGACGTGGTAAAATCTTTCCACGTTCAGATACAAACTTTTTTAATAGATCTACATCTTTATAGTCGATATGAGTTATTCCATTCGCTGTGAAATAACATACTTTTCGACGTCTTGGACGTCCGCGTCTCATCGCTTTCACTCCTTCATCGCTTCGTTCGTTTCAAGTTTTATATTTATATTTCTTCTTTTTTCTATTGCGTGTGTGTAATGTGTGTTTTATGTGCAAAGTTAATCATATTAAAATTACGTACATTTGTCAATCTTTTTCTTTTACGAAAAGAACATCATACTGCTCTTTTTTAAATGGTTTTATCCATTCCTACTTTATATATATATTTTACAGTATATTTACTTAACTATTTTCATAATTGTGCGATGTACATGGTAAATACATTTTTTACCATTAATCGCGCAATTATGCCTATATTTAGGGGGGAGACATGTGACATGTTTACATTTAAAAGAGCGAATCATGAAGCATCGATCATAAAGGAAAAAGACGAACATTTAAAACGATTACTCGATGTCATGACAAATGTTTTCGTCGATACAAACCAAATCGTTTCATCTAACAAAGAAGCATCCGCACAATTAGAACTGTACGCTGACGATCAAGCAGAAGCGATGGAAGATTTAATTTCTTTCATTAAAGACTTTACGAAAGGTACTGAACAAATAACGCTTTCCGTTTCCGAATTAAGTAATATTATTGTAAGCGCTGTAAAAACAGGTAAACAATTAACAGGACAAACAGAACAAATGGATACAGTTTTTGAAGAAGGGAGGCAATCTATCCAACTAATTAATGATTCTGTTGCGAGCGTCATTCAGTCATTTTCTGCATTTTCCACTGTGATGGAAGAAGTGAATAAGTCGACAAGTGAGATTCAAAAATAATCGGTGTCATTAAAGATATTGCGGATCAAACGAATTTATTAGCATTAAATGCTTCGATTGAGGCTGCCCGAGCTGCAGAGTACGGATATTTCTTCTATGAACATAACGTCGAAAGTGTATTTGAATTCGTCTCTAATTCCGTCCAACAAGTTCTCAGCTATACACCTGATGAGTTTTTACAAAATGTTGAAGTCTACTTAACAGATAACGAAATAAATGAACGTGGTATGCACCATACTGAATTGTCGATTCAAGGGATTCAACAGCCGACTTACCCTTTAGAATTACAGAGGAAAGATGGCTCTACATGTATGACCCAAGTGACCGAATTTTCTGAATTTGATGAACGAAATAACGTAACGAGCGTTAAAGGACTCGTGAAAGTACTGGACGTATCTTAAACTCATTTACGACGTTTTTTCAAGACAAAAAAGCGATGTAGCGAACATGTTTATATAAGTTACCTTTTTATCACTTACTTTATTTTGTTAATATTTATCATGTAAACTACAATAATAGTCGCTAGAGAACATTTTCCTTGCGTGCTATTACTGTAGTTTTTTTGTTGAAAACTTATCCACTAACTACGATCACGGTTAACGTTCATTTATTCCATTTCAAGCTAGTTAAAATAATGTTCTATTTTTTTTATAGTTAGCTTAAGCACTTTTTTACCGTTAAAAAACACCTTTAAATGAAAGGCAAACATACAGTTTCTCCACTTCATTTAAAGGTGTATATGCACATATTTTACACACTTACACATTCCGTTCCGTACAATATAACAATTGTACGTCAATTACACATATATAAGATGATCCGATCATCATCTAATAATCTATATGAAATTGTCCATTAAAACGGCAAATCATCATCAGAAATGTCAATTTGCTCGCCATCCTGTTGGAATGGACTATCGGACATTTCACCACTCGGCTGTGCTGCTTGTTTGGGAGGTTGTTGGTGTTGATATGAATCGTTCGGAGGCATGCTTGCATCCCCGCGCTGTTGTTGTGAAGCTCCTCTAGGCTCTAAAAATTGTACACTTTCAGCCAACACCTCAGTAACGTAGACCATATTTCCTTCTTGGTTTTCATAGGATCTCGTTTGTACACGCCCATCTACACCGATTAAACTACCCTTTTTCATATAGTGGGCTAAATTTTCAGCTTGTTTACGCCAGACAACACAATTAATAAAATCGGCTTCTTGTTCGCCCTGTTGATTGCGAAAAGGACGATTCACTGCAACGTTAAAATTAGCGACAGCTATTCCGCTTGCCGTATAGCGTAAATCGGGATCTCTCGTAAGCCTTCCAACTAAAACGACTCTATTCAACACGTATCACTCCTTTTATTATTGTTCGTCTAAACGAACTGCCATGTGGCGAATGATGTCGTCTGAAAACTTTGCTTGACGATCAAATTCGTTCACTGCATTAGAATCACCTTTGAAATTAATCACAACGTAATATCCATCACGGTAGTTTTCAATTTCGTACGCTAAGCGACGTGACCCTACTTCATCTACTTTTTCAACTTCTGCTCCGTTATCTGTTAAAATTGTTGAAAAGCGCTCCACTAACTCGTTACGCGCTTCCTCCTCCAGATCCGGGCGAATGATGTACATAATTTCGTAGTCTCTCACCCTACACACCTCCTTTTGGTCTATGCGGCCCTACATTCCTTCATGAGGGCAAGGAGTAACTTTCATTACTCACAGAGAGATATTATATCAAATTTTCCATTAGAAAGAAACTGTTTTATATGCCCCGTTTTACGCTTTATACATTAAATCGGAAGTGAATGACATCGCCGTCTTGCACTAAATAATCTTTACCCTCTAATCTGATTTTTCCATTTTCCCGGGCTCCAGCCATCGAGCCTGCTTCCATTAAATCGTCATAAGAAACTGTCTCAGCCCGGATGAAGCCACGTTCAAAATCGGTATGAATAATTCCTGCCGCTTGTGGTGCTGTCATTCCCTTCCGAAATGTCCAAGCACGAACTTCTTTTTCACCAGCTGTAAAATATGTTGCTAATCCTAATAAATCGTAAGAAGCTTTAATTAATTTATCTAAACCAGATTCATCTATTCCTAATTCCTCTAAAAACATTTCTTTTTCATCTTGATCTAACTGAGCAATTTCTTCTTCAATTTTCGCACTAACTACGATTACTTCTGCCTCTTCATCTGTTGCATATTCGCTTACTTGTTTTACTAATTCATTTTCTTCCGCCTCTGTAATTTCATCTTCTGCGACATTCGCTACATATAATACAGGTTTAGCTGTTAATAAATGTAATTGGCGTGCAATCTTTTTTTGTTCATCTGTTAATGATACATTTCGAACTGGTTGTTCGTTTTCTAACGCTTCTTTAATCTTTTTCATTACTTCATATTCTGTTACAGCTTCTTTATCTTTTTGACGAGCCATTTTTTCTACACGATCGTAGCGACGATTCACCGTTTCTAAGTCAGCTAGTATTAATTCAAGATTGATCGTTTCAATATCATCAATTGGATCAACTTTTCCAGAAACGTGTGTTATATTTCCATCTTCAAAGCAACGAACGACGTGACAAATTGCATCCACTTGGCGAATATGTGATAGAAACTGGTTACCTAACCCTTCTCCCTCACTTGCCCCTTTTACAATCCCCGCTATATCTGTAAATTCAAACGCGGTTGGTACTGTTTTTTGCGGTTTTACCACTTCTGTTAATTTTTCCAACCGCTCATCGGGAACTTCAACAATACCTACGTTTGGGTCTATCGTACAAAACGGATAGTTTTCTGCCTCTGCACCTGCTTTTGTAATTGCGTTAAATAACGTCGATTTCCCGACGTTTGGAAGACCAACGATTCCTGCTGTTAATGACATGAATATTTCCACTCCTACGTTAATAGCTCTTTTAAGCTACTTGTATTATAGACCTTCTTTTACGTATACACAAATTGTTATATTTTAATAATTCTAGCTTACAATTTGCTCATTTTGTTTGTTTATATTATGTATTTACTAAATTTCATTTAAATTTGTATACTAATTTTTTTCTTCTGCATCAGATATTACTTTTTTTAATTTCTTTTGAAATTCATTTCTCGGAATGAGAACACTTCGATCACACCCTAAACATTTAATTCGAATATCCATTCCCATGCGAATTATTTTCCATTTATTTTCACCACAAGGATGTGGTTTCTTCATTTCAACAATGTCATTTAAAGAAAATTTTTTCTGTTGCACACTGTTCACCTCTTCTATTTCTTCGTGTATATATGTATATTGTTTTTCTTTCGAACGTATACTAATAAAAATATGTAGAGAGGGATTCGCATGAATAACACGGTGAAAGATTCTGAAATTAGTACTTTTCATTATAAAGACAAACACGTATTACACAAGATTGTTCAATCGATCATTAATGAGTTACCTAGCGATACTCGTAATATTGTCGTACTTTGTATCGGAACGGATCGTTCCACAGGTGATTCTTTAGGCCCATTAACTGGTATGCTTTTTTCAAAGCTAGCTCCTAAATCGTTACGTCCAATAGGTACGTTACATGAACCTGTACACGCTATTAATTTAGAAGATACAATACATGACGTTAATAAAACATTTAACAAACCTTTTGTTATAGCAATCGATGCGTCTTTAGGTAAACATACTTCAATCGGTCATATTATCGTCCAAAAGGGTTCCCTTTATCCTGGTTCTGCATTTAACAAAGACTTACCTTCCGTTGGCGATATTTCTATAACCGGTGTCGTTAATATGAGTGGGTTTATGGACTTCTCCGTGTTACAAAGTACGCGTTTATCCCTCGTACATGATATGGCTTATTTGTTAGCACAAAGTTTATATTGTGTCGACGTTTGGCTATATAAAAATAAAAAAGGAGCACCGTACAATCGTTTTTTAAGCTAATGTTAAAACAATTGTAGCGTTACGATAAATATTATGACAGTAACTAATGACGGTAATAAATTCGTTACCCGTATTGTCGTTAGTTTTAATATATTTAGACCTATTGCAATAATTAATAAGCCTCCTACTGCTGTAATGTTATTCAAAATCTGTTCGAATAACACGTCTGGTATAAGTTTTTCTATTTGTGTTGCTAATAAGGCGATAGCTCCTTGAAAGATGACAACTGGGATTGCGGAGAAAATAACCCCTACTCCGAGAGTTGTTGTAAGAACGAAAGATGTAAATCCGTCCAAGACAGATTTTGTATATAATAATTCATGTTCACCTCGCAAGCCACTATCTAATGCTCCTAATATTGCCATTGCGCCGACAGAAAAAAGAAGGGATGCGGTGACGAATGCTTGGGCAATGTTTGTATTACTTTCTTTCATGGCGAAACGGTTGGCTACCCACGTTCCGATTTTGTTTAAACCTTTTTCGAGATCTAACAATTCACCGATTATGGCACCCGTTAAAATACTTAATAAAATAATGATTACTGATTGTACTTGTAATGCCATCTGAATACCGATTAAAATTGCTGTTAACGCTATTCCTTGTGTAATCGTTTCTTTATATTTTTCATTTATATTCGTTAAAAATGTACCGATGAGCGTTCCGACAATAATACAAATTCCATTTACGATCGTTCCTAACAATACCATTTGCAAGCCTCATTCGTTATTTTTTGTAAAAAACAGATTGTTTCACGTGAAACAATCTGAAGTTCTTTTTTATTTATTTTAATAAATTAAGAAATTGCTCTAAATCTTCATTTGAATAAAAATCAATTTCTATTTTCCCTTTATGTTTACCTTTATGAATTTTCACATTCGTTCCGAGAGCTTCCCTTAATTTAACTTCATACTGCTTTATATATATATCTTTTTCATCTTTCCTCTTTTTCTTTTTCGGTTCATTTTTATTTAATTCCGTTATTAACTTCTCTACTTGGCGGACGTTAAGATGTTCGCGTTTTATTTTCCTTACAACTGTTTGTATCATTTCTTTCTTTTTAAGTCCAAGCAATGCACGGGCATGTCCCATAGACAATTCTCCATTATTAACAGATTGAACGATATTATCCGGTAACAACAATAAACGCATCATATTAGCAATATGTGAGCGGCTTTTTCCAATCCGTTTCGAAAGTTCTTCCTGTGTTAAATGAAGTTCTTCGATTAACCTTTTATATGCAACGGCTTCTTCAATAATCGTTAAGTCTTCTCTTTGTAAGTTTTCTAATAACGCTATTTCCATCATTTTTTCATCGTTGTAA
Source organism: Pseudogracilibacillus sp. (assembly GCA_035303165.1). Lineage (GTDB taxonomy): Bacteria > Bacillota > Bacilli > Bacillales > Amphibacillaceae > Pseudogracilibacillus. The sequence goes on from DATGRY010000117.1 coordinate 27,060, forward strand.
TCTTTTACGATCGCCGGTACTTCTTTAAGACCTGCTTCTTTTGCCGCGCGAAAACGTCTTTCACCAGCAACTATTTCATACCCTTTAATACTGCGTCTTACGATTAATGGTTGGATTATTCCATATTGTAAAATAGATGCTTTTAATTCTTCAATGGAATCAGCGTCGAATGTCTTTCTCGGTTGATAAGGGTTTGGACGACAAGCATCGATTGCAATTTGTTCCACAGATTGTTCATCTTCGGTCGTTTCATATTCCGTAAATAGTGCATTTAAACCTTTACCTAACCGTTTCGCCAACTTCCATCACTTCCTTTGCTAATTCAAGGTACACTTCTGCCCCTTTAGATTTTGGATCATAAATTGTAATCGGTTTTCCGTGACTCGGTGCCTCTCCTAGTCGAACGTTACGCGGTATAATCGATTTGTATACTTTATCTTGGAAATACATTTTCACTTCATCAATAACTTGAATGCCTAAGTTCGTTCTCGCATCTAACATCGTTAATAAAACTCCTTCGATCATTAATTGTTTATTTAAATGTTTTTGCACGAGACGAATTGTATTTAATAATTGACTTAAACCCTCAAGCGCATAATATTCACACTGTACAGGAATTAGTACACTGTCAGCAGCCGTTAGAGCGTTAATAGTTAATAAACCAAGTGACGGCGGACAGTCGATCAAAATATAATCATATTCATCTTTTATTTTATCTAACGCTTTTTTTAATTTTATTTCTCTTGAAATTGTAGGTACTAACTCAATTTCCGCACCAGCTAGTTGAATCGTTGCAGGTATAATAGATAAATTGTCTACTTCTGTAGGTACACAAACTTCCGCTGCATCTAATCCGTTAACGATAACATCATAAACACATTCGTTCATATCCCCTTTATTAATACCCACACCACTCGTTGCGTTACCTTGTGGATCTATATCTACTAGAAGAACTTTTTCTCCTAATAATGCTAAACTTGCACCCAAATTTACAGTCGATGTCGTTTTACCAACGCCACCTTTTTGATTCGTGATCGCTATTATTTTTCCCATTATGCACCCACCTTATGTCGAGCTTAAATATATGTTTATTTTTTTACGCGAATCGTAATTTGATAGTAATCGTCTAAATCTTCTTCTTCTGATTCCACTGCTACACCAGTTTGTTCGATTAACTTTAAAGAACGTTTAATCGTATTCGTTACAATACGAATATCCTTACTAACGATTTGACGTTTCTGTTTTCGTTTCGGTTTTTTCTTAGCTTTCATTAAAAACTTTTCTATTGCGGACTCTGTTTCTCTTACAGTAAGCTGTTTTTCAATTATTTCATGTAGAAACTTAATTTGTAACGTTTCTTCTTTTAGCTTCATAAGCGCACGTGCATGTCTTTCTGAAATTTGTTTTTCTAACAACTTTTGCTGTACTTCTTCTGGTAATGTTAATAGACGAAGTCGGTTTGCAATCGTTGATTGACTTTTACCTAGACGTTGCGCTAATGCTTCCTGAGTTAATGAATGCATTTCTAGTAATTTTTCGTATGCTCTTGCCTCTTCGATTACAGACAGTTCTTCCCTTTGAATATTTTCTATTAAGGCAATAGATGCTGTTTCTGTGTCATTTAAATTACGAACAATTACGGATATTGTTTCCCAACCAAGATGTTTTGCGGCGCGTAAACGACGTTCCCCTGCAATAAGTTCGTATTTATCTTCCTCTATCTTCCGAACGACAATCGGTTGAATCATTCCGTGAGTATGTATCGTACGTGCTAATTCTTCTATTTTTTCTTCATCGAAATTCGTTCTAGGTTGATATGTATTTGGAATAATTTGCTTTACTTGTATTTCTACGACATTTTCATGTTCTTCGGAAGATAAATCTTTATCTTTACCTCCTGTAAAGATACGATTAAACGACTGTAACATAATAAACATCACCTTTTTAATATTATTTCAAATTGTTCCACGTGAAACAATTCATTTTAGGAAAGGGTTTTTTAGAGGCAAATGAAATAAACTTAACATATGTATGTTAAGTTTATCATAAATTTACAATAAAAAATACGATACTTGCCTTTATATTTTGTTTTTTCTTAAACAATTGGAAACTTTGCAGGTGTTCCTGGCTTTCGAGGATATTTCTTTCGCGTCTGTTTTACCTTCTTTATATGAACGATTGAACGTTCACTTGCTTCTACAGGTAGTGTAAATGAAAACGTCGTTTCAAGCTTACCACCTAATACATTGATTGCTTTTTGTGCACGTTTTACCTCTTCATTTACATTCGCCCCTTTTAAAGCGAGAAACGAACCATGTAATTTACAAAGTGGTATACAATATTCACACAATACAGCTAAATTAGCAACAGCTCTCGCTGTCACTAGGTCGAAAGACTCTCTATATTGTTCCATTTGTCCAAATTGCTCAGCCCGAGCATGTACTAGATGTACATCTTTTAATTGCAACTCACTCACGAGTTGTTCGAGAAAATGGATCCTTTTTTTTAAAGAATCAACGATCGTAACTTGTAAATGAGGAAAACATATTTTTAACGGAATACTCGGAAATCCTGCTCCTGCACCTACATCACATATATTTTGTATTGCATGTATATCAATGTAAGAACTTGGAGTAATAGAATCATAAAAATGTTTTAAATATACTTCATTTTTTTCCGTTATTGCGGTTAAGTTCATTTTTTTATTCCAATTTACGAGCATGTCAAAATAAGTAGCAAACTGTCCTACTTGCCCGTCTGTTAACGTAATATCTCGTTTTTTTAAAGAATCGCGAAATAAAAATTCATTCACTTAATTTTCTCCTTTAAAACGTTCTTTCATATAGAAAATAAAGGCGAGGTATAAGAAGAATACGTACCTCGCCGCCCTAGTAATGTAAACTATATAGTTATTTTAATATATTCATCGTATCATATTTCAAAATGGTTTAAAACGATTTAACTTTGTTCAATTTACTAAATACTTCCCCAACCAAACTAGAGAATGTATCATACATCAATAATTGTACCTGTTCTTCAAATTCAAATAAGTTATTTGTTTCCTTTAATATTTCATAAATTCTTGTTATAATACGTTCCATGAGAAGGCCTCTTTCTAAATGTATTTGCCCTAGTAAGCATACATTTTATGATAGAGTGCCTTCTCTTTTTTGGCTAGTAAATAAGGTAAAAATATCCCCCGAGTAAAATATTACACATATACGATTGATAGATACATTTCGTGTTATTTAGCATATTTACCCATACAACCTTGTAAAAATTGTCTTACTTTAAAAATGTACTCGTTTTTTATTTTTTCAATTTAAACGTTACATAATTCCTATATTCATACTCGCAAATTATCGCTTTGTTTTTACATGAACTAAATAACAATCTTATGAAATAATACGATAAGGAACAGTTTTTTTCGTTTCTAACTCGTTCTTTTTATATTCCCTTGCTCAATGTAGACGAGTAAGATTGAAATATCCGCTGGATTTACTCCAGATATACGCGATGCTTGACCAATTGAAAGTGGACGAATTTCTTTAAGTTTTTCTTTCGCCTCTTGAGCTAAATTTGTAATGGAATCGTAATCAATGTTTTGCGGTATTTTTTTATCCTCCATCTTTCTCATCCGCTCGACTTGTTCCATCGCTTTCTTAATATAACCTTCGTATTTTATTTGAATTTCTACTTGTTCTTTTACATCTTTAGCTAAAGATGTTTTTCCAATCATTTTTTCGATTGATTGATACGTTAATTCTGGACGTTTTAGCAAATCATATGCACGAATTGCCTCTTTTAATCGTGAAGAATTTTCTTTTTCTAAAACTGTCTGAACTTGTTCATCTACTTTAATAATGAAATCGTACAGACGTTTCTTTTCTTGCTCGATCGCTTCTAATTTTTCAAGATGTTTTTTATATCTCTCTTCTGAAATTAAACCGATCTCATATCCTAATGGCGTTAATCGAATATCTGCATTGTCGTGACGTAAGAGTAAACGGTATTCAGCGCGTGACGTCAAGAGACGATATGGTTCACGTGTTCCTTTCGTTACCAAATCATCAATTAATACACCGATATAACTTTCAGATCGATCTAAAATAAACGGTTCTTTTCCTTGTACTTTTAAACTTGCATTAATTCCAGCAATAATTCCTTGACCCGCCGCTTCCTCGTAACCTGATGTGCCGTTTAGTTGCCCTGCTGTAAAAAGCCCACATACTTTTTTCGTTTCAAGCGATGGCCACAACTGTGTCGGAACGATCGAATCGTATTCAATCGCATAACCTGCTCGCATCATTTCTGCTTTTTCAAGTCCTGGAATCGTCCGTAACATTTCATCTTGGATATGTTCCGGTAGCGATGTCGACATTCCTTGTACGTATACCTCTTCTGTATTTTTTCCTTCCGGTTCTAAAAAGATTTGGTGACGGGATTTATCGTGAAATCGAACAATTTTATCTTCGATCGAAGGACAATATCTAGGACCTGTTCCTTTCATCATGCCGGAGTACATCGAAGATGAATATAAATTTTCATTTATTATTTCGTGTGTTTTCTCATTCGTATACGTTAGCCAACATGGGATTTGTTCTGTTTTAAACTCTGTCGTTTCATATGAAAAAGCTAATTTTCTATCATCACCTGGTTGTATATCTGTTTTCGAATAGTCGATCGAATCACTCTTAATCCGTGGTGGTGTGCCTGTACGAAAGCGAACGAGATCAAACCCAAGTTCCTCTAACTGTTCAGATAAATGAACGGAGACCCGTTGGTTATTCGGGCCACTTTCATACTCTAAATCACCGATTAATACCTTCCCACGCATAAACGTACCTGTTGTTACGACAACTGCATCTGCATAATATGCAGCATTTGTTTCAGTAATAACACCTTTACAAATACCATCTTCAACGATTAATTCATTCACCATCGCTTGTTTTAACGTAATGTTTGGTTCATTTTCAATGAGACGTTTCATTTCTAAACTATACAATGCCTTATCTGCTTGTGCCCGTAAAGCCCGAACAGCTGGACCCTTTCCTGTATTAAGCATTCGCATTTGAATGTACGTTTTGTCAATTACTTTCCCCATTACACCGCCGAGCGCATCTACTTCACGAACGACAATTCCTTTAGCTGGTCCACCGATCGATGGATTACATGGCATGAACGCAATCATATCTAAATTTAACGTAAGCATTAACGTCTTCGAACCCATTTTTGCAGCTGCCATTGCTGCTTCACAACCAGCATGCCCGGCACCGATAACGATGACATCATAAGCACCTGCTTTATATATTTTTTTCTCCACAATTTTCACCCTTTCCTCTCTTTACCGTACCCACTTTTTATACTGTTTATTTTCCGAGACAAAACTGTGAAAACAATTGATCGATTAATTGTTCACTCGCTGTTTCGCCAATAATTTCCCCTAAAAATTCCCACGTTCTCGTTACATCAATTTGTACGAGATCGAGGGGAACACCTGTTTTTAATGCTTCTTCTGCATCGCGAAGTGCCTCTTTCGCTTTATTTAATAAATGAATATGACGTACGTTTGAAATGAACATCTCTTCGGATCTAGAAACATGACCAGAAAAGAACATCGACGATAACGTTTCTTCCAACTGATCGATTCCTTCATCACGTATGAGCGACATAAATATTAAAGGTCGATTACCGATCATTTGCTTTAACTCGTCAACATTCAATTGTTTTTCAAGGTCCGCTTTATTAACGATCACGATAAAATTTGTATCGTTTAAGATGTGTAAAATTGCTTCATCTTCTTCCGTCAACGGTTCGCTATAGTTGACCATAAATAAAACAAGTTCGGCTTCAGATAAAATTTTTCGTGAACGTTCCACACCAATTTTTTCTACAACATCTTCTGTTTCACGAATACCCGCTGTATCGATTAAACGAAGTGGAATACCGCGTACATTTACGTATTCTTCGATCACATCACGCGTCGTTCCTGGGATATCAGTTACAATTGCTTTTTCTTCTTGTACGAGTGTATTTAATAGCGATGACTTACCTACATTCGGTCTACCGATAATTGCTGTCTTAATTCCATCCCGCATAATTTTCCCTTGTTTTGCAATTTGTAAAAGTCGTACTAGTTCATTATAAACGACTGAAATTTTTTCCTCCATAAGCTCATGTGACATTTCTTCTACATCATCGTATTCTGGATAATCGATATTTACTTCAACGTGAGCAATCGTCTCGATGAGTTCGGAACGAAGTTTCTTAATTAAACGAGAAAGTTTTCCATCTAATTGAGTCAGTGCAACTTTCATTGCTTCGTTCGTTTTCGCTTCGATTATATCCATAACTGCCTCTGCTTGTGATAAATCTATTCGACCATTTAAAAAAGCACGTTTCGTAAATTCGCCCGGTTCTGCAAGACGTGCTCCCTTTTCTAATACAATATCTAAAATTCGTTGTACGGCAATCATTCCACCGTGACAATTTATTTCAACGACATCCTCACACGTGTACGTACGAGGTGCTCGCATAATTGTAACGAGTACTTCATCTATTTGTAAATCCGTTTTCGGATCGATTAATTTCCCATAATGAATCGTATGACTATCCACATGGTGTAAATTTTTCCCTTGAAACAACGTATTCACAATGTGTATAGCATCTTTTCCACTTACACGAACGATCGAAATCGCTCCCTCACCTACCGGTGTTGAAATTGCAACGATCGTATCCATTTCCATGTTTAACATCTCCTCATTATATCCACCGTATAGCTTATCGCTAATAGCTTAGAATACCATAAATGAAACAAAAAATAAACTTATCCACAATGTGAATAAGTTTATCATGTACAAATCAATCATTTCAACGTTGTATTATTTTTTACTATTGTTCCGGACTTATAATAATGTAACGGTGCGGCTCTTTTCCGTCTGAATACGTAGATATATTTGGAACGTCTTGCAATGCACTATGAATAATTTTTCGTTCATACGCAGGCATTGGATCAAGGGCTACTTTTCGATTAATCTTTTGCGCTTTATTCGCCATTTTATGAGCGAGATCAATTAACGTCTCTCTCCGGCGTTCGCGATAACCCTCGGCATCGACGATTACGGACGTATATTGTCTACTTTCTTTATTCAAAACGAGTTGTGTTAAATATTGTAACGCATTTAACGTGCGTCCTCGTTTACCTATTAAAATAGCGATGTTTTCACCACTTAAACGATACGTAATTTGACGATCATCTTCTTCTACATCAATATGTACATGAACGCCCATATTGTTACATACATCTTTTAAAAACTCACTCGCTATATGCACATTATTACGCTTTTCCCTTACTTTTACGACGGCACGAACCGAACCAAATATACCTAAAAATCCTTTTTTCCCTTCATCAATTACTTCAATATCTACTTCATCTTTTGAAAGGTTTAACTGCTCTAATGCCGATTGAATCGCTTCATCAACAGTTTCGCCGCTAGCAGTTATTTCTCTCACTTTTTTCCTCCCCCTGTATCCGCTTCTTTCATCATTGGCTTACGAATAAATAACGTTTGTGCAACCATGAAAATGTTACCAACTACCCAATAAAGTGCAAGTGCAGCAGGGAAGAAAAATGCAATGACTGTAATCATTATTGGCATCATATATAGCATTGCTACCATTTGTGGGTTCTGTGCTGCAGAACTTCCCGCCATCATCAATTTCTGTTGTAAAAATGTCGCTGCACCAGCGATGATCGGTAAAATATAATCTGGCGAGTCGAGTGCAAACCATAAAAATGTATGTCCTTCAATCGCTTTCGTACGCATAATTGCATGGTACATGGCAATTAAAATTGGCATTTGAACGATGATCGGCAAACAACCTGCTAGTGGATTTACACCGTGTTTTTGGAATAATGCCATCGTCTCTTGTTGTAATTTCTGCTGTGTCTTTGCATCTTTTGAGCTATATTTTTCTTGTAACGCCTTTAATTCTGGCTGAATATCTTGCATCGCTTTTGAACTTTGTAACTGTTTTATGTTTAACGGTAATAATAAAAGACGAATAATAATTGTTACGATGACAATCGATAATCCGAAATTATCATTAAAAAGATCAGCAAAATATGTAATGAGCCAAGACATCGGATAAACGAAATATTGGTTCCATACTCCCGTACTCTCCGCGTTGATCGGTTCGTTAATTTGAGAACAACCCGAGATAACTACGACAATTCCAATCAGTAGGAATATCGGGACTAATTTGTTACGCAATCGATTTCCTCCTAACATAAAAAAAGATACAACTTAATTATGTATTAATCTAAGCCGTTTTAAAAGATGGTAAATACTTTTTTTAACTCGCTCATAGGGTAAACCGACACTATTTTGACGAGCAATAATAATGATATCAACTTTCGGTGAAATATTTTGTTCAAGTTCACGAAACGCCTCACGAATTAATCGTTTCAATCGATTTCGCGTAACGGCATTTCCTAATTTTTTTCCAACCGATATACCGACCCGAAAATGATTTCCATCCTGTTTTTCTTTATAGTATATGACAAATTCACGATTTGCAAAAGATTTACCGGATTGTATAACTGCCTGGAACTCACTATTTTTTTTCACTCGGTACGCTTTTTTCATCGTACATCACCTTTTACAATAACAACGTTTTCATCTAAAAACTGAAAAAGACCACTGAGAAGCTTTTCCAGTGGCCTATGCAGATAAATTTTTTCTTCCTTTACGACGACGTCTTGCAATAATTTTACGTCCATTTTTCGTACTCATACGAGCACGGAAGCCGTGTAACTTCTTACGCTTTCTATTTTTCGGTTGAAATGTTCGTTTCATTTCAAACACCTCCTCTTATCTATAAACGAATTCATTTTTTAAAAGTGAATACATTTCATTAACGTACATATATATAATCATACGTACATTGCTTACAGTTTGTTTCACAAGACATAAATCCGTCCAAATAATTATACGTAATAGTTCTCTAATAGTCAATTGCAAACGTCATTTTTAGTTTTACCAATAAATTAAATAAAACTTCCTTTCATTCCTATCCACATCGTCTCTTTTCAATTTCCCACATTATATTCACACGTGGAAAAAATGGTCCGCGTTTATTCTACAATTACCGACATTTTTTCCACAAAAATAACAATTGTGAATAAGAAAAAAATAAAGATGCGTGAAATTCTGGATAACTTCGAAAAACCGTTGCAAAATCTTACAAATTTTGATACTCTTATTATGCTTCACTTTGTTGATAACTTTTCTTATCCACCTAATTATTCACAGCTTGTGGATAATTTAAAAATCTTTTTCACTTCTTGTTAATATATTATACAGATTGTGAATAACTTTCATATAAAAATATAAAAAACGTATATTCCTTTCCTTCTTTCCGGCCTTTTTATTCGGAATTAGCGAAAGGATTTTTAAACTTTACCGGATTTATTTATAAAGAGGTGTAGTAATTGGAAAACATTGAAGAGCTCTGGCAATACATCTTAAATGAAATGAAAGAAAAAATTAGTAAGCCTAGTTATGACACTTGGTTAAGTCAAACAAAAGTGAAAAATGTTATCGATCAAGAGCTAACTATTTTAGTTCCTAACGATTTTATTAAAAATTGGTTAGATAAGCGTTATACCGGTGTCATTAATACGTTATTATATGAAATGACCGGTGAAGAAATGAATGTAAAATTTGAAATAGAAGGCGAAGAAGAACAAGTTGAATCCGCTACAAATCCGACAGAAAACGTAACGTATGCAAAAGAACATCCGTTTACACAAATGTTAAACCCTAAATATACGTTCGATACGTTCGTCGTCGGTGCAGCGAATCGTTTTGCGCACGCTGCTGCTCTTGCCGTTGCTGAAGCACCAGCAAAATCTTACAACCCACTCTTTATATACGGTGGTGTTGGTCTAGGTAAAACCCATTTAATGCATGCGATCGGTCACTATGTAAAGGAATACCATCCGCAATACAACGTAATTTATTTATCTTCTGAAAAATTTACGAATGAATTTATTAATGCGATTATGGATAATAAAACAGAATATTTTCGTAACAAATACCGAAATGTCGATATTTTACTCGTTGACGACATTCAATTTTTAGCTGGAAAAGAACAGACACAAGAAGAGTTTTTTCACACGTTCAATACGTTACATGAAGAAAATAAACAAATTATTATTTCGTCAGACCGACCACCGAAAGAAATTCCGACGTTAGAAGACCGACTTCGTTCACGTTTTGAATGGGGACTTATAACAGATATCTCTCCTCCTGATTTAGAAACGAGAATTGCGATACTCTCTAAGAAAGCAAAAGCAGAAGGATTAAACGACATTCCTAATGAAGTAATGCTTTATATCGCAAATCAAATCGATACGAACATTCGTGAACTAGAAGGGGCACTTATACGTGTGATTGCTTATTCATCCTTAATCAATCAAGATATCGATACGAAACTAGCACAAGATGCGCTAAAAGACATTATCCCGACAAAAGGCGCACGGAAAATAACGATAAAAGGAATTCAAACATACATAGCCCAGCGCTACAACGTAACGGTAGAAGATTTTTTATCGAAAAAAAGAACGAACGCGATCGCATTTCCACGACAAATTGCCATGTACATTTCTCGTGAACTGACAGATTTATCTCTTCCAAAAATTGGCGATGAATTCGGTGGTAGAGACCATACGACCGTTATCCATGCACATAAAAAGATACATGAAATGATCGAAAATGATGTTCAGTTTGCTGAAGAAATAAATACGTATATAGATGACATTAAAAATCATCAGACAGTTTAATCACAATGTTAAATAATTACTCACAAGTTATACACATTGTGGAAAGTTATTATTTAAGCAAAGAAACAATGTTATCAACAATGTTAACAGCACTTATGATGATGAATATATATTATTAATAAATATATATGCCAATTGAAGGAGGAAAAAATGAATTTAACGATTAAAAAGAAATATTTACAAGATGCAATTCAAGCAGTTACCCATGCGATTACTTCTAGAACAGTTATTCCAATTCTTTCAGGATTAAAATTCGATGTAGAAGACAATAAAGTTGTATTAACCGGTAGTAACTCTGATATTACAATTCAAACAGCAATTCATGCGATGATAGAGGATGTAGAAATAATTTCCTATGCGCAACCTGGATCGATCGTATTACCGATTCCACATTTTTCGGAGATTATTAAAAAACTACCAGATGAAACGGTACATATTGAAGTACAGGACAATTTTAAAACGGTCATTACATCGGGAAAAGCAGTCTTTACAATATATGGACAAAGTAGCGAAGAATATCCACAAATTCCGATTCAAGAAAATGACGATCCGCTATTGTTAAAAGGAAAACAATTAGAGACATTAATTAAACAGACAGTATTTGCAGTTTCACCGACTGAAACTCGTCCCATTTTAACAGGGGTACACGTCTCTTTTGAACATAATTCTATAGTCTTTACTGCAACAGATAGTCACCGTCTAGCTTTACGTTCGTTTCCGATCGATACAGCAGACGTTTCTGAACGTGAAAGTGTCGTCATTCCGGGGAAAAATTTACAAGAATTAACGAAGCTCATTACAGATCCAGAAGCTACGATAAAAATATCATTCTTACATAATCAAATTTTGTTTGCGTTTAATGAAACGTACTTTTTATCCCGTTTATTAACAGGTAATTATCCAGATACATCACGGTTAATTCCAACAGAAAAAGAAACGACAATCCATGCATTTACAAAAGATTTAATTCAAACGATTGAACGAGCAGATCTTTTATCGAGTCGAGATCAAAACAACGTCATTCGTTTAGATACATTAGGCGATAACATGCTTGAAATATCGAGTAATTCTCCAGAAATAGGGAATGTAGAAGAACAATTAGAAGCAATTGCAATTGAGGGAGAACCGTTAAAAATATCGTTTAGCTCTAGATATATGCTAGACACGTTAAAAACAATCGATAGTGAACGGATTCAAATTGATTTTACAGGGACGATGCGCCCATTTGTCATTCGTACGCCAGAAGATGAAAATATTTTACAACTTATATTACCAGTTCGAACTTTTTAATAGACAAAAAGCTCTTAAATTTACAAAGAGCTTTTTATTTTTGTTTAAAACTCGTTTTAAGACTATTTAAGAACAATTTAGGATAAAGTAAGGGTAAAACTTTCAATAACGTTAAAACTTTAGTAAAATAGTAAATAAGAAGATTTAAAGTGTATCCGCTATTTTCTACTAATAAAATACGGTTATTTAACAATAGAAAAGGATATGAGATGATGAAAATTATAGAAATTGATGATCAGTTTATCACTTTAAATCAATTGTTAAAACTGACAAATGAATTCGAGTCCGGTGGTGCCATTAAAATATACATTCGCACAGAAGGCGTACTCGTAAACGGTGAGCTCGACTTTCGGAGAGGACGAAAACTTTTCCATAACGATTACGTGACGCTTAAACATAATGATGTAACGTACGTCATAAAAGAAAAAGGTAAGCCGATACAATGAGGAATTCACATGTTTATTAATGAATTATCGTTACAAAACTATCGTAACTATCGCTCGCTCGACATTACGTTTGATAACAAAATAAATGTGATTAAAGGTGAAAATGCACAAGGAAAAACGAATTTACTTGAATCGATTTACTTACTCGCTTTTACAAAATCGTATCGAGCTAGTACGGATCGAGAGCTTATTTTATGGGACAGTCCATTTGCTAAAGTTTCAACTACAGTTGAAAAAAAGAATGGACAGACTATTCCTCTTGAACTAATTATCCATGAAAACGGAAAGAAAGCGAAGGTAAATAACCTTGAGCAACCAAAGTTGAGTGATTATATCGGCATACTTAATATCGTTATGTTTGCACCGGAAGACCTTGCTCTTGTGAAAGGAGCACCACAAAACCGGCGACGTTTTATCGATATGGAACTTGGTCAAATAGACACGCTTTATTTATACAACCTAGGGCAATATCAAAAAGTATTAAAACAACGTAACTCATTGTTACGAAATATGCAACAAAATAACTTGCAAGATGACACGTACTTGCAAGTTTTAACTGAACAGTTAGCACACTTTGCAAGCTTCATTATTGAGAAGCGTTTCTCTTTTATACAAATGTTACGCGAGTGGGCAAGTAATATCCATTACAGTATAAGTCGTGAGCAAGAATTGCTGACGATTTCTTATGAAGCGACTGTTGAAGTATTAGAAGATGACGAACGGGAGAAAATAGAAAATAGTTATTTGGATGCGTTTCGAAAAGTGAGAGAACGAGAATTACGGCTCGGTACAACCGCGCTCGGACCACACCGTGATGATATGACATTTTTTATAAATGATAAAGAAGTGAAACAGTTCGGATCGCAAGGGCAACAACGGACAACAGCGTTATCGTTGAAGCTAGCTTGTATTGATTTAATTTATGATCAAGTAAAGGAATATCCGATATTGTTACTTGATGATGTGTTAAGTGAACTAGATGATTATCGCCAATCCCATTTACTCACTACGATTCAACATAAAGTACAAACATTTGTTACGACGACGACGATCGATGGGATCCACCACGAAACGTTGCAAAATGCTGCGATCTATACGATAGAAAATGGTGTCGTACTTATGTAAAAAGTGAAAGAAAGGGGAAGAGGCGAATGTTTATTTACATCGGAAATAACGAGCTCATTAAAACAGAATCGATTATTGCAATTATAGATAGTGAACTATCCGAGTACTCGGAATATAACGAACGATTAATTTCCGAACACCGTAAAGTAGGTAAGATTTTCGGCTCAAAAGATGATGCAAAGTCGATCATCATCACAAAAGAAGAAATTTATTATAGTCCGTTAGCGACATTAACGTTAAAAAACCGCGATGCTTTATATGAAGAAATGAACAAAAATTACGGGGTGAAATTTAAATTTGTCAATGTTGACAAATAAAGTAGTTGGAACCTTAACTTAGAAATGAAGGTGAATAATGAAAATGGAAGACAAACTAGTGAATGAACAAATGTATGATGCGGAACAAATTCAAGTATTGGAAGGACTTGAAGCTGTCAGGAAACGTCCTAGTATGTATATCGGTTCGACGAGTGAACAAGGTTTACACCATTTAGTATGGGAAATTGTCGACAACAGCATTGATGAAGCATTAGCTGGTTATTGTGATGTAATCGATGTCGTTGTTGAAGAGGACGGCAGTGTGACAATTACGGATAATGGTCGCGGGATCCCGGTAGATATTCATGAAGAATCGGGTAGACCAGCGGTAGAATTAATTTTAACTGTTCTTCATGCTGGAGGAAAATTTGGTGGCGGTGGCTATAAAGTATCAGGTGGTTTGCATGGAGTCGGTGCTTCCGTCGTTAACGCATTATCAACACACTTAAAAGTGTATGTACATCGTGATAATAAAATTCATTATATACAGTTTGCAAAAGGTGAACCGCAAGGCGAGATTGAAGTTATCGGTACGACAGATCGAACAGGGACGTCAATCAATTTTAAACCTGATCCAGAAATTTTCACAGAAACAGTCAATTTTGATTTTGATATATTAAAAAATCGTTTACGCGAGTTAGCCTTTTTAAACAAAAAGTTGACGATCACGTTAGAAGATCGTCGTTCGGATAAAAAGAAAAAACAGTTTTATTATGAGGGAGGAATTATTTCGTACGTCGAGTATATTAACCGTACGAAAGATGTTCTTCATGAACCAATTTATGCAGCTGGTGAAGTAGACGGAGTTTCTGTCGAAATTGCGATCCAATATAACGATGGATATGCAAGTAATTTATTTTCATATGCAAACAACATCCATACGCATGAAGGTGGAACACACGAAGTCGGTTTTCGAACGGCATTAACACGTGTCATTAACGACTATGCAAGACGGAATAACTTAATAAAAGAAGATGATGAAAATTTAACGGGAGACGATGTTCGCGAAGGGATGACAGCAATTGTTTCCGTCAAACATCCTGATCCTCAATTTGAAGGACAGACAAAAACGAAGCTAGGCAACAGTGATGCTCGTACGGTAACAAGTTCGATCTTTCACGAAGAGCTTTCGACGTATTTATTGGAAAATCCCGAAGTGGCGAAATTAATCGTCGAAAAAGGTGTACTTGCGGCACAAGCGCGTGTTGCAGCACGTAAAGCACGTGAATCGACGAGACGAAAAAGTGCTTTGGAAATATCAAATTTACCAGGGAAATTAGCTGACTGTTCTTCACGAGACGCGGAAATAAGCGAGTTATTCATCGTAGAGGGAGATTCAGCAGGAGGATCGGCCAAACTTGGTCGTGACCGTCACTTCCAAGCAATTTTACCGTTACGTGGTAAAATTTTAAACGTTGAAAAAGCACGTTTAGATCGTATTTTATCGAACAATGAAGTACGGATGATGATCACCGCATTAGGAACAGGTATTGCGGAAGATTTCGATATAACGAAAGCACGTTACCACAAAATTATCATTATGACAGATGCTGACGTTGATGGGGCACATATTCGAACATTACTACTTACATTCTTTTACCGTTATATGAAGCCGTTAATCGAACACGGATACGTCTATATCGCTCAACCGCCGCTTTACCAAGTAAAACAAGGAAGGAAAAGTCATTATGTATATAATGAAGCACGTTTAACGGAACTATTAAACGAACTTCCGAAATCACCAAAACCTGTCATTCAACGTTATAAAGGTTTAGGGGAAATGAACGCGGATCAACTTTGGGAGACGACGATGAGTCCGGAAACGAGAACGTTACTCCAAGTGAAACTAAAAGATGCAATTGAAGCAGATGAAATTTTCAATATTTTAATGGGTGACAAAGTAGAACCACGACGCGATTTTATCGAGGAAAATGCTCAATACGTACAAAACTTAGACGTATAAACGTTACTGCCAAGATGCGGGAGGTAAAAATAATTGGAACAGCACTCAAATATCGAACAAATAAATATTAGCGATGAAATGCGTACATCTTTTCTAGACTATGCAATGAGTGTGATCGTTGCACGTGCTTTACCAGATGTACGCGATGGATTAAAACCGGTTCATCGTCGTATTTTATATGCCATGCACGACTTAGGAATGACAGCTGATAAACCGTATAAAAAATCAGCTAGAATTGTCGGGGAAGTAATCGGGAAATATCACCCGCACGGTGATTCAGCTGTATATGATGCGATGGTACGTATGGCGCAAGATTTCAGTCACCGCTATTTATTAGTCGATGGTCACGGTAACTTCGGTTCTGTCGATGGGGATTCAGCGGCGGCAATGCGTTATACGGAAGCACGAATGTCGCGACTGTCGATGGAACTTTTACGCGACATAAACAAAGATACGATCGATTTCGTTAGTAACTATGACGATTCTGAAAAAGAGCCAGCAGTGTTCCCGGCGCGTTTTCCAAATTTACTCGTTAACGGTTCGTCGGGAATTGCCGTTGGCATGGCAACGAACATTCCACCACACAATTTAAAAGAGACAATCGATGCCGTATTAGCGATCAGTAAAGATCCAGATATAACAGTTGACGAATTAATGGAACAATATATTCACGGCCCTGATTTTCCAACAGCAGGAATGATTCTCGGTCGTAGTGGAATTCGTAAAGCATATGAAACGGGAAGAGGCTCTATTACGATTCGTGCGAAAGTGGATATAGAAGAACATGATAACGGCACATCAACGATTATCGTAAAAGAATTACCGTACCAAGTAAATAAAGCAAAATTAATTGAAAAAATTGCTGAGCTCGTTCGCGATAAACGAATTGACGGAATTACTGAATTAAATGATGAATCAGACCGGAATGGAATGCGTATCGTCATGCGCGTTCGTCGTGACGTAAACGTCGATGTTTTATTAAACAACTTATACAAAAATACGGCGTTACAGACGACGTTCGGTATTAATATGCTAGCACTCGTTGATGGCAGACCGAAAATTTTAACGTTAAAACAATGTTTGCAACATTATTTAAATCACCAAATTGAAATTATTCGACGCCGAACACAGTTTGATTTAAATAGAGCAGAAGCACGCGCACACATTTTAGAAGGCTTGCGCATAGCATTAAATCATTTAGACGAAGTAATCGCACTCATTCGTAACTCAGAGACGGCAGAAATTGCAAGAAATGGTTTAATGGAAAACTTCAGTCTAACTGAAAAACAAGCACAAGCTATTTTAGATATGCGTTTGAAACGTTTAACAGGTTTAGAACGTGAAAAAATTGAAGACGAATATCGAGAATTGCTCAAGTTGATTGAAGAGTTAAAAGCAATTTTAGCTGATGAAGAAAAGGTATTACAAATTATTCGTGATGAACTAACGGAAATTAAGGAGAAATTCGGCGATGAACGACGTACAGAAATAGCAGTAGGTACAGTCGACTTTTTCGAAGATGAAGATTTAATTCCGGAAGAAAATATTATTATTTCGTTAACGCATCGCGGCTATATTAAGCGACTACCTGCTTCAACTTATCGTACACAACATCGTGGTGGGCGTGGTATCCAAGGAATGGATACACACGAAGACGACTTCGTCGAACATTTAACTTACACATCAACACACGATACAATTTTATTTTTTACGAACAAAGGGAAAGTATATCGCTTAAAAGGATATGAAATTCCGGAGTTCGGACGGACAGCAAAAGGCATACCGATTATTAACTTGTTGCAAATTGAACAAGGGGAATGGGTAAACACCGTCATATCCGTACGAGACTTTGATGAAGAAGATTATTTCTTCTTTACGACAAAAACAGGTTTATCAAAAAGAGTACCATTAGCTGATTTCAAAAACATCCGTCGCGGCGGTTTAATTGCTATTCGTTTACGTGATCATGATGAGCTCATCTCCGTCAGACATACGGACGGAACGAAAGATGTTGTCATTGCAACGAAACAAGGATACGTCATTCGTTTCGATGAAAAGGTCGTACGTTCGATGGGGCGAGCAACGTTCGGAGTACGTGGTATCGATTTACGTGAAAACGATGAAGTTGTCGCGATGGAAATTCTTGAAGAAAACTTGTATATATTACACGTTACGAGCAAAGGAATTGGAAAACTGACAGAAGAAGTAGAATATCGAAAGACGAATCGTGGCGGAAAGGGATACTTCTTATGTCGTTTAACGGAAGAAACAGGACATGTCGTCGCGATGAAAGTTGTTCGTGGTGATGAAGATTTAATGTTAATGACGGAAAAAGGTGTTTTAATACGCATTCCTGTTGAAGGTATTTCAATTACAGGAAGAAATACACAAGGTGTACGCTTAATTCGTATCCAAGGTGATGAGGAAGTAGCAACGGTTGCAAAAGTAGCAAAAGAAGATGAAGAAACGGAAGAACAAACGGACGAAAACGAAGCGGAGTAAAGCTTTCGTCCGTTTGTTATACGATTGAAAAGGGGTGAGGCATTGGATGAATGTAGAAGTTGATCGTTTAAAACCAGGAATGGTTCTCGTTGAAGATGTGATCGGTAAATCAGGTGAGCCAATTATAAAACAAGGAACAACTTTAACCGAGACACACATTACATTTTTAAAAAAATTTTTAATTAAAGATGTCTCTGTTACGACGGATGGAATGTTAGTAAGAAAAAGGCAGCAACAAAAACCGATAGAAGAGGACAGTTCTTTAACTACTTTATTAAAACAGGCGAGTAGTGAATATGAGAAGATGTTTAACGCTTGGCGTAATAGTGTTGCGATTGATATGTATGCAATACGAAAAACATTTATCCCTTTTTTCACAAAAGTGATTGATTTACCAATGCAAGAAGTGTTGTTTTCGTACACGTTAGAAGAACGTGACAACATATTCAATCGAACGATCGTACAAAGTATTCTCGCGATCCAATTAGCAAGGCTAAATTGTTTTGAAAAAAAGGACTGGCTCCAAATCGGTTTTGCTACTCTATTAAGTGACAGTGGATTGTCACGGCTCATCACGAGGGATTTTACGATCGATTCGTACAAAAAACATGACAAATGGCAACTTCACCCTTTATATTCATATCAAATGGTTGAAAATATAACGACATTGACGAAAATTACGAAAATAGCTATACTACAACATCATGAATATTTAGATGGAACTGGATTTCCCGGAAAAATTAGTGGTGATCAAATAAGTAGTTATTCGCGAATTGTCACAATTTCTGATTTCGTCTTATCTTTACGGACGAACAATATCGCTACAATTTTAACGAGCTTAAAAGAAAATCTCGGAAAAAAACTCGACCGAAATTTAACATTACTTTTTATGAAACGATTTAGTGAGGGTTATTCGTAAAAATGAAAAATGTTTACGAAAAATAGTCGTTAACATACGTTCAACAATATTTTTACTACATGAATAGTACAGAAATGAAGGAGGATCAATCGTGGGGAAATTTGCAAAAGAGGGGTTAACATTCGATGACGTCTTATTAATCCCGGCGAAATCTGAAGTGTTGCCACGAGAAGTAAATGTGGAGACGACTTTATCAGATACATTAAAGATGAAAACACCGTTTATTAGTGCGGGGATGGATACAGTAACAGAAGCAGAAATGGCAATTGCGATGGCAAGACAAGGTGGATTCGGCGTCATTCATAAAAATATGTCAATTGAGGAACAGGCAGAACAAGTCGATCGTGTAAAACGATCAGAAAGTGGCGTCATTACAAATCCATTTTTCTTAACACCAGAGCATCAAGTGTATGACGCAGAACATTTAATGGCGAAGTTTCGTATATCTGGAGTTCCAATCGTAAATAATGAAAAAGAGAAAAAGTTAGTCGGAATTTTAACGAACCGTGATTTACGGTTTATCGATGATTACTCGATTATCATTAAAGAAGTAATGACGAGTGAAAATTTAATTACAGGTAAAGTAGGAACGACGTTAGAAGAGGCACAAAAAGTGTTACAAAAATATAAAATTGAAAAACTTCCTCTCGTCGATGAAAATAACGTCTTAAAAGGTCTTATTACGATTAAAGATATTGAAAAAGTAATCGAATATCCGAATTCTGCAAAAGATGAGCAAGGACGTCTTATCGTCGGTGCTGCTGTCGGTGTAACGAACGATACGATGTTACGAATTGAAAAACTCGTCGAAGCTCAAGTTGATGTCATCGTGATTGATACAGCGCACGGACATTCTGCAGGCGTGATAGAAAAAGTGCGTGAAGTACGCGAAAGATATCCTAAGTTAAATATTGTTGCCGGTAACGTTGCAACAGCTGAAGGAACGAGAGATTTAATTAAAGCTGGTGCAAATATTGTAAAGGTTGGTATTGGCCCGGGATCGATTTGTACGACACGTGTGATTGCAGGGATCGGCGTACCACAAATAACAGCAATCCATGATTGTGCGGAAGAAGCGAAAAAACACGGAGTTCCGATTATTGCTGATGGTGGTATTAAGTTTTCCGGTGATGTTGTAAAAGCATTAGCTTCTGGAGCACATGCAGTGATGCTAGGAAGTTTATTCGCTGGAGTAACGGAAAGTCCTGGCGAAATGGAAATTTTTCAAGGAAGACAATATAAAGTATATCGTGGTATGGGCTCCCTCGGAGCGATGAAAGCAGGTTCGAAAGATCGTTACTTCCAAGAAGATGATGATGTGAAAAAGTTAGTTCCGGAAGGAATTGAAGGAAGAGTCGCGTATAAAGGATCACTTGCGAATACGATGCAGCAACTAATCGGTGGACTGCGTGCCGGAATGGGATATTGTGGTACGAAAAATTTAGAAGCATTACGTAACGATTCGAAGTTTATTCGAATTACGAATGCGGGATTAAAAGAAAGTCATCCGCATGAAGTACAAATAACAAAAGAAGCCCCAAACTATTTGTTAAACTAATGAATTACAGATCAAGATACGTATAACTAGAAGAAATAAATAACGGAGGTTACCAACAGTGGGGAAACGAATAAGAAACTCAAATTGGAATGTATATGCAGTTACTTTTCTCATTTTTTTACTCATTTTTCAAGCGAATGCATTTAATGTTTCTGCCGAATCATTTAAAACGAAAGCTGAATCAGCCATTATTGTAGAAGTAGATAGTGGAAAAGTGTTATACGAGAAAAATGCGGATGAAGCATTACCTCCAGCAAGTATGACGAAAATGATGACGGAATATATCGTCTTAGAAAAGGTCGCTTCAGGAGAAATTTCATGGGATGATACGACGCAAATTAGTGATTATGCGTATGAAATTTCCGGCAACGATGCGTTTTCAGGTGTCGGTTTAATCCAAGATAAAGATTATACTATTTTAGAATTGTATGAAGCGATGGCGATTAATTCAGATAACGCAACGACGATTGCAATTGCTGAATATATTTCTGGATCAGAAGGCGAATTTGTAAAATTAATGAATGAAAAAGCAGAGGAAATGGGTTTACCAGATTATAAATTCGTTAACTCAACAGGTTTAGATAACGAATCGCTCGATGGAAAACATCCAGAAGGAACAAAAGCGGATGATACGAACCTTTTATCCGCACGTTCAGCAGCTTTACTCGCTTATCGTTTAATAAAAGACTATCCAGAAGTATTAGAAATTTCTAGTGTGCCGGAGACGACATTCGATGAACAGACGATCGAAAATTGGAACTGGATGTTACCTCATGAAAAAACGTTTTTAAAACAATATTACTATGAAGGGATCGACGGATTAAAGACTGGTCATACCGATTTAGCTGGTTATACATTTACGTCGACGGCTGAAAGAGATGGTCGACGTTTAATTACTGTCGTCATGAAGACAGATAGTATCGACGATCGTTTCCATGAAACAGCGAAATTATTAGATTTCGGTTTCGACAAATTTGAAGAAGTCGAGTTGTTTGAAGCTGGATATCAATTAAAAGGGGAAGAAACGCTTCCGGTATTGAAAGGAAAAGAAGAGGAAGTAGCTATTGGATTAGAGGATTCAATTACACAATCGATCCAAAAAGGAACGGAAGATCTTTATTCCATTGTTTATCATTTAGATAAGAATGAATTGGAAGCACCAGTTAAAAAAGGTGAAGTCGTTGGAAAAGCGGAAGTAGTATTTGACGATGGTAAGGAACTCGGTTATATTGAAAACAATAATGAAAAAGGAACATTTGTTGATATCGTTATCGCAGAAGATGTAGATAAAAAAGGTTGGTTTGCACTTCTAATCGATGCGTTTAAACAATTGTTCAAGGGGGATTAAGCAAAATGGTACAATTTAAGTATGGTGGCGTTATTATGGACGTCGTCAACGCAGAACAAGCAAAAATTGCTGAGGCTTCAGGAGCAGTTGCAGTAATGGCACTCGAGAGGGTACCATCTGATATACGAAAAGAAGGCGGTGTCGCCCGTATGGCTGATCCAGTCATTACAGAAGAAGTAATGAATGCTGTTTCGATCCCAGTCATGGCTAAAGGGCGAATTGGCCATATTGTAGAAGCACGTGTGTTGGAAGCGATGGGTGTAGACTTTATCGATGAAAGTGAAGTTTTAACACCTGCAGATGACGTCTTTCATATAAAGAAAAGTGATTTTTCTGTACCGTTCGTCTGCGGTTGCCGTAATATTGGGGAAGCGGCACGTCGTATTGGTGAAGGGGCGAAAATGTTACGAACAAAAGGTGAACCAGGGACTGGGAATATCGTCGAAGCGGTTCGTCACTTGCGTCAAGTCGAAGCGGAAATAAAACAGTTAATTTCGATGAGTGAAGATGAAGTAATGGTCTTTGCTCGTGACAATCAAGCACCTTTTGACGTATTAATGGATATTCGTAAAAAGGGTCGTTTACCAGTACAAAACTATGCCGCAGGTGGTGTTGCAACACCAGCAGATGCAGCACTTATGATGGAATTAGGTGCTGACGGAGTATTCGTTGGTTCAGGAATTTTTAAATCGGAAAATCCTGAAAAATATGCACGTGCGATAGTCGAAGCGACAGCTAATTTCAAAGATTACGAACGAATCATTGAATTATCAAAAGGTTTAGGTTCTGCTATGAAGGGTATCGAAATGAGCACGCTAGAAGGTTTCGATCGCATGTCGGAGCGGAGTATGTAACTTCTTTTCATACAGAGATAGTTAAGTAAGTTTTTAAGAGAAATGTGACTAATTACTTTGTGAAAAAATTCATGCGATATTGTTGTTACTCTCGTCCCTTTTTAATAATAGGGATGAGAGTTTGTTTTTAAAGGAAAGGAGAGTCTATGTTATGTTAGATCAACGATATTTACGAAATAATTATGATGAAATCGTGGCGAAACTGCACAATCGTGGCGAAGATTTAACTGACTTAAAAGAATTCGGTAAACTTGATACACGTCGACGTGAAATAATTGCAGAAGTAGAACAACTAAAAGCAGTTCGCAATGAAACATCGAAAAAAATATCTCAGTTAAAACGAGAGAAACAAGATGCATCTACTGAAATTGCGGAAATGCAACGAGTGAGTAAACAAATTAAGGAAATGGACGAAGAACTAGCAGATGTAGAAGAAAAACTAACGAATTTATTATTATCGATTCCGAACATTCCACACGAAAGTGTACCGATCGGCGAAGATGAAGAAGACAACGTAGAAGTAAAAACGTGGGGAGAAAAGCCAAACTTCTCATTTGAGCCACTTGCACATTGGGATATTGCGACGAATTTAGATATCGTCAGTTTTGAGCGGGCAGCAAAAGTAGCCGGTAGCCGTTTTTCGTTTTACAAAGGATTAGGCGCACGGTTAGAACGAGCGTTACTTAACTTTATGATGGATTTACATGCTGATGAACACGGATATGAAGAAATGTTACCACCTTATTTAGTAAATCGTGCGAGTATGACGGGAACGGGACAACTGCCGAAGTTTGAAGAGGATGCTTTTTTAATTGAAGAGTGGGATTACTTTTTAATTCCGACGGCGGAAGTACCTGTAACGAACTATTACCGTGATGAAATTTTACAAGAAAGTGATCTACCACGAAAATACGTTGCTTATAGCGCATGTTTTCGTTCGGAAGCAGGTTCTGCCGGTCGTGATACACGTGGCTTAATTCGCCAACACCAATTTAATAAAGTAGAACTCGTTCAGTTCGTAAAACGAGAAGATTCATATGAAGCATTAGAACAATTGACGAAGGATGCGGAGAAAGTGTTACAATTGTTAGAACTTCCGTATCGAGTGATGAGTATGTGTACAGGTGATTTAGGGTTTACAGCTGCGAAAAAATACGATTTAGAAGTGTGGATTCCCGCACAAAATACGTATCGGGAAATTTCTTCTTGCTCTAATTTTGAAGCGTTTCAAGCCCGTCGAGCAAAAATTCGTTATCGTAATAGGGAAGGGAAGTTAGAGTACGTACATACGTTAAATGGTTCAGGTCTAGCAGTTGGTCGGACAGTGGCAGCAATTTTGGAAAACTATCAGCGAGAAGACGGATCAGTCGTCGTCCCGGAAGTTCTCCGTCCGTACATGGGTGGAGTTGAAGTGATCGAATAATAAAAAGGGAACTTGCTCTTCACATGTTCGTTAAAGAGCAAGTTTTCTTCTATTCAAGTTTTCTTCTATTAATGAAGTGAACAACATCATAATATTTACGTATAAATTTCCCCCTTAGAAATATATACCGTATGATAGAATGACAAAGTAGTTGACAAACGGAATAAATTTGAGTATTATATTTCATGTCGATAAGGAGGAATACCCAAGTCTGGCTGAAGGGATCGGTCTTGAAAACCGACAGGGGTGTCAAAGCCCGCGGGGGTTCGAATCCCTCTTCCTCCTCCATATAATTTAATATAATAACCGTATCGTAATCGTACAATGAGGCGACGATACGGTTTTTGAATTTTTATGATGGAAATAATGTTTCTTCTTCACCGAGATGGTGAAAATGGTTTATAAGTAAAAGGGATTGAAATATAGAAATAAGTTCCACATCAACAGTATCTTTTTCTGCAAATAGCTTTTTTATATGTGCAACGATCTTTCGAAATAAATCGTGATCGCGCATTAACATGTATAAATCCTTTTCTGGAACGTTTCCTTCTTCTAACAATTCTTTATACAGTCCGTGATCTTCAGCATCCGCATGAGCAATAATTTTCTCTTCCCAATGCGTAATAAGTTGTTTCACTAATTCATAACATGCATCTTCCTCCTTATGATAAAAATGTTCTTTTAATTGTTCGGTTAATGTGACAGCTTGCCCGTGTGCAGCATCGTGAATTGCTCGGTGCGCAGTTAATTGGCGCAATGCAGGTCCTGATTTCATGGAACAGTCCTCCATTTAACATATTTTCATGCTATAAACTATTTACTAACAACATAACCTGAAACACCTTTAGATAAACATAAAGAGCAATCATAGCGATAATACTTGACAAACGATATAGAACGACATACTATTTAACATAACAAAAACTTCATATCGTTTGACTATGAATAGGATAGTAAATTAAGTACAGCACAAGAGAGTGGGATTCATCGGCTGAAAGATCCCATTGTTCCATGCTTAATTGAACCTACCTAGGAGTCGTTAGCTACAAACTAACCGCTAGATTAGCGTTATCAATAAAAGAGTGGGCACATGCCAATATAGGTGGTACCGCGGAAACGACCTCATTCCGTCCTAATTGAAGGATGAATGGAGGTTTTTTTGTTTTTACAATACATTTAAAAGGGGTTTACGTACGGATGGAAAAAGTATCATTTATCGGTGCTGGTTCGATGGCTGAAGCAATTATTGCAGGACTAGTAAATAAACGTGTTATTGCGACACAGCAAATATATGTGACGAATAAAGAAAACGAAGAACGTTTAGAACAATTAGAACAGGCATATAACATAACAGGAACGACGGATAAGATAAAAGTTGTTCAAGACGCAGATGTAATTGTTATTGCAACGAAGCCTTACGATGTCGTCGATGCATTAAACGACGTAAAAACGTATATAAAAGAAGATCAACTCGTCATATCCGTCGTTGCTGGTATCTCTACGGAGTTAATCGAAAATACGCTTGAAAAAAAAGCGCCAGTAATACGCACGATGCCAAATACATCCGCTGCGATCGGTTATTCAGCGACGGCAATTACGAAAGGTAAGTTTGCTACAGATACACATCTTTCCATAACGGAAAAACTGTTTGAAGCAATCGGTACTGTTTCAATCGTTAAGGAAGAAAAAATGCATATCGTTACAGCATTATCCGGAAGTGGTCCGGCTTACGTTTATTATTTAGTAGAAGCGATGGAAGCTGTTGCAAGAGCAGAAGGTCTCGATGAAACGATCGCCAAGGATCTCATTACACAGACGATTATCGGAGCGGGAAATATGTTAAAAGAGACGAACGAACAAGCAAGTACGTTACGAGAAAATGTGACGAGTCCAAATGGAACGACGGCTGCAGGACTTGCAACATTGCGCAAATATCAATTTAAAGAAGCAATTGAAAACTGCATAAAAAATGCGAAGCAACGATCCATTGAATTAGGTGAATAAAACGAACAGTTATACTATTTTCCGAACGATAAATTGATCGTTTAATAAAAGCCAATTTTGTGGAAAAGCGAGCCCTAATTTCCAATAAGCGATGCCGAGAAGACCGAGACGTTTTACGAGATTGAATTTTGCTTGTATAGATCGTGCATCTTCAAACCATACGATATGTTCCTTTCCGTCCATATCCATATATTCAAAAAATGGTGCTTGTGCTGTCTCATCGTATTGGATTGCAACACGATGTTCACGTGCAAGTTGAATCGCTTGTTGTGGGCTAATGGCGCGGGCAAAACTTTCACCTTGTACGAAAGGAAGCGTCCAATCGTATCCGTACAAATTTTGTCCCATTAAAATTTTTTCACGTGGAATTTCTGTCAATGCATATGTGAGCACTTTTTCTACTTCGTTAATCGGCGACACAGGAAGCGGGGGTCCTGCACTATAACCCCACTCGTACGTCATAAGGACGACGAAGTCATTGTTTTCACCGTGAAAAGCGTAATCGTGTGCCTCATAAAGCAGTCCACTTTGCGTTCGGCTCGTCTTCGGTGCAAGAGCGGAAGAAAGTTGTAATCCACTAGGTGCTAAGCGGCTTTTTAGCTTTTGTAAAAATTCGTTGTACGCAGCTCGATCATTTGGATAAATAAATTCAAAATCGATATGTACATCTTTAAATCCATTTGCTACCGCACTGTTCGTAATTTCATCGATTAAGCGATTTTGTACCGCTTGAACGGTTAAAACGATATGCGCAAGTTCAGAGCTAAATGATGCTCCTTCTAAATTTGTCACGACGAATGATAATGCGGTATCATTATTTGTAGCAATTTCTTGTAATAAATTAAGTAGTGGTGGCGATAATGTACCATCACGATTGACACGGTAACTGAACGGAGCAATGTACGTTAAGGATGGACTATGTTTGCGCGCAGCATTTTCTAATGCAGTTGAAAAACGGTCGCCAAGCGGCTCGATATAACCGAATGTCGTTATATCTTCTTTCATTTTAGGTGGGATATAAAGCCGTAAACCGACAGGCAATACTTGTCCAACTTGGATATTGTTCACCCGTGCTAATTGTTCGACGGAAATTTGCATCATTTCACTAATTGAAAACAATGAATCGCCTGGTTGGACGAAATAATACTCGCCAATAATTGGAATGACTAACGCTTGACCGACGACTAAGTTAGGTGTCTCTAATTCATTCGCTTCCGTTAAAGCAAAAATAGACGTACTGTACATATTTGCGATTGAGAATAATGTTTCCCCGCTTTCTACAACATGTATTTGCAATCGTCTATCTCCTTTCCTCAAAATGTCCTTTTCTATACAACGATATGTAATGAAAATGAAAAATATGTGTAAAAGAGTTGATGGTTATGGTCATGAATGATGAACAATATATGCAACTTGCAATTAAACAAGCGAAACGAGCAGAGGAAATGGATGAAGTACCGATCGGTGCGATCATCGTCTATAATGACGAGGTCATTGCAACAGGATATAACAAACGGGAGACATCGCAAAAAACGGCATCCCATGCAGAATTAATTGCAATCGAACGGGCAAATGAAATAGTCGGCAGTTGGCGCCTAGAAAATTGCACGTTATACGTTACACTCGAACCGTGTCCGATGTGTGCAGGGGCGATCGTGCAATCCCGTATAAAACGTGTCGTTTACGGAGCGAGTGATCCGAAAGCAGGGTGTGCTGGAACGCTTATGAATTTGTTAAGAGAAGAAAAGTTTAATCATCAAGTGGAAGTAGAAGCAAATATTTTAGAGAAGCAGTGTAGCTCATTATTAACGAACTTTTTTAGAAGGTTACGCGACCGCAAAAAATAATGTACGCTATAATACGTAAGAATAATTGATAGAAGTTGGTAATGAATAGTAATTGCAATTGAGAGTAAGAACCTGTATAATGTACATTGCCGTGCTAGGTGGGGAGGTAGCGGTGCCCTATCACTTGCAATCCGCTATAGCAAGACTGAATCCCTACTTTAGGTGGACGATTTTACGGCCTGCCTTAACGGAGTGGTGCTGACGTTTAGATCTTGCGCAACAGGAACCCATGAATCCTGTCAGGTCCGGAAGGAAGCAGCAGTAAGTGGATCTTCTTGTGTGCCGCAAGGCAACCTAAACCGAGCCATGAACTTAAGTAACGCGTAGGTTCGTTGCATCGATAGTAGGTGCACGGCTCTTACATAAAAAGATAAACTGCTATGAAAATCCATTTCATAGCAGTTTTTTTTAATTTTTTAATTCTCTTTACGTGCCACAAAACGTCTGATACGGTCCATCGGGAATAGGAATACGTGCTAAGTTTTGTTGCATCTCGTTATGAGCAAACGGATCGCGTAACGCATCGATTAGTTTTTCTACAAAACGCATTTCTCTCTTTTCCGTAACGAGCTCTAATGCCTCTTCAACGAGGTGGTTTCGTGGAATAATGGCGGGATTATGTTGCATCATCATTTGTTTTACTTCGTCCGCTCGTTTATGTTCGTACTCTAATCGACGTTGCCATTTGTTCCACCACGTTTTAAACGTCTCCGTTTTATATACTTCTTTATGAGTAAGTCGATCAAACGTTAAATCGAGAAACGTATTTGTGTAATCGACACGCTCTTTTTCCATCCATTGTAATAATTCATTCATTAATTGTTCATCTTCATCTTTTTCCATAAATAAGCCGAGTTTTTTACGCATGCCACGTAACCAGTACGACTGAAAATGATGGGGGAAAGAATGAACGATATTTTCTGCTAATTGTACCGCTTTTTTTTCGTCTTGATCTATTAAAGGTAACAATGTTTCGGCAAAGCGTGCGATATTCCAATTGGCAATTGCAGGTTGGTTTCCATATTTATAACGACCGTGATCGTCAATGGAACTAAATACTGTTTCGCGATCGAACTCATTCATAAATGCGCACGGTCCGTAATCGATCGTCTCCCCACTAATCGTTACGTTATCTGTATTCATCACACCGTGAATGAATCCGACGAGTTGCCATTTCGCAACGAGTTTTGCTTGGCGTTTAACGACTCGTTCGAGAAAATGAATATAACGATTTTTTGCTTCATATATATCGGGATCGTGCCGTTTAATTGCATAATCAGCAAGTGCTTTAAGTTTTCCTACGTCTTTTAAGATTCGTGCATATTGAAATGTTCCAACGCGAAGATGGCTTGAGGCGGCACGGACGAGAATCGCACCGCGTAAAGCTGTACCACGAATCACTTTTTCACCTGTTTCTACAACTGCAAGACTGCGCGTCGTTGGGATGCGTAGAGCGTGCATTGCTTCACTAATAATATACTCACGTAACATCGGACCGAGCGCACCTTTTCCATCTCCACCTCGGGAGTAAGGGGTTGGTCCAGATCCTTTATATTGAATATCGACTCGATCATTCGCTGGTGTTAATTGTTCACCTAAGACGATTGCTCGACCATCGCCTAATATTGTAAAATGTCCGAACTGATGTCCCGCATACGCTTGAGCAATCGTCATACTATTTTTCGGTAATGTATTACCAGCTAAAACAGAAATACCGTCTGCAGTTTCTAACAAATCACCATCCAAACCTAACGTTTCTGCTAACGGTTTATTTAATAAAACTAACGTTGGATTTGGTACATAATCGGGCGTCGTTTTTGTATAAAAATCGGCTGGAAGTTCAGTATAACTATGATGAAAATTCCAACCGATTTGTTCAATTGTCATCGTTTATTCATCAACTCCGTTATTTTAAGGTTACATTCCCGTTTCCCCAGGGTATAAACTTATATACGTATATTATCCCATGATTAACATAAAATGAAAACAGTCTATTTTATTACAAAGGTTTGGAGCATTTTTTCGTCATAACGGAACATAACTGATTGGGAAAGTAGTAAAATAAATGAGAATTTTTAAGTGTGAAAATAGCTCGAAACGATCGTGACAACGATTATTTAAAAACATTTACATTTATCAAATGTAATTGCATTTCAAATAAAGAAGTATGAAGTGTTTTTCTTGACATATAGGCGAGTCTATATAATAATTAATATTGAATTAGAATTATTATAGTTAACCAATATTTTCACATAAAAAGCTGACTTAACGGCGTTATTGGTAACTATGTAATTCTAAAAATAATATAATATTCAAGGAGGAGTATGTAACATGTCATTAGTTGGTAAACAGGTTGAACCGTTTAAGGCGGAAGCTTACGATGCTGGTTCTGGTGAATTCGTAGAGGTAACAGAGGAGAATTTTAAAGGAAAGTGGAGCGTAGTTGCATTTTATCCAGCTGACTTCACATTCGTTTGTCCAACTGAGTTAGAAGATTTACAAGACCAGTACGAAGAGTTACAAAAATTAGGTGTTGAAGTATATTCTGTTTCAACAGACACACATTTTACACATAAAGCATGGCATGACCACTCACAAGCAATTTCAAAAGTTAGGTATACAATGATCGGTGACCCATCACAAAAAATTTCACGTAGTTTCGATGTACTTGATGAAGAGTCTGGATTAGCACAGCGTGGAACGTTCATCATCGACCCAGACGGTGTTGTTCAAGCTTGTGAAATTAACGCAGAGGGTATTGGTCGTGATGCAAGTACATTAATTCCAAAAATTAAAGCTGCACAGTACGTGCGTGACAACCCAGGCGAAGTTTGCCCAGCGAAGTGGGAAGAAGGAGCAGACACGTTAAAGCCAGGACTTGACCTTGTAGGTAAAATTTAAGCTGAGACTTCATAAAACAGGACTTCATTTCGTATGTAAAATCTAAGGAGTGTAATAATTATGTTAGATGCAGAATTAAAAGCACAGTTAGCTCAATATCTTGACATGATGGAGGGCGACGTGCTCATTAAACTAAGCGTAGGAACCGATGAAAAATCGAAAGACATGGAGAAATTTATCGATGAAATTGCACCGATGTCTGATCGTATTACTGTAGAACGCGAAACGTTAGAAAGAACCCCAAGTTTTAGTCTGAACCGCTCAGGGGAAGAAGTTGGGATCGTTTTTGCCGGCGTCCCTCTAGGTCATGAGTTTACATCTTTCGTGCTAGCACTTCTGCATGTAAGTGGTCGAGCTCCGAAGGTTGACGACAAGGTAGCTGAACAAGTAAAGCAAATTGAAGACACACTTCATTTTGAAACGTACGTCAGCTTAACTTGTCAAGTATGTCCTGAAGTCGTTCAAGCACTTAATACTATGGCGGTGTTGAACCCGAACGTTTCGCATACGATGATCGATGGTTCAGTCTTTAAATCCGAAGTTGAAAGTAAAAACATTATGGCTGTACCATCTGTTTACTTAAATGGTGAGCCATTCAACAACGGTTTAATGACGTTGCCGGAAGTATTAAACTTGTTAGGATTCGTACAAGATGCATCTGAATTCGATAAGAAAGATCCATTTGACGTTCTCGTCGTCGGCGGAGGACCTGGTGGCGTAAGTGCGGCCATTTACGCGGCTCGTAAGGGTATTCGCACGGGAATCGTTGCCGAGCGTATCGGTGGTCAAATTATGGATACAGCAACGATTGAAAACTTTATCAGTGTTAAAAGTATTACTGGTCCAGGACTTGCGGCAAACTTAGAAGAGCACGCAAAAGAATACAATATCGATATTATGGATTTACAACGTGCTACAGCGTTACGTAAAGAAAATGAATATATCGAAATTGATTTGGAAAACGGTGCAACGCTAAAGAGTAAGTCTGTCGTTCTTGCAACGGGTGCTAGATGGCGTAAAGTTGGTATTCCAGGTGAAGATGAATACCGCAACAACGGAGTTGCGTATTGTCCACACTGTGATGGACCACTCTTTGAAGGAAAAGATGTGGCGGTCATCGGTGGTGGAAACTCTGGAATCGAGGCTGCAATCGATCTAGCAGGTATTGCAAGTCATGTAACAGTTCTTGAATATTTAGATGAACTAAAGGCAGATTCAGTTTTACAAGACCGATTAAAACAATTGCCGAATGTTAAAGTGATCACGAACGCCCAAACGACGGAAATCACTGGTGATGATGACGGTGTGAACGGTATTTCGTATATTGATCGCGAGACTGAAGAGAAACATCATATCGAATTAGCAGGAGTATTCGTTCAAATTGGACTCGTTCCGAATACGGAGTGGCTCGGTGACTCTGTGGAGCGTAACCGATTTGGCGAAGTTCTTATCGA
Source organism: Pseudogracilibacillus sp. (assembly GCA_035303165.1). Lineage (GTDB taxonomy): Bacteria > Bacillota > Bacilli > Bacillales > Amphibacillaceae > Pseudogracilibacillus. The sequence goes on from DATGRY010000117.1 coordinate 59,857, forward strand.
TAAAAAAGGTGCGACGAATGTACCGGGCGTCTTTGCCGCAGGTGACTGCGCTGATGAACCGTACAAGCAAATTATAATTTCAATGGGTTCAGCAGCGACTGCCTCATTAAGTGCATTCGATTACCTCGTGCGCAATGCTGAAAAGTTTGAAAAAGTTGAATCGTAATAAAAACATACTACGAACCACTTTACTACGTTTTAAGTAGTAAAGTGGTTTTTCTCTTTTGGGAAATATGTATAGAAAACTGTTGCGTTATTTATAATGATAGTAATTCGTTATACAATTTCACATATATACAACGAACAAAAACAAAATATCATATATACTATATAATGATGAAGCAAAAGTAAGGTGTGAAAGTAAAAATGGATAAATTTATTTATATCGAAGATGTCGTACAAACTTTTTCATTAGAACTACTAGCAGGAGATGCGACGTTACAACGGAAAATTACAAAACCGAATGCACGTCGACCGGGTTTAGAACTTGTGAAACATTTAGATTTTTTTCCACAAAAACATGTATTCGTGCTCGGAAGAAACGAAATTCATTATTTACATCAACTACCGGATCAAGAACGGGAAAGTCGTGTAGAAACATTAGTAACGTATGACCCACCGTGCATTATCGTAACGGATAACTCAGATGGACTAACGTATTTAACGAAGTATTGTAAAGCGAGAAATATCCCGCTACTTAGAACAGCTGAATCAAACTATGAATTTATAAAGAAAATTGATGCATATTTAATTAAATGTTTAGCTCCTGAAATTGCAGTGCACGGCGTTTGTGTAAACGTATTCGGAATTGGTGTGTTAATTCGTGGCGACTCCGGAGTCGGAAAAAGCGAAACAGCCCACTCATTAATTGGTCGTGGACACCGGCTCGTTGCTGATGACATTGTTGTCTTAAAAAAACTGAGTCCACAAACGTTATTAGGAACGCATAACGAAACGAATAAAGAGTTACTATCATTACGTAGTATAGGTTTATTAAACGTCGTTCGTATGTATGGACGTAAAGCGTTTCAAGATGAATCGCGCATCGCTTTAGATATTGAATTAACGAAATGGCAAGACAATTATTTATATAACGAATTAGAAGTCGAAATGAAAACGAAATCGTATATGGATGTAGAAATTCCATCATTAGAAATTCAATTGAAACCGGGGCGAGATGTCGTTGGACTTATTGAAGCGGCGGTGAATAACTGGTATTTAAAAGAACAAGGATATAGTGCAGCGGAAGAGTTTATGGAACGAATTGAACAAGAAGCAGATGAAAAAGCGGAGCGTTAAATAGAAATAAGTATAAGCGACTTTGGCTCACTTTAGTTTAGTTCAATTTGCACGTAATATACGTTATAATAGATAAGACGAGCATGAAAGATGAAGGGGATCAAAACGGATGAGCTATCAGGCGTTATACCGTGTTTATCGGCCGAGAACATTTGCAGATGTTGTCGGACAATCACATATTGTCAAGACGTTACAAAATGCAATAAGTTCGGAGCGTTTTTCACATGCATATCTCTTTTCAGGTCCTCGGGGTACCGGAAAAACGAGCGTAGCGAAAATTGTTGCACAGGCACTTAATTGTGAAAAAATGCCAACGAAAGACCCGTGCAATGAATGTGCAGCATGCAAAGGCATTTTAAACGGAACGATCCCAGACGTCATTGAAATTGATGCTGCATCGAATACGAGTGTCGACGATATTCGTGATATTCGTGATAAAGTGAAATTCGCACCAAGTTCTGTACCATATAAAGTGTATATTATCGACGAAGTGCATATGATTTCAGTAAGTGCGTTTAATGCACTATTGAAAACGTTAGAAGAACCACCCGCACACGTCGTTTTTATTTTAGCGACGACAGAACCGCATAAAATTCCGTTAACGATCATTTCACGTTGCCAACGTTTTGACTTTAAAGCGATTAACAATCAGACGATTAAAAAACGGCTTGCAACAATTATGGAACGAGAACAAATCAACATGGAAGAAGAAGCATTAGAAGCCGTCGCTTTGGCCGCCGAAGGTGGTATGCGTGATGCACTTAGCATTTTAGATCAAGTAATCGCATATAGTGATGGAGAAGTTACGATAGATGATGTACTCGCCGTTACAGGTAGTGTATCGCAACAAATATTAACGGAAATGACAAAAGCACTTTATACGGGACATACGCATGAGACGATGGAGTTATTCGATGCGATTATTCAATCGGGGAAGGATCCTAGTCGATTCGTTTTCGATTACATCTATTTTTTACGAGATGTTCTATTTTATAAAACGACTTCACAATTAGAAGCGTTTCTAGAACGAGCAATCGTCACGGAACAATTTAAAAACCTAGTGAATGAAGTAGAGCCCGAATGGATAAAAATGGCGATAAACGAATTAACCCGTTGCGAACAGCAACTAAAATGGACGAACAGTCCAAAAATATACGTAGAAGTATCGCTTCTAACAATTGCAACACGACAAGAACAATTGACACCGGTCGTTTCTGAATCGAAAGAGCATGGGTACGTAGCGATGTTAACCGAACAAATAAATAGATTAGAACAAAAAATAAACGAGTTAGAAAAACGTCCGAAGGTAGCTGCAGCACCAAAGCAAACAGAACAACGAACGAATCGACAGCCGCGCAAACATACATTCGACGTTCCGTATGAGCGAATTAAAGCTGTGTTAGATGAAGCGGAAAAGAGTGCCATTCAAAAGGTACGTACGCAATGGGAATACTTTTTACAACAGTTAAAACAAGCGAATGCACCAGCACATGCAACGATTCAAGATAGTAGACCAGTTGCTGCTTCTTCGACGACGCTTATCGTAAGTTTTAAATACGAAATTCATTGTTCGTTATTTTTGGATCATAAAGAGATGATCGAATCGCTATTAGAAAGTGTTTTACAAACGTCGATCGATATCGTCCCGGTTCCAGAAAAGCAATGGCAGTTGGCTCGTTCGACGTATTTAGAGGAACAAGAGGAAAGTGAAGAGAAAGAAGAAAAAGAAGTTGATCCTATTATAGAAGAAGCACGCAAATTAGTAGGAGATAACTTGTTAGAAATACGTGATTAAGCGTTTAATCATTCATGAAAACAAAAGAAAAGCATATATTTATAGGAGGAGATAGAAGTGAAAGGTATGGGCAACATGGGGAACATGATGAAACAGATGCAGAAAATGCAGAAGAAAATGATGAAAGCACAGGAAGAATTACTTGCCATGGAATTTGAAGCATCCGTCGGTGGTGGAATGGTTACAGTTATCGCGAACGGAAAGCGCGAAATCATCGATGTTCAAATAAATGAAGAAGCTGTGGATCCAGAAGATGTAGAAATGTTACAAGATTTAATCATTGCAGCGATGAATGATGTCATGAATCAAATCGAAACAAAAACAGAAGAAACGATGGGACAATTTACGAAAGGACTTAACGTACCAGGGATGTTTTAATACCTATACGTTCATCGCCTTAGGAGGCTAGAAAGATGTATTACCCAGAACCGATATCAAAACTAATTGAGAGCTTTACAAAATTGCCAGGAATAGGGCCGAAGACGGCTGTCCGTCTGGCTTTTTTTGTGATCGATATGAAAGATGAAGATGTCGTCGATTTTGCTAACGCATTAGTAAGCGCAAGGCGAGAGCTAACGCATTGCAACATATGTGGTCATATTACGACACAAGAGACTTGCTCCATTTGTAATGACGCAACGAGGGACGAATCCGTCATTTGTGTCGTTGAAGACTCTAAAGATGTCATTGCGATGGAAAAAATGAAAGAGTTCCGTGGACTTTATCATGTGCTTCACGGTTCAATCTCACCGATGGACGGTATCGGTCCGGAAGATATTAATGTACCAAGTTTAATTAAACGATTGAAAGATGAAGACGTACAGGAAATTATTTTAGCGACGAACCCGAACATTGAAGGAGAAGCAACAGCGATGTACATATCGCGTCTCGTCAAACCGTCCGGTATTAAAGTAACGCGCATTGCTCACGGCTTGCCTGTAGGTGGCGATTTGGAATATGCTGATGAAGTCACATTAGCGAAATCACTCGAAGGTCGTCGGGAATTATAAGAAAGAAACAGGGTGAAAAAATGCGGAGAAAAAGACGTCGTCAAGCAGTGAATCAACAGTTGTTAGAGGCACTTTTTGCTTGTGAGGCGGAATGGAAGAAGTTATTACAAATTAGTGAGAATAGCATCGATTTTCGCTTCGAGTCAAAACATCTTTTACATTTAGCCGAAGCAAAATATTCATTTCTATTAAGGGAGGTAAAACATCGTAATATAAGTTTATTACGATCATAGTATAAATAAACGAAAATCATTCTATTGTTCTAAATGATCAACGTCCCTCATAAAAAACTAATAGAGACGAGGAGGGACTCTAAATATGATCAATGTATTATATGTCGTAAGTAGTGTATTACTACTAATTATTTTTTACGTAGCAATCCGTTATCCAGCAAAAATGATGAGCATGGTCGGTAAAATTATCGTACGGTTAACGATCGGCTTGTTGCTCTTATTTTTTTTCAACATATTCGGTGGCTATATCGGTTTGCATATCCCAATTAACGTATATACTGTTACAGTAAGTGCTACGTTAGGGGTTTTTGGTACGTTAGCGTTAGCAGCTGTGCAAATTTTTACATTATAACGTTTATATTTTCATGTACGATCGACGAAGAAGCTAACCATATGGACAAACTTATTTTTCTTTCTTCTTGCAATTCGGGTAAATCGGGATAAAATAATAGTAATAGATTGTAAAAAATAGTTAATTCTCGCACAATTCGCTTATAAATACGGATATAATCGAAGTTCAAATATGTTAACAATGTATGATATAATCATGAACATTTAAAACGAATGTAAAACCGTGATACAATAGAGATAATAGTACTTTTTGTCTGAATTGTATCGATGTCGTAACATTAAAGGAGAAAAAGTTGTATGAGTGGAACCTTTATTACGTTTGAAGGTGGGGAAGGTGCGGGGAAAACGACTGTTCTTCAACGTGTCGAAAAAAAACTAATTGCACAAGGTTTTGACATTCTCGTAACACGTGAACCAGGTGGAATACCAATTGCCGAACAGATTCGCAACATTATTCTCGATACAAAAAACGTAGAAATGGATAACCGCACGGAAGCTCTCCTGTATGCTGCTGCCCGTAGACAACATTTTATAGATAAAGTGATCCCAGCATTACGTGCTGGAAAAATTGTTTTATGCGATCGTTTTATCGACAGCAGTTTAGCGTATCAAGGATATGCTCGTAATATTGGAATTGATGAAGTTTTTCATATAAATCGTTTTGCAATCGATACGTATATGCCTACATTAACACTTTATTTTCAATGTCGGCCAGAAGTGGGGCTAAAACGTATTCAGTTGAATAATCGTGAACAAAATCGTCTCGATTTAGAAACGATATCTTTTCATCAAAAAGTGTATGAAGGATATGAAATTCTTTTGCGTCGGTTTCCGGAGCGAATAAAAAAAATAGATGCGGAACGAACGATCGATGAAGTGACCGAGTCTACATTATATTATATTAAAAAACAACTTGAAGAGGAGGGAAAGAAATGAAGTTAATTATCGCTGTCGTACAAGATAAAGATTCGAATCGGTTAATTAATGCATTAAGTGATGAAAACTTTCAAACGACGAAGTTGGCAACGACGGGTGGTTTTTTAAAAGAAGGAAATACGACGCTTATGATCGGTTGCCAAGAAGAACATATTGATGATGCATTACGAATTATAAAAGAAAACTGTTCGCAACGTGAACAGATGGTTGCACCTATTTCACCTATGGGTGGAAATGCAGATTCATACATTCCAAAACCAGTGAAAGTAGAAGTCGGTGGTGCGACGGTTTTTATATTACCAGTAGATTCATTTTTTCGTTTTTAAAAAGAGGTAAAGGGGCTTTGTACATGAAAATAAGTCAAGATTATAATTCAAAAATTGACCAAAAGCCTATACGTAAAACAAAAGAAGATAATCAGACGTTTCGCCAAATTGTTTCCTCAAAAGCGGGTACGATGCAACAGGCGGAATTAGTTCGCTTAATCGACGATATTACAGAACAAGGGGAGAAAATTGCGCGGTTTCGTTCATTTAAAGATTTAGCACGTTTTAAACGAATGATTCGGCAGTTTTTGCAAAAAACAGTTGGCGATGGATTAACGTTAGAGAAATCTCGAAGTTTTAATGCAGATAACTATAGCGAAACGTTATCGACAGTAAAGCAAGTAGATGAAAAGCTCATCCAATTAACAGATGATCTACTCGATCAAGAAAAGAAAACAGTAGATATATTAGGGCTTATTGGTGAAATAAGAGGATTATTAATTAATTTAACGACGTAAAAAGGATGATCGCATGCAAACACAGACATGGGCGGATCTTTTTCAAATACAACCATTAGCCTCTAAAATAATAACGAATAGTATAAAGCGAAACCGAATATCTCATGCTTATTTATTTCAAGGTCCCCGCGGATCACAAAAAAAAATGTTCGCAATCCATTTTGCGATGACGTTATTTTGCAAAAAGCGCCAAGTGCTCGATCCGTGCTACGAATGTCCAAACTGTAAACGAATTTATTCACGTAATTTTCCAGATGTGTATTGGATTGAACCAGACGGACAATCGATTAAAAATGAACAGATAAAAGCATTGCGAAATGAGTTCGTTCATACGGGAGTCGAAAGCGCTAAAAAAGTGTACATTATCGATCGTGCCGAAACATTAACGATCAATGCAACGAATCGAATTTTAAAGTTTCTAGAAGAGCCTGATACGGATCTCGTCGCCATTTTATTGACAGATAATGGGCAAAAAATATTACCGACGATTCGATCTCGTTGCCAATTAATTGACTTCCGTTCATTAGATGAGCGTACTTTTCAAGAAGTATTGCTCAAACAGAAAGATTTATCGCTAAATGAGCGAGAAGCGATACTCTTAAGTGCGCTAACGAAAGATCTCGATGAAGCACTTGAGTTACATGAATCGAAAAAAGTGTATGAATTAAAAGAGATCATCATAGAACTTATTTATTTATTAATAACAAAACGAAAAGAGCGTTATTTATATATACATGAAAAATGGCTACCACAAATGAAAGAAAGAAACGATTTTGTCCAAAGTTTAGACTTATTGCTACTTGCCGTTCGTGATATATTAACGGTGAAATTAACGAATATGTCGAATACGTCTTTTTTTCATCGGGAAGATGCTTTTCTTAAACGTTCCGTTACACAATTTTCACAAGAACAATTATTAAATAAAATAGAGAACATATTAGAAGCAAAGAGAAAGATAGAAAGCAATGTACATCCAACGTTAGTGATGGAACAACTTGTACTTAAACTTTAAAGGTGGGTTAAATTTATGATAGAGGTAGTCGGAGTCCGTTTTAAACGCGCAGGTAAAATCTATTATTTCGATCCGAACGATTTTCCAATTCGTTTGGATGATGATGTCATTGTTGAAACGGTACGAGGAATTGAGTTTGGGCAAGTTGTGATCGTCAATAAGCTCGTCGATGATGACGATGTTGTTTTACCATTAAAAAAGGTAATTCGGATTGCAGACGATAAAGATCGAGAAAAAGTGAAGCGGAATGATGAGTTAGCGAAGGAAGCATTTCACATTTGTCTTGAAAAAATTGCTGATCATCAACTAGAAATGAGTTTAGTAGACGTAGAGTATACGTTTGATCGAAATAAAATTATTTTTTACTTTACAGCCGAAGGGCGGATTGACTTCCGTGATTTAGTAAAAGATTTAGCCGCAAAATTTAAAACACGGATAGAATTACGACAAATCGGGGTACGTGACGAAGCGAAGTTGCTCGGAGGAATCGGCCCGTGCGGTCGTATGTTATGTTGCTCGACTTTTTTAGGAGACTTTGATCCCGTTTCGATTAAAATGGCAAAGGATCAGAGTTTATCGTTAAATCCGTCGAAAATATCCGGACTTTGTGGTCGCCTCATGTGTTGTTTACGTTATGAAAATGAAGTGTATGAAAAAGCGAAACAACTATTACCAGATATCGGGGAAGAAATTGAAACGGTCGATGGAAAAGGAATTGTCGTTAATTTAAACTTTTTAGAAAAAACGATTGACATTGAAATGAAGGAAATTGAAACGACGATACAATATACGCTAGATGAACTAATTGAAAAAAATATCGTGCCTGTTCAGTAATAATAAAGAGGTGGGTAGTGTGAACAAGAGGCAAAGAACGATTTTTGACCAAGTGTCACATATGGAAACACAAATTGGCGAACTATACGAACAGTTAGGTCACTTGAAAAATGATTTATCGGAAGTGATTGAAGAAAACTATCGCTTAAAGATCGAAAATGAACATTTACGTTCCTATTTAGATGAAAAAAATGTTCGCCATCAGGAACAAAAAACGACGAAAAAATCGCACGCGACTGTTCCGAGTGAAGGAATCGATAACTTAGCTCGTATATACAAAGACGGTTTCCATATATGTCATATGCAATTTGGTAGTCCAAGAACGGATGAGGATTGCTTATTTTGCCTCGATATGATCGATTCACAATAAAGTAAAAACTGCTTCTTACGGAATATGAACAATTCCATTAATGAAGCAGTTTTTTTACATGATTATAGGAAATATTAACGATATATGTGGAGGAAAAAGTGGTTACACTATATGATGATGAACGACTTGACTATTTAGTTGCAAATGAACAGAAAAAAATAATTCAAAGCCCGACTATTTTCTCGTATTCGCTCGATGCAGTCTTGTTAGCGCACTTTACGTACGTACCGATCAAACGAGGAAATATTCTCGATTTATGTGCTGGAAATGGAGTTATTCCGTTACTATTAACTGAGCGAACACGTGGAAACATCACCGGTCTAGAAATTCAACCACGCCTCGTCGATATGGCAAAACGAAGCGTCAAAATGAACAATTTAGAAGAGCAGATTACGATGATCGAAGGTGATTTAACAAAACAACAACGAGAACTACGACAAAGCTATTACGATGTCGTCACGTGTAACCCACCTTATTTTGCGACGAAAAAAGTGACTGAGTATAATGAAAATGAACATTTAACGATCGCCCGGCACGAAGTTTGTTGTACATTAAAACAAGTCGTACAAGCGTGTAAACGGTACGTAAAACCTGGTGGAAAAGTAAGCCTCGTTCATCGACCGGAACGCCTCGTCGATCTTATAACACTTTTTCGGACATATAAAATTGAACCGAAGCGGCTCCGATACGTCTATCCGAAAGCAAACGAAGCTGCAAATATGTTATTAATCGAAGGGATCCGTGATGGAAAAACAGGGTTAACGACGTTACCACCGTTAGTTATTTACGAGAAAGATCGTACGTATACAAACGAGGCGAGGGAAATTATTTATGGCAACTAATCATTACGTATATATACTTTTATGTAAAGATAATACGTATTATACAGGATATACGACAGACGTTTTACGCCGAGTTAAAATGCACGAGACGGGAAAAGGTGCGAAATATACGCGCGGTCGAAGTCCACTGCAACTCGTCTACGTTGAAAAGTGTTGTAACAAATCGCTAGCATTGAAACGGGAACATGAAATAAAACGAATGTCACGACAAGAGAAAGAACGATTAATCGCAACAAAAGGGTGGCAAATAGATGCAAGTACAAAATAGTTATTCGACAACACAATGTGGAAAGTTGTACGTCGTTCCAACACCGATCGGTAATTTAGATGACATAACGATTCGTGCTTTAGAGACGTTAAAACAAGTTGATTATATCGCGGCGGAAGATACACGCCATACGAAAAAACTGTTAATGCACTTCGATATAAAGACGAGTTTAATTAGTTATCATGAACATAACGAACGAGAACGAACAGAACAATTGTTAGCTGAACTAACAGACGGAAACGATGTCGCACTCGTAAGTGACGCTGGAATGCCCGCTATATCTGATCCCGGTCACATATTGATTCAAAGAGCAATCGATGCACAAGTTTCTGTTATCGTCCTACCAGGTGCAAATGCTGCTTTATGTGCATTAGTCGGATCTGGTCTTTCGACGAGTGAGTTTTTATTTTACGGTTTTTTACCACGGAAAAAACGAGCGAAAGAAGCCGAATTAACGCGTTTAAACAATTACCGCGCGACGGTTATTTTATACGAATCTCCTTACCGGTTAACGGAAACGTTAAAAATGATGGACCGTATATTTGGTCGTAGAAACGTTGTACTCGTACGAGAATTGACAAAACTGCATGAACAATACGTTCGAGGTACGATCGAAGAAGTACTCATGTGGTTACGACAAAACGAAGTAAAAGGCGAATGTTGTATCGTGATCGATGGAAATGAACAGGAAGAACAAGCGGTTAATACGGATTGGTGGCAACAACTTACGATCGTAGAACATGTCAATTTTTATGAAAAAGTAAAAAACGTTCCTCATAAAGAAGCATTGAAACGAGTAGCTGTAGACCGAAACGTTTCTCGTCGTGACGTATACGAGTCGATTCACGTCCAACGTCATAACGAATAAAAACAGCGCTTGTATATTAATACAAGCACTGTTTTTTATAAGTTTACTGTCGACTGAAATGTGCGAAAAGATAGCGACTAAATATTGAACTTCTTCTGAATTTCTTCGACAAGTGATTTGGCACCATCAGGACTTAGAACTACTTTTCCGTTTGCTAAAGCGACATTATCACTCGTACTTTCGCCAGTAATATGACAAGACATATTTGGCACATATTTCTTTAAGACGATTTGATCCTCGTCTACATAAATTTCAATTGCATCTTTCTCTTTTATATCAAGAGAACGTCTTAATTCGATTGGGATGACGACTCTGCCGAGCTCATCTACTTTTCTGACCATACCTGTTGACTTCATAACGACCTAAAAGTCTCCTTTCTATGCATTGTCCATTGAACTTAAAATCTATTATACAAAAGAGAGGTTTGTATAAAAATGTATAATCCGACAAAAAATACATTTCATTCTTGTAATAATATATAAATGTATGAAAATTAAATGGATGTGAATTTTTATAAATAGCTATACATCTTTAATATAAGTAAAAACGAAGTGGTTTTCAAAAGAACTGCTTGCATGTTAACTATATACAAATAGTATATACTTTCCTATTTGGGAAAAAATATATACAATATATTCATAGCGCGTTTAGTATTTTGTTAGTTAAAGAGGAGATAGGAGAAAATGACGAAAGAACAAAACAAAACGTTTTATATAACGACACCGATTTATTATCCGAGTGGAAACTTACATATCGGACATGCATATTCTACCGTCGCGGGCGATGCGATGGCGCGATATAAGCGAATGCGTGGATACGACGTTATGTATTTAACCGGAACAGATGAACATGGACAAAAAATTCAACAAGCGGCGGAAGAAGCGGGAATGAAGCCACAACAGTATTTAGATGAAATTGTCGAGACAATTCAACAATTGTGGAAAAAGTTAAAAATTACGAACGATGATTTCATTCGTACGACCGAAGAACGTCATAAAAAAATAGTCGAAAAAATCTTCGCACAACTCGTCGAACAAGGGGATATTTATTTAGATGAGTACGAAGGTTGGTACTGTGTTTCATGTGAGTCATTTTTTACGGACATTCAATTAGATGATGGTGCATGTCCGGATTGTGGCAAAGCCGTTAAAAAAATAAAAGAAGAATCGTATTTCTTTAAAATGAGTAAATATGCAGATCGACTCGTGCAATATTATGAAGAAAATCCAGAGTTCATTCAACCGGAAAGCCGAAAAAACGAAATGTTAAACAACTTCATTAAACCGGGACTAGAAGACTTAGCCGTTTCTCGTACGACGTTTGATTGGGGAATAAAAGTACCGGGGGATCCGAAACACGTCATTTACGTTTGGATCGACGCATTAACTAATTACATTACAGCATTAGGTTACGGAACAGACGATGATTCCGCATATAAAAAGTACTGGCCTGCTGACGTTCATTTAATGGCGAAAGAAATTGTCCGATTCCATACGATCTATTGGCCAATCATTTTAATGGCACTCGATTTACCACTACCGAAAAAAGTGTTCGCACACGGATGGATATTAATGAAAGACGGAAAAATGTCGAAGTCAAAAGGAAATGTCATCGACCCGAACGTCTTAATCGATCGTTACGGACTCGATGCGTTACGTTATTATTTATTACGTGAAGTTCCTTTCGGTTCAGACGGCGTCTTTACACCTGAGGGATTTGTCGAGCGTATTAATTTTGATTTAGCGAACGATTTAGGAAACTTACTCAATCGTACAGTCACAATGATTAGTAAATATTTTGACGGTAAGATGCAACCATTTAAGACTAGTGAAACAGCATACGATGAGCAACTAGAAAAGGTGATGCTCTCTACTGTGAAAAAAGTGGAAGATGCGATGGATGACATGCAGTTTTCTGTTGCACTTGCATCAATTTGGGAATTAATTAACCGAACGAATAAATATATCGACGAAACAGAACCATGGAAATTAGCGAAAGATGACACACAAAAAGAACGTTTAGGAAACGTCATGGCACATTTAGCTGAATCCCTTCGTTTTACAGCTGTCATGTTGCAACCATTTTTAACGGAAGCACCACAACAAGTTTTCTTACAACTTGGAATCGAAGATGAATCCCTTACAAAATGGAGTAGTTTAGCAACTGTCGGACACATAGAGGCAGGAGCTTCGATTAAAAAAGGGAAACCGATGTTCCCACGACTTGAAATGGATGAAGAGATTGAAACGATTAAACAAATGATGACGAGCACAGTCCAAGATATAGAAGAGACAGAAGAAAAGAAAGAGACAGTCGCCTTCGATGATTTTATGAAACTTGACTTACGTGTTGCAGAAGT
>DATGRY010000118.1:0-3166 GCA_035303165.1 Pseudogracilibacillus sp.
AAAACGAATGTGGGTGATATTACCTTACAGGTGAATAGCTCACAAAGAGAAGCCTCCATATTTGGCACCTCTGATTTAGGTAGAGTAAACATTCTTAACCGTATGGAAACGAAACATTTAGTCGATGATGCAACATTAATGATAGACTTAAAAACAGATCTTGGGGATATTACCGTTTCCGATATATAGCTAACGCTTATTATGGAGATAAATCCACTATAATGTACAAAATGTGTTATATGATGTCGGCGAGCAAAGGATGCATTTTGTTTAAGCTGTGATAGAAATAGAATATAGATTGACTGAGTTAGAAGAAAGGATGGAAATGTGATATATAAGAATATAAAATGGCAAGCATGAAAAATAACAGCTCATAACATGAAGTGAATAGAATGATAAACTTCATATAACTATGTTGAAGAGATAGTAATTTATAGGTTTATGAGCTAGTCTCGTTATTGAAACAATTCGTCAAGGAAAAATCGAACAGAGTAGTATATTCGTTAAGAAATATTTCTGCCATGTTACGAAGAGTTCATTGCTTGTCGTTAACGTTTATGCTTTGATAAAGCTAACGATGAACAGTTGAAGAGGTGGTATTTACAATGACCTTTGGCGAGAAATTAAAAAATGCGCGGAAAGAAGCAGGTTTAACTCAGGAACAATTAGCGGAGAAAATAAATGTATCACGGTCTGCAATTGCAAAGTGGGAAACGGATAAAGGGACGCCTGACATCGATAATTTAAAAGTAATTTCAGAGCTTCTTAATGTGAGCATCGATTACTTGTTAGATGAGAGTGAAAGAATAACGTTTAACGAAACGAAAGAACCGATTAATGTAAACGACTATGAAAAAACGGGTACATGTCGTGGTCGTTACGATGCTGTCTGTGTCGCAAAACATAAGGATGCCGATTCCATCATTCCGCTAATGCGCAGGAGAAAACTTAGTCCGCTTGCTTGGATTGTCGAAACATTTATTAATCCTGAAATTTTCATCATTGGCGATTACTTACATACCGGTTTGATTGGAAGCTATTTAGTTGAAAAAGGCGATCGGCAATATTTAGTGACTGTTTCAAAGGATTTCATTACGACAAAAGAATTAGCGACAAAAAATGCGGATAAAAAATTTATAATTGGAAACTATCGTGATCAAAGGATGACGTATACACTAATATAGTTTGCTTTCATCCGATTTAAAAAATATTACGTAGTAAAGGAACGTTATCTTTACAAATATTATATAAAGAGACAACGTTCTTTATTATTTTCTATCGCTCGTTCATTATGAGACGAATAATAAGAAGTTCCTCCCGAAAGAGTATATAGTTCGTATCTTTCTGTCAGTTTTTCGTCATATATACTGGCTTGCCAGTCTCACCTTGATCGTTACTTTAATAATAAAATTCCCAATATAACACATTTACACATAAAACGAATGAAAAAATAACCGTTACGAATCGCACAACTTTCCCGTTTTTTGATAATTTATTCGTTCTCATCTGCATCACAAGGAAAGCACTTATCGCAACGGAAAGAATGACATATGCAAGATTTAATAGTAGAAATGGTTGAAGAAATGAATAACTAACCATCGATAACGTTTTGTAAATAATCCAAAAAACATTGATCGATAGGAGTATATTTAACGAATGTTGCATGAACAGTAATTTGTGCATTCTTTCATTCCGTCGTATTTTTTTGAATAGAAAAACGCTTATATATAAGAAGGATGTAATTATTGCTACGAATGCAAAAACAACTCCGCCCCACTCTATATAATGTTTGTAATAAGGGACATACATTAAATCCGCATATTTGTTAGATAGCCGTTTTTCAGTTTGGCTTTGGCTCGAATAAATATCTAAACTATACATACTGAAATCGTCTGATGTTTTATAAATACCGGGTGCTAATTGCGTGTAATATGTGTCGTTTATGTTTAAACTATTTGGCCCATGTTGTTTCGTTTCACTTCTTAAAAACAAGCCATATATTTTACTAAAACCGTGATGAGGTAACCGCGCAGGTTCATAGATTCCCTCCCACTTTGATGAAGTTTCTAATGAACTGTCACTTTCAGGAATATGAAATTCACCGAAAATTATTTCCGGAATACCAGCTGTAAAAGTACTTTCATTTGCAATGTTTGCTAAGACGATTACTCCGGTTTGTTCTTTTCTATCTACGTAAAAAGAGGCGCTAAACGCTTTAGAGTTTCCGCCGTGTCCGTAAACAGAATTACTTTCCGCTGGTAAGTAAACCAATCCATGCGCGATTCTCGGGATATCCGTGTCAGCATAATATAAAGTCGGTTCAAACATTCGTTCGATCGTTAGTTTATTTTGAAATAATGGAGATCCATCTTTCGTTAACAATGCGTGTAATAATTTTTGTAAGTCTTGTGCTGTCCCGGTAACACTGCCAACGGGATACATCGGAATGGAGTAAAAGTTAGGCGTTATTCGTTGTAATGTATGTGAGTATCCTTGAACCATTTTTCTCTGTTCTTTTACCCACTCGTTATCGTTTAATGAAGGATCCATGGCGGTTTTTGTCATTTGTAGTCGCTCAAAAATATTTTTACGAACGTATTCTCGATAATCTAGTCCGCTAACTTCTTCAACAATAAACGCAGCTAGTCCACTCCCATAATTTGAATAAGCGACGATTTCCCCTGGTGGGAATACTTGTTTCACGTTAGCCTTTTCAAGGACCGTTTGTAATGAATCTATTTTATTTGGTTGATGAACCATTAAATCCGTATAACTATCGTCAAATCCCGCTGTATGGTTCATTAAGTGACGTAATGTAACGGGTGTATCAAACACTGTTTTACTATGAAAGTCACTCGGTAAGTACGTTTTAATATCTGTATCTAAATCAAGCGTTCCTTTAGTTAGATTAAAAGTAGTATCATATAAACATACGAATGAATGATATTGTTTTACACAAAGTCGAAATAGTCGAACGGTGTGTAAAACGAGTAAGAGAAGTATATGAAAACAACCTAAACAATTAATCAGATTTTACGAAACAAGATAGTATGATTTTAAATATTCAACGAGCTTGTGAAGCGAGTATCGATATGGCAATGCATGTTGTAAGCAAACGAAAATTAGGCATACCGAAAACAAGTCGTGACGCATTTCAATTGTTACT
>DATGRY010000119.1:0-25484 GCA_035303165.1 Pseudogracilibacillus sp.
TTTATTCTTTTCGCTCTAACACTTTGTCGATTAAGCCATATTCGACTGCCTCATGTGATGTCATGAAATTATCCCGGTCTGTATCAGCTTCGATGACGTCTAACGGCTGTCCTGTACGTTCGGATAAAATTTCGTTTAGGCGCTCACGCATACGGATAATACGTTTCGCATGAATTTCAATATCAGATGCTTGACCTTGCGTTCCACCTAGCGGTTGGTGAATCATCACTTCACTATTCGGTAGAGCGAAACGTTTTCCTTTCGTACCTGCTGCGAGTAAGAACGCTCCCATAGATGCTGCCATACCTGTACAAATAGTTGATACGTCTGCTTTAATGAACTGCATCGTATCGTAGATCGCCATTCCTGCAGTGATGGAACCTCCAGGCGAGTTAATGTATAATGATATATCTTTGTTCGGGTCTTCTGCTTCTAAAAATAACAACTGTGCAACGATCGAGTTTGCAACGTTATCGTCAATTGCACTACCGAGCATAATAATTCTGTCTTTCAGTAAACGTGAATAAATATCGTATGCACGCTCACCGCGATTCGTTTGTTCGATTACTGTAGGTATTAAAACCATGATAAACTCCTCCTTTATCTTCACAATAACAGTCTATCCATTTTAAGGATACATAATTGGTCAAAAAAGGTCAAACAATTTGCTCTTTCATCATACTAAATTTCATCATTGCCAAATTTAAAACTGTTAAACAGAATTGCCGTACAAATGAAAGAACAAAACAAAGTATACGTTTTATTTTACCAAAAATAACGGCTTGTCAAAAGCCTTTATAGTATATCTTTTGAAATACTTGTATAAAACGATTACTCGATGTATAATATCGTTTGTAACAAGATGCGCCCGTAGCTCAGCTGGATAGAGCACTAGATTCCGGTTCTAGGCGTCGGGGGTTCGAATCCTCTCGGGCGCGTATCTTATAAAGCTAGTAGTGACAAGGGTTTGTTGGTTTGTCGCTACTGGCTATTTTTATGCGAAAAAAGCGAAATGGTAACATTTTGGTCACAGGCAAGCTCGCGTGATGAGAAACGTGAATCGAAATTTGCGCGAAGATGTATAGGCAAGCCCACAGGATCACAGGATGAGTAACGTAAAATGGGATTTCGGAAAAGATGTAAAGGTTAGACGAGTAAACTGCAAAGTTTGCTCACGTTCTCATCTTTTAGGATAGAGCTTTTGAACGCTAGCAAATGATATATAGTCGTCTTTCCCTTATGAACAAACTTTTCTACATAAATAGAAAGTAATTCAATCTAAAAATGGGGATTATTTTCATGACAAAAGGTATGTGAACGGCAAAAGGCGGATGAAATGTTGGGTAGCGTAACATTACGTTGTCGTTGGGATCATTTAAAAAACTCCCCTCGTGTCAGGGGAGTTAGTTGCTACTTTAATCGTTCTAATTCGGCTGCGATTTCATCCATTGAATCGGCCTCTAAGCCTGAGTGGTGTGATAATACTTCGCCTTCAGGATTGACGATGAAAAATGCCGTACCGTGTGCAATTTGATCATCATCTTCCGGTGGTGGTGCAACTAAGCTTTTGAACGAGTTTAGCGAGAGCTCTTTAATTTCATCGAATTCATAGCCTGTTAAAAACGTCCAATTTGAAAAGTCCGCACCATATTCCTCCGCAAATTCCTTCATCACTTCCGGCGTGTCACGTTCTGGATCGACAGAAAAGGAGATAAGCTCGACATCTTCGATACCTGCATCATTTAGTTTATCTTGTAATGCTTTCATATTGCTCGTCATCGGTAAACAGACTGTTTCACAGTTTGTGAAAATAAAGTTTGCAACCCACCATGTACCGTCCAAATCTTCATTCGTAAACGGCTCATTTTCTTGCGTCGTCGCTTCGAAAGGTTCGACGTGACCGATACTTTGTCCAGAATCAGCAGAGCCGTTCCCTCCACCTTTATTACTCTCCTCGTTTATCGGATTCGTTTCCCCATCTCCGCCGCAAGCAGCAAGAACGAGAAGTGGTAAAGCTAAAAGTAGAAACATGAACTTTCGCATATGTTTATCACCTTTTCTTTATGATATTAAAATGAATATGTTTTAAAAATGATTACGCCAATATCTAATAATAAGCATATCATAAGATAAAAGTCCATTCATCGCATAATTAGTAATGTTTTATGAATAATATGTGACATTTGCGTACAAGTTTTGTAGGTGAGAGCTTATACGAAATAAACAGTCAGACATACATTAACAATGAGTAGATAATAGAAAGGAGTATAAATGTGCGAACAATGCATTGCGGTTGCCGTGGTAGATGCCAATGTGGAAAGGTGAAAAAGGTTGTTCATCCGACTCGTGAAGAAGTAAAAAATACGTTTTCGGAGGAGACAGTAAAGCATATTTATCCGACGCATACGACTGTTGTCAACAATCATACGATTCGCAATGAATATTTTTACCCGCATACAACTTCATTTGAGGAGCGTGTCCGTGAGATTGACGTTCGTGGTGCGCAAGAGGGACCTGGAAGAGATGGAGATGTAGCTGGTGTCATGGATGGAGGTCGTGGTTTCGGTAGAAATCGCTGTGGTTGCGGTGGTCATCGTCCGTGCCATTGTCGTCGGCGTGGCTGGTGGTAAAATATTATACGTGCCGAAATAAATTTCAGCATAAATACGAAACAGTATCCATCATTAAAAAAGAGGTGACCGAACGAAAAGGTGTTCGGTCACTTTTTACTCTACGACAATATCGTCATGAATCGTCACCGGACCGGGCTGAATGACTTCCGCATAAATACCAACATTTCCACTATTTTCTCTTACGATCGTTTTTAGCACGTTTATATCATGCGGCAAGTCACCTTGTGCAAGTGTCGTCATGACACAACGCTTCGTCGGTTGTAACACTTTAAGACGGACTTGATCGCCAATCGTAATCGTCTTGCCGATCCACTGTTCTTCTGGAAATGGATTATTGGTCGAACATTGTACGATAATATTCGGACGAAAACGACGTGGCTCGATACGACTATCCAACGCCAACTTTTGTAGTGACTCAATCGTATTCGTACTGACGAGATGGATGTTCGCAATATCAAAAAATGTCTCCTGTGGCGATGTACGTGTAAAAACTGTCCCATGATCGTCGAGTTCTTTTAATTCCTCAGGTACGTACCCTTCAAATTGCACTTCTTTCGTACTCGGTGACTGTAACGTCACTTGACGTTTAAAGCTGTTTGTCAAAACTTCATCGACATCACGATCATCACTACGAACGATTTCCCCTGTAGGTAACGTAATTTGTACAGGAGGAAGTGACTCTTTCTTAGAGACAGGCTGAACATATTGTGCACGATGCTGAAACATCGTCGGCCATTTTTTCGGATTTTTCGCATTGGCTAATTTACGAGTCTCCTCATCCATAACACCATACATTCGATCACCGTGTACCCCGTGATATGTAATATCACACGCATTTAACTCTTCTCCCATCATCGACTTCACCGGATAACGCATTAACGAAACGATTTTCATTCATACACCTCCAATTTTTTAAAAACTTCAACACGCTCAACGCTTATAAAGTAACATGTATGAAACGACGACAATTGTCACAGAGACGCAACTAAAAAACGACATATGCTAATAGGGTTGTGAATGCCTATTCGAACATATAATACAAGCTTGCTAATTGATTCTACACGTAGTATAGCTCATAACGCCCAAAACCGTGTGTACTATTTTTACCGATGTGAAACGTTTTTCCAAGCTCTAGTAGCGGAATAAACGGCGTTATATCGCCAGAAAACTGAGCATACCCTTCAATCGCAGGTAATTGCAGTTTTCGATTATACGTTTTTGAATATCGTTTAAAATCGACATATTGCCAATCTTCTTCAACAACTTCGACCGCTTTCGCTTTTTCTAATAACAAATCTTCATCCCAAGCGTTTACTTGTTGTGCGTAAGCTTGGCTTATTAATTGAATGCGCCGGAGAATCGACTGGACGATCGTATAAAACGATAGGCGGCGTTGCAATTTTCGTTTCACTAAAATTCGCGTTGGACTGACGAAATGAATATATATACCTAAAGCGGTACGATGATTCACTTCAAGTGGATATGCCTTTAAATTATTTTCCCACGTTTGTTCGTTTTTCCAAACGATCGTCTGGTCCATTTTATTAATCATATGTACCGGTTTAAATTGTAAGCGGTTAACTCCCCAACCGTAATTACCCATATTAATAATGCCGGACAAATAATAATTAGCTGCAGCAGTAGCTTCACCGAATATCGTAATATCGAACGTGCATAAATCACCTTTTTTCCAATGTACTTTATCGCGAACGGGTACGTGTAATACGTATGGGTTAACGGCTCCAGCGACATTTCCTGGGGAGTTGAAAAAGTTTGCATAATTACACGATTTTGCATAAGAACAGAGGTGACATCTTTCGTTCGGCTTGATACATACTGGGTGACGCATCGCATGTCCTAATACGCCACGTAGAGTAGAACCTAAATAAGCCGGTAACATTCCATCTTCTTTTGCTTCGAATGTAGTTTGTAGTTGCAACGTTTGTAATGAAATAGAGTGCATCATGAATGTATCCCCTTACATTTTCTAGCTGAAAATATGTTCAACGTTATAAAACGCAATAGATTGCTATATTACGTTTATTGTGTCAGTCTTTAAAAAATAAGTCAATATGACAATTGCGTATGACAAAAAAATGGAGATTTTATTGATTTATTAGATAAGGAACGATTATGAACAAACTTCTCGTCAAACGTTCGCAGAAAACGAGCGAGTAAAACGAACACTAGCTTGCTTTAATGGACTTTTATAGAAAAAGTAGCTAGAATATGTAAGAGTAGCAAAACTAAAATGTTCATAGAGAGAGGATTTTCATGTTAAAAGCGATCATATTTGATTTGGATGATACGTTATTATGGGACCGAAAAAGTATTGCGGAAGCATTTCGCACGACGTGTGAAAAAGCCGCTGAAAAAGTTACTGTTGATCCGGAAAAGCTTGAAGAACGTGTACGTGCCCATGCTGAAGCTCTTTATCCGACATTTCAGACGTACGAATTTGTAAGCAATATCGGAATTGGTACGTTTGAGGGAATGTGGGGCGAATTTCTCGACGATGGGGAAGATTTTAAACGTTTACGAGAGACAGTGCCACTATATCGAAAGCAAGCTTGGTTTAAAGGGTTACAAGATGTAGGTATAGAAGATGAGAAGTTAGCAGAAGAACTAGCGAAAGTTTTCCCAGAAGAACGAAAAAAACACGTTTTTTTATATGATGAAACAATCGACGTACTCGAGTCGTTAAAAGAGAAATATAAACTCATTATGTTAACGAACGGCTCACCACATTTACAAAATACGAAACTATCACTATCCCCAGAATTACGCCCGTATTTTGACCATATCGTCATTTCCGGTGCGTTTGGGAAAGGAAAACCAGCGGTAGAAATTTTTCAACATGCCCTTGATCTTGCGAATGTTGATAAAGCGGAAGCGATTATGATCGGGGATAATCCGAACACGGACATATTAGGTGCGTGTCGCATCGGAATGGATTCGATTTGGATCAATCATGATGATACCGAGTTAGAAGATGTAACGCCGACGTATGAAGTAAGTCGTTTACGTGAAATTTTGCCGCTTATTGAAGAAAGATCACAACAATTATAAGTACATAATTACAAGGTAACTATGTAAGTAAGAAAAAGATAAAATCGTGCTGGTTTTATCTTTTTCTATTATATCGTGAGCATAATCGTAATATATGAAATTAGGAGGCGTTTTTTTGGGCTGGATGTACGTTTTCTTAGCAGCATTTGTTGAAATTTTTTGGGTACTTGGCTTGAAATACTCTACGAATATTTTTATGTGGACAGGTACGGTCATTACGATTATTTTCAGTTTCTACTTCATCATTAAAGCATGTGATATCCTACCATCTGGAACAGTGTATGCAGTGTTCACAGGGTTAGGTGCTGCAGCAATTGCGATTATCGATTTTACGTTACTTGATTCCACGTTTTCCATGCAGAAAGCGACGTTTATTTCGCTTATTATTATCGGAGTTGTCGGACTGCAACTTACTTCAGGTCCGTCGAAAGAAGAAATCGAACGAGCGCACATTAGAAAGGAAGTAAAATAGCGATGGCATGGTTTTATTTATTTATTGCAAGTTTCGGAGAAATATTCGGTGTCGCAAGTATAAATATGTACTTACAGCGTAAAACGTTCCGTTGGTTAGTTGCAATCGTCATCACTTTCACATTCGGGTTCGTCTTTTTAGCGTTAGCGATGAAAGAAATTCCACTTAGTACTGCGTATGCAATTTGGACTGGGCTTGGTGCAACCGGTGCAGTATTAATGGGGATTTTCGTCTTTAAGGAACCGGCACATTTTTTACGAATTATTTTTCTAACGTGCATCATTACAGGTGCGGTCGGCTTACGTGTTATAAGTTAGCTAATAGGAACACGCTAATCTTACATCCGTCCACAATAATAGACTGAACGTCGTATTGTAAAACTGCAAAAAGATCCAAGTTGAATACGTCTTTCTGTTTCGGATAAAACGGAACGAACAAATAAAAGAGTTGCACGAAGAAGCTAAATAAGCTAACTTCTGCAACTCTTTTCAATCGTTATGTTTCATCTATTTCCGCCATGAACGTCGCAACAATTTTTTCCGATATTTGTTCTGGCGACAAATCGTCCGTCTCAACTTTTACGTGATGTGACGCATACATTGCTTTTCGTTCCTCAAATAATGTCTTTATTTCGTCTACAGAACGTTGTTGCAGGATCGGTCGGCTAGCTATTAATTGCGGTATTCTTTCTTGCCAACGATCCCACGATATATCTAAATAGATGACGTAGCAGTTTTGTAAGCAAGTTTCTTTCACTGCCGACTGTGAAAAGGCTCCGCCACCAAGCGACAAAATCATTTCACGTTCTTTGCAAAAGCGCAAAATAATTTCTTTTTCTTTTTTTCGGAATGTCGCTTCACCGTATTTCGCAAATATTTCTGTCGTCGGCATGTTCATTTCTCGTTCGATGACCGCATCTGTGTCAATGAACGATCGCTTTAGTTTTTTTGCTACTAAACGTGCGACGGTCGTTTTTCCAACACCCATAAAGCCGATAAATGCGATATTTTTCGTCTTATCGGTAACCACATTGTTTACCATCTATTGTGCATTCCTTACACTTATAATTGTTCATACGCTGCGGAAACTTTTGCACGACCCTCGTCGATGTGGGGGTGGAACTGGATCGTAGCGGCAGCGCGTGTTGCTCTTACTGTTTCCATTGCTTCTAGTAGTTTACCGTTTAAACTTTCATCCTCTTTTAGTGCTTTTGCTATTGAAATACCGGCAACAGTACCTTGGTCACGAGCGACTTTGGCACTTTCAATACCAGTAATGTTTCCAGCAACGTAAATTCCGTCAACAGGTGTCTCCATTGCTTCGTTATGGACTGGAACGTGTCCACCTAATTCCGTACTATATTGGAAAGGACATCCGATTACCGCTGCAAGTTCAGCAAGTGGATATAAACCTCCTGCAATACAGACGAAATCACATTCGACTGTTTCTTCTGTCCCTTCGATTATATCGCCATCTGGTGTCACATTTACGAACGTAACCGATTCTACTTTATCTGTCCCATTAATTTGTTTGATCGCCTTACGAAGATGGATCGGCATGCCCCACATCTTAATTCCGCCTCTCGGATAAAAACGGAGCGCTAAATTGCGCACGAATTCCGCTTTCGCAAACTTACTTCCGAATTTAATGAAAGCAGACGGAGCTAAGTGGGCGATCCGTACGAGTCGTTCCATTACTTTTTTCGGGTTACTTTCATTTTCGGAAACGATGTTTTCTACCGGAAGAGCCATACTATGTATATCCGTACCAGCTAATTGCAACTCTCTTGCGATTGCGGCTGATAATACATTGACACCAACGATGACTCCTTTTTCTCCGACTTTCACACGATGTACATTCGTCATCACTTGGGCAGCCCCGATCGACATTACGCCAGGCAACGTCCAACCAGGAATTGGCGCGGCTGATTCGGCAGCACCTGTTGCGATAAGAACATTTTTTGCATGGTGCAGACCTTTGCTCGTATGAACAGAAAACCCGTCTGTCACTTTTTCAATATGGTGAACTGATACTTCGCATTGAATGTTCGCTTCTAATCGTTCGGCTTCAGCTAACAATTTATTTGATTCTTTTATCCCATTCCACCATTCGCCCGTCGGTTCTTCGTGTAGTTGACCGAGTAAACGACCACCTGGTCGCGGGAATTCATCGAGTACGACGACATTCAGTTCGTTTTTACGTAATTCGATCGCGGCAGATAATCCTGCAGGTCCTGCACCAATGATTACGACATCATGTTGTTTACTCATTTTGCTTCTCCTCCCATTTGCGGTATTCTGCATACGTCCGCGGTAATGGTCCTTCATTTTCAGGGTGTAATGGAGAAGGTTGAACTTTGCCACTTTCGACGATCATGCCGTTTTCAATCGGTGTTAGGCAAGCCCGGACATTTGGTACATCATTTACGATGACACGACACTCGTAGCAATGTCCGATATTACAATATATACCGCGGGGATTACCGGATTCCTCATGCTTTCGTAACGTACGAACGCCACTAGCTAAGAGAGCAGATGCAATCGTATCATCCTCTCTACCTTCATACGTTCGTCCGTCAAACTGAAACGTTACGGTGCTCTTTGCGTCTAAGTCTCCCAGTACTGGATGGTGCTCGATACGTCTATTTGTCATCTGCAACACCTCCTAGTTTTGAAAGGACAATCGGTCTTACTGGTGGTGCTACTTTTAACGGAATCGCATCTGTAGGGTTTTCCTTCGTCGCATCCATTAAGACTTTATCGACAGCGGGACGGCACGTTCGACCTCCGCAAATTCCCATGCCTGCTCGTGTACGCAATTTTAATTCACGAGCGGAACATTTATATTTTTTAGCCGTTTCTTGCAAGTCGCCAAGCGTTACTTCTTCACAGCGACATATAATGATATCTGTCATAATGAACCTCCTTGCGATATAAATGGGAAAGATTTTGTAATATATGTCCATTCTAACATAAATTGTTGTATTTTATGTTAATATATAGTTAGCAGAAAATTTCTCACATAAATAGGAGGGAAATAGGGATGAAGAAAAACTACGAAGTAGCCGTAATCGGCGGTGGGATCGTCGGCTGTGCAACGGCTTACTATTTAGCAGAATCAGGATTAGATTGTGTTATCATTGAAAAAAATGATATTGCCAGCGGGACGAGCTCACGCTGTGATGGAAATATAACGATCGTGGATAAAGATCCAGGTTTTGATAGTGAAATGTCACTCGTCAGTCAAGAATTAATGGTTGAGTTAAACGATAAGTTAAACATTCCATTCGAATATAGAGCACACGGGAGTATTTTAGTCTGTGACAACGATGAAGAAATGGAAACAGCGAAAGAATGGGTGAAAACACAAAACGAATCTGGATTAAAGTTTAACGTTCTCGATCAAAAAGATATCCGTGAAGAGTCCCCATTCTTTGCGGAAGATATTCCAGGCGGTTTAGAATGTGAAACAGATTCACTCATTAATCCATACTTATTTTGTTACTCACTCGTCGAAAAGGCGGAAGCTGATTATGGCTTAAGCGTTAAAACAGAAGCGGAAGTAAAAAATATTGTACGTGAAGAAAATGGTTTTACGATCGAGACAGCCAATGGTGACGTATTTGCAGAAAAGATAGTAAACGCAGCCGGAGTATGGGCACCTTTTATCGGTAAAATGCTCGATTTAGACATTCCGATTATTCCTCGCAAAGGGCATATACTTGTCGGTTCACGAAACGAACCTGTCATGTTACGTAACGTCATGGAATTCGGTTACTTAATGAACAAGTTCGGGCGTGAACGGATTGCCGATGAACGTACGACAGAACACGGTGTGGCACTCGTATTAGAGCCAACGGAAAGTCAAAACTTCTTAATCGGTAGTAGCCGTCAGTTTGTCGGATACGATAGTTCCATCGACATTCAAGTTGTCCAAACGATCGCACGCAGAGCGTTACGCTTTTTCCCGAAAATGAAGGACTTTCACATCATTCGTTCATATACAGGGTTTCGTCCATATACGGAAGATCACCTGCCAATAGTCTCTACTGTAGAAGAAATTCCAGGGTTTTATATCGCGGCTGGTCACGAAGGTGATGGTATTAGTCTGGCGACTGTCACAGGAAAATTAGTAGAGCAACTCGTAAATGAGAAATCGGAAACGATTATTTCACCTGAACCATTACGATTTGACCGTTTTAGTAAAACGGCAGTATAACGCACGTTAAAAACTGTACGATACCCGAAAGGATGGAATTCGTACAGTTTTTCTATTTTGACACGATAATCGGTTATAATAATGAACATATGTCTCTATGAATGTTCTATGAATTGTTAGGAGGATACATATGGGTAGAATATTAAAAATCGGTTTTGCATTTATTGGAGTCATCGTCGGTGCAGGATTCGCATCAGGGCAAGAGATTTTACAATATTTTACGAGCTTCGGTTACTTAGGAACAGTTGGTGCCATCGTGTCGACATTGTTGTTCGCATACTTAGGAATGACGCTTGCGCGATTAGGAAGTAGGCTCCAAGCCCAATCCCATAAAATTGCGATTTACGAGATAAGCGGAAAATACTTAGGAATTATCGTCGATGCTGTTATCATCTTTACATTATTCGGAGTCGGTGTCGTCATGATTGCGGGAGCGGGTTCGACACTCCATCAACAGTTCAACATTCCTGTGTTCATCGGCAGTTTATTAATGACCGTACTCGTCGTTTTATCGATGATGTTAAAACTCGATCGGGTCATTGCAATCATTGCAAGTATTACACCGTTTTTACTCATTTTTATCGTTATAATTTCTTTGTACAGTTTATTGTCAATGGATGTATCGTTTGCTGAGTTGAAGCCGCTTGCAGAAAGTGAGGAAAAGTCATTCCCGAACTGGTTTGTTTCTGCAGTTAATTACGTATCATTTAACATTGCCGTCGGTGCTGGAATGGCGCTCGTTACTGGTGGTTCAGAACGCGATGAAAAAACGGCTGCGATCGGCGGGTTTGTCGGTGGACTCGGAATCGGGATCATGATCATTCTTGCGCATTTAGCTATTTTCTCTAAAATTGACGTCGTCAGCGGATACGATTTACCGTTGTTAAAAATTGTCGATGATTTATCACCCGTACTCGCCTTTTTTATGTCGATCATATTGTTTGGAATGATTTTTAACACTGCCCTCGGTATGTTTTACGGCTTCGTCGCTCGGTTTTTCGAAATGCGTACGAAAAAGGCATATATTGCAACAGTTATAACCGGTATAGTTGGGTTTATTTTAAGTTTTATCGGATTTACTAATCTCGTCGCCCGGTTTTATTCGTTAATCGGTTATCTCGGATTGTTTTTAATTTTAGCGTTATTATACGCGCCGTTTAAAATAAAGCGGTCGGACGGTTAGCATAGTGCATTGTCGTTCGTGTTTTTTCAAAAACTGGGCTTGTCGAAGTTTTTTAGCATACACGTAAAATGTGCATGTTCACATTACGCGATTTGGCTTAAGTGAGTTCAACCATTTTGCTAGAAACATGTATGAACGAGAAGATAGAAGTTGTGTTACATGCGAGCACGATTAAAAATTAGTATAATGGTTAACGTAATGAATCGTTGCATAAAGGAGCTAGAACACTTCGATGGATAAACGTGTCTACATGTTAACCGCTATTGCTTTTGTCGTCGGCTTATCGGAATTAATCGTCGGTGGAATTTTAGATTTAATTGCCGACGACTTACATATTCGCGTAAGTGCAGCAGGCTTACTCATCACCGTGTTTGCATTCGTTTTCGGTATTTCTTCGCCAATCTTACTCGTTACTTTTTCGAAAACGGAACGGGTAAATTTAGCTTTTGGCGCACTTATCGTCTTTTTTATCGGAAGTGTCATTGCTGTCATAAGCCCGAATTACACCGTCTTGTTCATATCACGAGTTATTTCCGCTGCAAGTGGTTCGCTTGCGACCGTATTATGTATAAACTTAGCATCGCGTATTGTCGCACCACAATATCGCGGCAGAGCGATCGGACTTGTCGTTATGGGAATAAGTGGTTCACTCGTCTTAGGATTACCGGTCGGTGTATTGCTCGGTAATTTATTTAATTGGCGTGTTCCGTTCATCCTCGTTGCTATCTTAACTATTATTTTACTCATTACGATGCGCGTATCGCTCGGAAGAGTAGAGGCAGGAGAAACGATTCCACTACGTGAACAAGTACGGACATTGAAAGACTATCGTGTGCTTTTTGCCCATTTGACGACATTTTTCTTCTTAGCCGGTCATTTTACGTTATACGGATTTTTAACACCGTACGTAAAAACGACGATGGGCTTTGCGGGCATAACGATTTCTATTTTATATTTCATTTATGGGATCGCAGCAGTTTCCGGCGGTGGTCTCACTGGTATGACGTCGGATCGCTTCGGGAATCGGACGACATTACTTACTGTTTCAGCACTTCTCGTCGTCTGTCTATTCGTCATTCCGTACGCGGTGAAGATCGTGCCAATATTTTGGGTCGTCCTCGTCATTTGGGGTGTCATGAGTTGGGGAATTACTCCACCTGTACAAAGTCATTTGTATGAAGTGGCGCAAGCGACAGCCGATATTCAGCAAAGCTTAAATAACGCGGCGCTTCAGCTCGGTATCGCTTTCGGGACGTTGTTTGGCAGTTTTATTATCGAAGTCGGCACGATTGAGCAGACACCACATTACGGTATTATATTAGTCATATTGTCGTTAGTATCAGCGATGATTGCGACACGAACAGAACGAAGCGGACGCCAATATGCCGATACGACTTTATAAGTTTTCATGCGAGCACATCAAGCGACGCTCTTCCGTGAGTGTTCGCTTGATATTTTTTATCGCTTCATGTTGATAAAAACTGCCGCATCAATACAAAACAGTATATATTTGTTCATATGAAATAGTTTCGAGGATCACTCTCTGAAACAAACTATGTTCCTCGTGAACGTCTTCCGTTTTGGAATGTGCTAAAATATAGAGGGAAATAAGTAGGTGAAAAGATTGCGAAAACTTGCTCAATATATCGCTACGTATAAAAGATATATTTTTATCTTGTTCGTTCTCGTCTTTTTCCAAACGTTGTCGCAACTATATTTGCCGACGTTAATGGGAGATATCGTTGATAACGGAGTCGTCGTCGGTAACATCCCGTACATATGGAAAATAGGGGCGCTTATGTTATTCGTTGCCGCGATCGGTGTCGTCATGTCGATCGGGATTAGTTATTATGCATCACACGTTGCGATGCGCGTCGGTAGGGATATTCGCAACGATATTTTTACACACGTTACAGATTTTTCCGTCCACGACTTTGCGCAAGTAGGCACCGCGTCCCTCATTACAAGAACGACAAACGACGTCACCCAAATACAACAAGCACTCGTCATGGTTTTACGCATGTTTTTAATGGCACCGTTTATGTTACTCGGTGGCGTCTTAATGGCGGTATCAAAAGATTTTATGTTATCGCTCGTCATTTTATTTGCGGTTCCGTTTATCGCTGTAGCGATTTATTTCATTATGAAAAAAGGATATCCACTCTTTCAAGCGGTTCAAAAACGACTCGATCGCTTAAATACCATTTTACGGGAAAACTTAACCGGAATTCGTGTCGTGCGTGCATTCGCAAAAGAGCGTGCTGAACAGAAACGGTTGCAACGAGCGAATGAAAACTTAACAGACGTCTCGATTACGGTAAATCGTCTCATGGCCTTTACGATGCCGCTCATGATGTTACTGATGAACGTAACGATCATCCTTATCATTTGGTTCGGAAGTGTCCGCATCGATGTCGGAACGATGCAAATTGGAGATTTAATGGCATTCATCCAATACGTCATGCTCATTTTAATGGCCCTTATGATGGCATCGATGATGTTCGTCATTTTACCGCGTGCATCCGTCTCTGCAAAACGAATCGAAGAAGTATTAACGATGAAAACATCGAAACAAACGATAGGGACAGAAACGTTAACGGAACCGATCCAGACGATTTCATTTCAAAACGTCGCTTATCGCTATCCGAACGCACAACGAAATACGTTAGAAAATATTTCTTTCACACTTGAGGCGGGAAAAGTAACCGCGATAATCGGTGGGACTGGTTCAGGTAAAACGACGCTCATTCAATTAATTCCACGTCTTCTCGAAGCAACAGCAGGGACGATTACAGTGAATGGAAAAGATATAAAGCTCATTCATCTCGATCGCTTGCGTGAAAAAATTGGCTACGTACCACAGCGTGCGCTTCTTTTTTCCGGTACGGTGAAAGAAAACGTTCGCTTCGGTAAAGATAATGCGTCGGAAGAAGAAATAGTGCATGCGCTACAAATCGCACAAGCAGATAGCTTTGTCCGAGAGCTTGACTTAGGGTACGAATCGTTTATCGAGCAAGGTGGAGCGAATTTATCTGGTGGACAAAAGCAACGTCTTTCCATCGCCCGCGCACTCGTGCGTCAGCCTCAAATTTATCTGTTTGATGATAGCTTTTCCGCCCTCGACTACGAAACGGATAAAAAACTACGGCACAGACTATTACAAGAAGCGAGCGATAAAATAATGGTCATCGTCGCTCAACGTGTAAGCACGATTATTGATGCAGATCAAATTATCGTTTTAGATAAAGGAAGGATTGCCGGAATTGGCACACATAAACATTTAAGTGAAACGAACGACGTTTATAAAGAAATTATTACTTCCCAGTACGGCAAAGGAGGCATTGCGTAAATGACGAAACATAACGATGGATCGAATAAACGCCATCGACCTGCACATGGAGCACCTCGTGGTCACGGCGGAATGTTCGTCGGCTTAGACAAACCGAAAAACTTCAGGGCGACGTTTCGCCGCTTACTCACATATTTACGCCCGTTCCGTCTCCGACTTACGTTTGTTTTACTTATCGCTGTGCTCGGAACGGCATTCTCGGTGATCGGACCGATTGTCATGGGGAAAACGATTACGATTATTTTCGAGGGTGCTTACGATGCTGTCACAAATAGTGCCGCCCGTGGCGTTGACTTTGAACTTGTTGCGAAAATGCTCCTTTTTTTAGCTGGGCTCTACGTGTTCAGCAGTTTGTTTCAGTTTGTGCAAGGGTATATGATCGCAAGTATTTCACAACGGCTCGTGTACAATATGCGTGAGCAAATTTTTACAAAGCTGAATCGGATTCCGTTAGCACACTTTGATAAAACACCACATGGCGATACGTTAAGTCGAGTAACAAATGATGTCGATACGATCGCAAGTACACTACAACAGACGGTAAATTCATTTTTTACATCGATTATAACGGTCATTGGGATTGCGATTATGATGTTCGTCATTAGTCCACTACTTACGATCATCGCACTTATATCTATTCCGTTATCCGTTTTCGTCATCCGCCCGCTCTTAAAACGGTCACAAAAATATTTCGGTAACCAACAGCGAACGTTAGGGGAATTAAATGGTCACGTCGAGGAAATGTATACGGGACACATCGAAGTGACGACTTTTGGACGGGAAGAAGCCTCGATTGCGCAATTTCGTAACGTGAACGACGAACTGTACGAAGCGGGGCGACGGGCGCAGTTCATTTCTGGAATCGTTATGCCGGTCATGAACTTTATCGGCAACATTAGTTATGTCCTTATTAGTATCGTTGCCGGTATTTTAGTCATTCAGCGGACGATCGCTATCGGTGACATTCAAGCATTCATTACATATACGAAACAGTTTACACAACCGATTTCTCAAACGGCAAATATCGCCAATATTATCCAATCGACGATCGCTGCAGCGGAACGAGTGTTTCAATTGTTAGATGTGGAAGAAGAAAAAGGTGTGACTGCAACGAAAGAAATGCTTTTACGTACGGACGAGGTAAAAGGGAATATCCGTTTTGACGATGTTTCTTTCGGTTATGACGATACATTATTAATGAGAAACTTACACATCGACGTTACTTCCGGACAAAAAGTTGCTATTGTCGGTCCAACGGGGGCAGGAAAGACGACACTCGTCAATTTATTAATGCGTTTTTACGACGTAAAGGATGGGGCAATCTATATAGACGACATCGACATTACGACGATTCCGCGTGCCGAATTACGTCAAACAATCGGTATGGTTCTCCAAGATACGTGGCTATTTAAAGGAACGATTAAAGAAAATATTCGGTTCGGAAAAGAAACAGCGACGGATGAAGAAGTGATTGCGGCGGCAAAAGCAGCATATGCGGATGATTTTATTACGAAATTGCCAGACGGGTATGATACAGTGTTAAACGAAGAGGCTTCAAACATTTCCCAAGGTCAGAAGCAATTACTCACTATTGCCCGGGCAATGCTAGCAAATGCGCCAATTATGATATTAGATGAAGCAACTTCTAGCGTCGATACGCGCACAGAACTGTTCATCCAGCGAGCGATGAGTGAATTAATGAAAGGGCGGACGAGTTTCATCATTGCACACCGCTTGTCAACGATCCAAGATGCGGACCTTATTTTAGTGATGGATGAAGGGCAAATCGTCGAGCAAGGCACCCATGAAGCGTTGTTACAACGCGATGGGCTTTATAAAACGCTTTATACGAGCCAATTCGCTGGAAAAGCTCCTGCATAATGGAAGTTGTACGCAAACGTAGATAACGATACAGTTTTCAAGAACAATATTATGCTCTATGTAGGCCATTACTTGCGCTACTAGAAATAGAATACAGTTTTAGGGAGGGTACAATTCTTCACATAAACTGTTCCTTTCCCACAACAAGTAGAATACAGTTTTCAAGGAGGAAATAACGTGGAAAAAAAAGCAACAATTTTATTTCAAGTGGAAAATGAGAATGTGAGACATTTTGTCAAAGATGCACAAGGTAACTTCGTAACGACGATGATCGATGATGTCATTACGTTCGTCGTTAAAGAAAATGTTAAAGAAGCGGCATCGTTAGATAAAGTTCGCATGCTAGCAGGTTCGATTGCTCGTACAGCAATGAAACAGAAAATTACGAACGTAGACGTTTCCGCACAACAACTTCGTGAGACGTTTCACGAGCTTGCAACGGATGACGTTACGATCGCGTTTGTGGAAGGTTGGGAGTTAGGCACGTATACGTTTGATACATATAAATCGAAAAAAAAGGCGGCAAAACCAGAACTGCACGTGACGGACGGGGTGATCGCATCCTTAATTGACCAAGGGAAAGTGCGGGCAGCGGCTACTGCTTTTGCACGGGATTTAATGAACGAGACACCGAGTACGTTAACACCGGAAACGTTTCCGGAAATTTTACGAGATACATTTAGCGATTCAGCTGTCGATGTCGTCGTTCATGCAAAGGAACAGATTGCAGCGATGGAAATGAACGGATTATTAGCGGTCAATCGCGGAAGTAAATACGATCCGGCATTTATCGAACTGCACTATCGCGGGGACGAATCGAAGCCACTTATCGCGCTCGTTGGAAAAGGGGTTACGTTCGATACAGGTGGAATTAGTTTAAAAAGCGGTCGTAACTTAAGCGACATGCGGATGGATATGGGAGGAGCCGCTGCTGTTGCGGGAGCAGTGAAATTACTAGCGGAAATGAATGCTCCAGTAAACGTCGTCGGACTTATTCAAACAGTCGAGAATATGCCAGATCGTCATTCACTTTTACCTGGCGATATTATTACGTATAAAACAGGTCAAACTGTTCAAGTAGGTAACACTGATGCCGAAGGACGGCTCATTTTAGCGGATGGACTCATTCGTGCAGGGGAACTTGAAGCAGAGTACGTCGTCGATATTGCGACATTAACTGGTGCCATTCATTTCGCTTTAGGACCGAAAATGGGTGGCGTCTTCGGTGATGATCAATTAATGGAGCAAGTAAAGACGCTCGGCGAACAAAATGGAGATCACGTTTGGCCGATGCCGTTAATCGAAGATTACGAGAGAACGTTAAATAGCGATTATGCGGACTTTTGTAACATTAGCAATCAAAGCTATGGCGGCGCGATTACGGCAGCGCTCTTTTTACGAAAGTTCGTCCCGGACAACGCAAAATGGCTCCATATTGATATGGCTGGCACGATGGAAAGTAAAACAGAGGGGTATTATGAAGCTGGTGGAACTGGCTACGGAGTTCGCTTACTAGCAGATTTTGCTACAGCCGTTTCTAAGTAATACTTTGTTAAACTCGCAATAAAATGCAACGGGAGCACACGATACTGGTTTGAGTAAAACGAACCTTTCAGGCTGTGTGAATTCCCGTTGCTTTTTATTTTATGTTTTCATGTTTATTTTCAAGTGTTTACACAATGTCATATGACTCCGTTATGAAGGATGGTTTATTCATCATCAAAATCTAAGTCTAACTCAAAATCGTCTGAAATAATTGTTGCGGTGTTTCTTGTTTTATACTTTATCCTCTACAGTATTGTAAAAAGTTGGTTTACTGTTTCTTATGTTGCGGTTGACTCTCTACAGATTTACGAAAAATCACTTTGCTGTTTCAAACTTCGCTGTCGATCCCAACAGGATCGGGGAAAACTGCATTTCTGTTTCAAATTTCTCTGTCGATTTCAACAGGATCGGGGAAAATTGCAATCCTGTTTCAAATTCCGCTCCTGATCCCAACAGGATTGGGCAAAACTGCAATCCTGTTTCAAATTCCGCTCCTGATCCCAACAGGATTGGGCAAAACTGCAATCCTGTTTCAAACTTCGCTGTCGATCCCAACAGGATCGGGGAAAACTGCAATCCTGTTTCAAACTTCGCTGTCGATCCCAACAGGATTGGGCAAAACTGCAATCCTGTTTCAAATTTCTCTGTCGATCCCAACAGGATCGGGGAAAACTGCAATCCTGTTTCAAATTCCGCCTAGGACCCTATACAGGATTGCGAAAAACCGTTTTACTGTTTCATAATTCGCGGTTGATCCTATACAAGTTAGCAAGAAAGCCATTTTGTATTCCTCATTTCGCGGAAGACCCCCTACAGTTTTACAAAAATTAATAAAAGTGTTACGCGCACGCTCTACACGACCGCGAATTTCGCTATTCGTGTTTCCGGTTGACAGAGTCGACCCTTACAAGCTCGGATAAAAAAAGGAGACTGTTGCCAATTCCCTATATGCTGCGGTCCCAAAAGATACGAAGTTCGATACACGCATGACGATGAATTTATTATCAAAATGAGATGAAATAGTAATTGTTGTTTTTCAAAAGTATTTATTCCGACTACCCTTTCGCCGGTCAACCTACATAAATTGTGAGATAATAGTATAGAAGCGAAATAAACCGTATCAAAACAGACATTTTGCAACTTAGTAGAAACTCCACTAAGATAAAAGAAACAAAACTTCGCAAGGAGGACGAAAAAAATGAGCATCGAATCAAAGTTTGTTGAAGTTAATGGAATTAGGACTCATTACCACGAAGAGGGTGCTGGTGATGAGAAAATCATTTTAATTCACGGTTCTGGTCCAGGAGTATCAGCGTTTGCGAATTGGCGCCTCGTCATTCCAAAGTTGAAAGAGAAAATGCACGTTTTTGCTCCAGATGTCGTCGGATTTGGTCAGACGGATAAAGTGGCACAGGAAAAGTACACGCTTGACTTATGGGTAAACCATTTAATTGCGTTTATTGAAGAAGTATGTGGTGAACCGGTCCATATCGTCGGAAATTCTTTTGGAGGTGCGATGGCACTACATATTGCACACCGTCGCCCGGACTTAGTAAAAAAATTAATTTTAATGGGAGCTGTCGGGATTGAACATGATCTTTCGTACGGTCTCGATAAAGTGTGGGGATACGAGCCAAGTATCGAAGCGATGCGTGAACTAATTGAACTATTCTCATACGATGAAGCGGCGGCGCAAGATGAAGAACTTGTAAAACTGCGTTACGAAGCAAGTATGGAAGAGGAGTCTCGAGAAGCGTTTCATGCAATGTTCTTCGAAAATCGCCAAGAACGTTTAAACGAACTTTCTTTATCGGAAGAAGATTTACGGAAAATTGAAGCGGACACGCTACTTTTCCATGGGTTAAACGATCGTGTCATTCTGTTTGAAGATACGAGTTATCGAATGGGACAGCTCATTCCGAATGCACAACTCCATTTATTTAATGAATGTGGCCACTGGACGCAAATTGAAAAGACAGATCCATTCGTTGCACATTTACTTACATTCATCGGGGTAAATTAACGATCTACAAAAACGTTCGTTGCAATTTTTTTGCAAGAACGAGCATGAAAAAATGTAAAAAACTATGGGGAGCATGCTCAATATAGCTCATAAAAAAGGACTTATTCGATCGGCGTTATCGTCTGCCGTCAGCGAATAAGTCCGCTTTATTTTCGTTTATCGCTACACGTCATCTTTTCAGCAAGGGATTATGATACCGAATAGAAACGTTATCTGATTGCATCGTTCTGCAACGTAACGATTATGCGTCAGTTTTTTTACGCAAGTAATGTCCGTTCTAATACTTGGTGCGCTGATTTATATGCATAGTTTCCGCTCGTTTCGCCGAGGACGTGTATGCGCAACATATCTTTTAAATCTTTCGTAAGTTCTTTGGGTCCTGCTAAGTGAACTCCGTTCCAACCTTTCCGTCGGGCATGTCGTTCGATCATCGGTACGAGTTTTCTGAACCAACGTTTCTGATTTTCGCTCATCCGTCTGTCGAACTTCTCGCGATGGTTTGCACTGCTTGAGTAAACGTTACCGAAAGCTACTCCTTTGTATTGTTTCCAATGTTCGCTCTCTACGTCGAATTCGAAATGTGTTTCATCGACTAACTCGCCAAGGCGGTGTGAAAGTAACGTTACTTTGTCGCGTTGTACTAAAATGACACCGGAATTACCGTACATCTCACAAAGTTCTTTTAACTGCTCTGTTCTTGCTTCTTCTTCCCAACTGAAGTCATTTTCAACTTGGAGTTGTAGTGGGTAGACGAGTACTTCGTTATCGTTGGCAAAACAGACGAGACTGTTCGAATGGGCGCGCGTATGATCTTTAATTGCACGGTCGACTTTTTGCCGGATTCGTTTAAATGTACGAACTTGATCTGGATTGGACGCTTCGACATACTCGGTCATTTTACGTAACCCGTTTTTTAAACGAATTTTCCAATCATCGCTCGCTGGGTCCGTATTTAAGTAAACGGTGAGAACATATCCATCTAACTGAGCAACCTCATTATGAATTTGTTCTACTTTGTTTGTCACTTACATTCCCCTTTCGGTTTTTTGAGCTCTTCATTTTCATCGTACCAAATAAACAGGGTGAATTAAACATATATTATGAAAATTCATACATTTTTCCTATAAAAAAATCGACCTATTGCTTAAGGTCAATTTTATAGGAAAAGGTGGATACAAATAAGGAAAAATGTAACGAACGCTAACGTCCAATGAATAATCCGGACTGGATACGTCGTTTTAAAGAAGCGAATCCAGCCGAAAACGACGAGAAGAAATAGTGCGATGAGTGCTGCGATACCGCTCGTTATTTTCCAATGGGTTAACGTAAATGGGTATATATGTAAAACAGCCGTTGCGTGTGTGCCAATAACGATGAGCGCAAGTGTCCCTGTATATTTATGAAACGGTAATTTCTTTTTTGATAGTTTCGCATATTTTATTTTTCGAGCGCGTGGAATGTTTGCACGAATCGTAGAAAAGATCGCATGTCGCGTCCAATTGTAAAGGAAAAATAATAATCCGATAAGTCCGAGTAGGACGTGTAGAGCGACATACCCAGTAAAAACTTTCCATAACGCAAAAAGAAGTACAGCCGCATTAATGTAAAACCATCTGTTTAGCATGATGATCATCCTCTCCCGATTGAAGTGGTGAGCGTAATTGAACCGTTATTATATGAATTGTATCGAAAAGATTAGCGGTCGTTAGTAATGGGCACAACAAAAATGATACCATATGAGAGGAAAAAAGGAGAGGAAATAAGGTTCGGGAGAGTTGTAGGATTCGTATTTGTCAGCTCGTTTAGGCGATAAGCAATTCGCATAATTTCCGGATTTGTAGCGTGCTAAAAGTATGAACATTTTACAAGGATAAAGTTTCTGGCGGAAACATTGCCTAGATCCACACAAATAAAGTGCATTTTTCTGTTCTAATTTCGTACATGACTAGAATCGACATGCCTTGCGTTAAGGTTACGGGTTTCTTTTTAACGTGGCGCATTCTTACGTTAAGGTTGCGTACTAAATGTTAACATAAGGCGCTTTTTGCGTTTAGATTGCACACACATTGTTAACGTAAGGCGTTCTTGCGTTAAAGCTCTTCCCGTAACTTTAACGTAAAATTTTCTTACGTTAATTACACACATTCGTCTTTAACGTTACACGTTCTTACGTTAACTTTACAAACACGACTTTAACGCGACAACGTTCCACGTTAAATTCATACATTCGTTCTTAACGCAAACACTCCTTTACGTTAACCAAACAAACACGACTTTAACGTAAGATGCCGATCTTTCCAGCAAAATCCCCGTCCTAACATCAAATCACCCGGCACTTAACACGAAAACGTCATCTTCACCCTCAAATTTCCGACTTTAACAGAAAAAGCCGCACCTCCACGCTCCTCGCAAAGCGATTGTACTCAACTAACTTAGTACTGAACACGAGAACACCAATAAAAGGACAACACACGCCCGGTCCCTTTTAAAAAACTGCAAAAATAAAAACGGATTGAATAGCAACAACTAGCACGGCGACCCAGTTCCATAGAAATTTGATAAAACTTCCATGACCCGCCAAGTCGCATAGTACTTGCATATTCAATCCGCTTTCAGAATCG
Organism: Pseudogracilibacillus sp.; assembly: GCA_035303165.1. Taxonomy (GTDB): domain Bacteria; phylum Bacillota; class Bacilli; order Bacillales; family Amphibacillaceae; genus Pseudogracilibacillus. The sequence goes on from DATGRY010000119.1 coordinate 22,995, forward strand.
AAACAAACAACTTAATTACTTCCGGTGTTCAATCTCTCGCTCTGTTCCGTCGTTAAATTCGATTTCAATTTCAAATTTTTGATAATCATCTGGCAAATCGAATGCCGAGATGATATCTGCAATGATATCCGCATCCGAACGCCCGCTAGAAAAGTCGATATCTTTTATTCGATCAAATATATAGTCGAATGCTTCTTTCCCGCGGAATAGCTCATTATTTAACTCATTTTCCACTTTCGCTTCAATAGCTCTACTTTCATGATAGTCGATGTCAGCTTCAAATTCTTTACGATCCGCATAATCGATATCGATATCGATTTCACGAAAATCAACTTCTTCTAGCTTTTTACGCATATACTGATCATCATCTTGCGCAGGCTCTGCTTCTTGCGCAGCCTCAGACTCATCGCCCCCCACGTCACCGTCACCAGTATCCACATCTTCCTCTACATTATTTTGGGACGTCTCGAACGATTCATTGTCATCTTGCATGCCCGAATCATCCATTTGACCGTTACATGCGGAAGCTATCAAAAGGGTTAAACTAACCGCAAACAACGTAATGAATTTTTTCATTGTATCAACCTCCTATCCATATTATGACCAAACAGACCGTAAAATGATTCATAAAAGTGAATAATATGGAACTGATCGACATGTTATTATATAACCACAACGTATATAACTTAAACGTGATACAATAAAATAAACGACTTGAAGTAGGTGAACTGATTGTCTATTCATTTTTATAAAACTGACGCACCATTTACGCTCGGTGTGACAATGCGTGACGAGCGGAAAAATGAAGCGAACAACATGGGACTCCACGTCGCAAAAAACGCTCAGCACGTCATCGACAACCGAAAAGACGTCGCCAAACAACTCGGTCTTTCCTTTGATAACTTCGTATTTGCTAACCAAACACATAGTGCTAACTTTTACGAAGTGACGGACGAAGATAAAGGATGTGGAATAACATCTCTTACGACCGCAATCCCACAGACAGATGCGCTATTTACTTTTTCACCGAACATCGTCCTTTGTACGCTAACAGCAGATTGCGTGCCCGTTTTGTTTTATCATAAAGAACGGAACGTCGTCGGCGCGATTCATTCAGGATGGCGCGGCACCGTACAAGAAATTACGTCCAAAACGATCCAACATTTAACGAGCGAAAAAAACTGTGACCCAACACGATTTCATTTCTATATCGGACCCGCATTAAGTATGGAAAAATTCGAAGTCGATTCGGACGTTGCGGAACAATTTGAACAACTCGGCTACGCTGCCCCCTTTATTCACTACAAAACTGAAACAAACAAATACCATATCGATAATCAGCTCGTTGTGAAAGAACAATGCATACGTGCAGGTGTTCCTGCATCGCAAATTCATCTGGACCGTACGTGCACTTTTTTAAGTGAAAAAGGCTTCTCATACCGGGAAGATCGCAAAACAGGAAGACACGCCAGTTTTATCGTGCGCGAGCAGTAACGAGGACGACTTACGTAAAACTTCAATGACACGACGAATAGAAGAATCCGAACACTAAAGTGCTTCCCGGATAAAACTATTAAAGATCCAATGGGAAAGTTAAATCGTAGTCGCTAGGGCGTCTAGTGGTACCATTTATATTAATCTACTTCGATACTAGCCCGTACGGTAACATGTGACTGGCGAAGGTTTCCGTAGAAACTACAATTCTTTGAAATGACCGATCAAAACGTAAATTGAAAGACTCAGACAAAACTTAGATACAACAAAAAAGGACTGAATCACATTTTCATGAAAGATTCAGTTCGTTTTTATATGTCAAGCCCATTTTCTTATGACACTCTTTTTGGCCAAACATCTTCTTCATTTTATAAGACAAACAATTCCTTTACCCGTTCTGAACGAAGAAAATAACCAATCCAAACGACGTTCATTACAATGCTTATAAAATCGACCCCATGACCTTGTATCCAAAAAGAAACGTGTAGTACCAAATGCATAAGGAAGAAAATGGTTATGAAAAAACGGAGTAATTTCTTGCGGCGAAACCATAAATAGTAACAAAATAGTAGTAGCGGAATCGACACGAGATCGACGTAATAAAAAGCGAGGTCAAAGCCAGAAATTTCCGATGGACGAACGAATATAATCATAATAAGTGCCCCGACTAATGTCATTACTGTATAAATAGCGGGTAATATAAGCCAACCAGTAAATACGTCATACCAATTGTCGGTCGTTGATACTTTCTTTCCGTGCACATTTTTTTCAAGCAATATTACTACCTCTATTCTTCTTATGTAAAATTAATGTAGATTGATAAGTAAAAACCTTGAATCAATACGTATTTTAGTCGATAACGTAGGAAGATGCAAAGTAAATTATGTTTCAATCTCCTCATTAAAATAGTTGAGTTTAACATAATTGTTTAAAAGTTACAAAGGTAAGGTATATAAAATTTATACTTATGCGCTACTAATTAGAAAGAATGCTAGT
>DATGRY010000120.1:0-19071 GCA_035303165.1 Pseudogracilibacillus sp.
CAGGATCGGGGAAAATCGCTTTCCTGTTTCAAAATCCACGCTCGATCGAAACAGGATCGTGGAAAAACGCTTTCCTGTTTCAAAATCCACGCTCGATCACAACAGGATCGGGGAAAAACGCGTTCCTGTTTCAAAATCCACGCTCGATCCCAACAGGATCGCGGGAAATTGCAATCCTGTTTCAAAGCTCGCTCTGGACCGCAACAGTATCGGGGAAAATCGCTTTCCTGTTTCAAACCCCGTGCTCGATCACAACAGGATCAGGAAAAATCACTTTAGTGTTTCAAATTTCGCTGTGGACCCTCTACACTTTCGCGCATTTTGCTGTTTGTGTTTCTTATTTCACGATTGATCCTCCACAGGAACGCGTAAAATTATGCGAGTGTTTCCTATTTCGCGTATGACCCTTTACAGTTTTGTGAAAATCGTTCAAAGTGTGTTTCGCACCCTCTACAGAATTGCGTAAAATTATCCAAGTATTTCCCACCGCGCGAGATTCCCTCTACATCTTTGCGAAAACTGCAGTTCACATTTTTCACCAATGGGAATCATCTTTACACACCTAGATGAAAACGCCCAACCGCACTGTTTTCGACTAGCTAGTGTCACCGCTACAGTTTTATGGAAATTCGCTCAACTGCTTCCTATCCACCTCCCTTTAAAAACTTGAGACGTACATTTTATACCAAAAACCCGGGCAAAACTGCATTCCACCATTAAGGGCTCAATCCCACTACAAAACGTAAAATAAATACGTACAAATAAAAATGAACCGAATCGGTAGTTACGAATTCGGTTCATTCACTTTCTTCCTTGGAAAGGCGATCCAAAGAGGAATGTTTGCTAAAGTTTTCTAAGTCATTTCAACGCTTATAATATGATCTTTCGGACTAACATCGATATGATGATGTTATCATTAGTCCAAACTTGTGGCAATCTCCTCAATCATTTCGCTAACTGATTGTAAACCGCCACCTGATAAGTACCAAAAATCCGGGTCTAAGTAATAAATACGGTCATTTTTATATGCATCCGTACGTTCGACTAGTGGGTTTTCGATTAGTTGTTTAGCTACTTCTCCTTCACCGATTGCCGCACTACGGTCGATTACATATAAAATTCCAGGGTTGGTGTCCGCGACGTATTCAAATGACACGTTCATTCCATGTGTAGAAACTTCAATCCCATCGTCTGCTGGCTCTACACCTAGGACATCGTGGATAATACCGAAGCGTGAGCTCGGCCCGTACGCGCTAATTTTATCATCGTTCGCTAAGACGATTAATGCATTTTCATTTAACTCTTCCGCCTGGGCCACGACGTCCGCAATTTCTTCATCAAGTGCTGCAAGTTTTTCTTCCATTTCCTCTTCTTTATCGAACAGTTCTGCAACGACACCCATATTTTCTTTAAATGAGTCTAAATAACGTGATGTATCTAAGCCCAAATATACTGTCGGTGCAATTTCTTCAAATTGATCGATCAATTCCGCTTGACGACTAGAGATAATGATTAGTTCTGGATTAATTTCTGCAATTTTTTCAAAGTCTGGTTCCTTTAAACTTCCGACGTTTTCATAGTCATCGCTCGCATACTTATCCAAGTAACTAGGGATATTCATTTGTGGCAATCCGACAACATCAATTCCTAATTCATCTAACGTATCTAAAATACCGAAATCAAAGACGACGATATCTTCTGGGTTTTTCTTAACTTCTGTCGATCCTAATTCGTGCTCAATCGTAATCATTTCATTCGATGTTTCATCTGAGTTACTTCCTTCATCGGTATTCGAACTACAGCCAACTGCAACAAGTGCTAAAATAAGTATAGCCAATCCATATAGAACTCGCTTCATTTTACGTACTTCCTTCCTTAGTAATATACGCAGATGCGTTGATTATCGATTTCCTTTATATCAATGTCCATATCATAAATGTCTTTCAGCACACATTGATCGATTACATCGCATGTCGGTCCTTGTTTCACAATTTTACCGTCTTTAATAGCGACGATTTCATCCGAATAACAGGAAGCGAAGTTTATATCATGGATGACAATGACGATCGTCTTTCCTAATTCGTCGACGAGTCGACGCAACGTTTTCATAATTTGTGTCGCATGACGCATATCTAAATTGTTTAACGGCTCATCTAATAAAATGTACTCTGTATCTTGCGCTAACACCATCGCAATGTAAGCACGTTGGCGTTGTCCCCCACTCAGTTCATCTAAAAACTTATGTTGGATGTCTTCAAGCTCCATATACGCAATTGCTTCTTCAACCTTTTCCCAATCTTCTTTTTTCAAGTTACCTTTTGAATATGGAAAACGGCCGAAAGTAATAAGTTCACGAACGGTAAGTTTTACGTTCATCGAATTCGATTGTTTCAAAATAGAGATTTTTTTCGCAAGTTCACTATCTTTAATTTCCGTAATGTCTTGACCGTCAATTAAAATAATTCCCTCATCTTTTGCGATGAGTCGACTAATCATCGAGATTAACGTACTTTTACCAGCACCGTTCGGACCGATAAAGGACGTAATCTTTCCTTTCGGAATCGATAGTGTCGCATTTTGGATAACCGACTTTCTGTTATACGCCTTTGATACCCCTTTAATTTTTACCATGACTTATTCTCCTTTAGCAATAAATATATGAAGTATATTCCCCCAACGAAGTTAATGATGACACTTAACGTCGTTTGGAATGTAAAGACGCGCTCCACGATAAATTCGCCGCCTAATAGCGCAATAACACTTATTAATATAGAGCCGAGAATTAAGTAAAAATGACGATACGTCTTTAAAAATTCATGTGCGATATTGACGACGAGTAGCCCGAGAAATGTAATCGGACCGATTAACGCCGTCGCGATCGAAATGAGGACCGCTACGATAATGAGTAATCGTTTCACGACATAATGATATGGTACACCTAAATTAATCGCGTGATCTTGACCTAATGCGATAACATCTAAATATTTATAATACGGTATAAAGTAAAGAACGACCCCAGTCAGTAAAATAATCGATACGTAGACGAGATCAGTGTTAATGTTATTTATACTCGCAAACATTTTATCTTGTGCGATCATAAATTCGTTTGGATCGATTAACACTTGCATAAACGATGTGAAACTACTGAAAAATGTTCCGAGAATCATTCCTATTAGCAATAAAAAATATATGTTATTTCGCTCACCGCGAAAGAGCAATCGGTAAAATAAAAGTGCAAATACGACCATAACGATAATAGAGATCAAATAGTTTAACGTACTACTCATCATGACAAGAGAACGAGAACCGAATAAAAAGATGATAAACGTTTGCGTTAACACATACAGCTGATCGATCCCCATAATACTCGGTGTTAAAATCCGGTTGTTCGTAATCGTCATAAATATTGTCGTCGAGAAAGCAATTGCCCCACCAGTAATGATGATCGCCACGACTTTCATGATACGACGCGGTAAAATATAATTAATATTCCCAGTAAGATCATAGAAAATAAATAGTACGGCTAACAATATAGCAACGATGGCAAGTGTGATTGTTTTCTTCTTATAACCCATAGCGCCTTCTCCTTAAGAGCAGGTAGATAAAAATTGCACTTCCGATGACACCAACTGTTAAGTTGATCGGAATTTCATATGGATATATAATCACCCTGCCAATGATGTCACATAGTAGTACGAATAATGCGCCGAGTAGAGCTGTATGTAACAAGTTGTTTTTCAAATGATCCCCTTGGTAAATCGTAACGATATTCGGAATAATGAGTCCGAGAAACGGGATAACACCAACTGTAAGTACGACAGATGCAGTCACGAGCGCTGAAATCATCAAGCCAATATTGACGACTTGTCGATAGTTTAAACCTAGGTTTTTAGCGAAATCTTCACCCATTCCTGCAATCGTAAATCTATTTGCAAACAAATAAGCAATTATTAAGGTTGGAATCGCTATGTACAAAATTTCGTAATTTCCACTCATAATCATCGAAAAATCGCCCTGTAGCCACGACGTCATATTTTGGATAAGGTCGTTTTTATAAGCGAAAAATGTCCCTAATGAATCGACAATACTACCGAACATGAGACCGACGAGTGGAATAAACACAGCGTCTTTAAACTTAATTTTCTCTAATATTTTCATAAAGATAAACGTTCCTAGCAGTGCAAAGAAAAAGGAGATCGCTATCTTTTGAATTGCTGATGCAGATGTGAATAACATTAGAGAAACTAATACACCGAATCGAGCAGAATCAAGTGTTCCAGCTGTCGTCGGCGATACAAATTTGTTTTTACTTAATTGTTGCATAATTAAACCAGCAATACTCATACTGGCACCCGCAATGAGAATACTTACAAGCCTTGGTAATCTACTAATGAGTATTACTTCTAGTTGCTCTTCGGTTAAGTGAAATAAATCTGTCGGCTTTAAACTAATGACACCGACAAAGATGGAACCGAGTGCGCTTATGATTAAGACTGTAATTAAGTATCGTAGTTTCATCGTTGATCTCTTTCTACTTTATTATCATTATTATTTAGAAGTAAATCTAAACAAGAATGATATTCATTATCAATTAGGTCGTTGATTAAATTATAGCACAGTAGAAATTGTTACGCAATATTTTTTGATACTACTTTATGAACAGTTTGTGTCTAATTTTTTGTGAATTTTAGACAAAAAAAGCAACTGAACGAACAGACTTTTCGTTAGTTGCTTTTTTTATTTATTATTATCTTCGTTTAATGTCTTACATTCATTTCCCTCACAATACGTGCGAGTGTTTGAACCTCTCTTTTGTTGTACCTTCCCTTGCCGCTCGAGTTCCGTCCAAGCATCGACTAACACTTCATGAAAAAGTTCGACCGGCTTTGCCCCTGAAATCGCATATTGATCATTGAAAATGAAAAAAGGAATGCTCGTTATTCCCATTTCCTTTGCAATTACTTTATCAGTTTCAACCGATTTTTTATATCTATTTAAACAGAGTAAGACGTCAACTTCCGTTTCATCGAGTCCTGCTTCAACGCCGATTGTAAGTAACGTTTTACAATCATCGATACGTTGCTCTCTTTCATATAAACTCTCAAATAGCGCACGAACGACTTTCGTATCTTTACCGTAGCAGTTTGCTAACTTCACTAACCTGTGCGCATGTAACGTATCAATCCATTCCGTTTTTAAAAACTTCATGGAAATACCGAGTTGAGAAGCCTCTTTCTTTAATTTATCGTCCATATTCTCATCCGGATCAAAGTGTGGTCGATCGTAGTTACAATTACGTTCTTTTATATTCGTTTGAAACGGCATCGATAATTGAAAACTTCGATAAACGATATCTACACTCGTCCGGTTTGGAAAACGAGATAATGCTCGATGCAGTTTTTCAATTGCTAAATAACAGTACGGGCATGTAAAATCATACCAAACTTCTACTTTCAATTGTGCCACCTCATTCTACGACTTATTTTAGCACATAGCATACCCCTCCGCGTAATTTTACGCTCATAAATAAACAGACAATTGTTCCCAATTTACAGAGGTTTATTTATTCATCATTTAAAATAGCGTATTCGCCCCGTTGTTGCAAGAAGTGTCTATGGATCAAATTCGAATAATTTTTGAACGGTTCACTTTTATCATCTATAACTATACGTTAAAAACACTACTAAACGAGTCTCCTAAAGAATGTGGCTTTTATTCGATAATTTCATTTACAGTTTTATATTCCTTTTACAATATATATGAACGAATGTTCGCAATATCAATCGTTCGTTAAGCAAAAGCTGCGCCATGATAACCTTTCCCTATGTATATCAAGGATCCTTTTTAATAATAGTTATAGTTTTATGATTTTTTTGAGGACGCTGTTTATGGAGTCGTTTTGATCATCAGTATAGTAGGTGTGTAAAGTCGTGTGAAACGAAAAATGAAGATGTATAGGTTTTAAGTTCGTTTATGATTCATTTCTAGTGCGCTGTTTTATTGTTCTCTCCTTAAAATAGTTAGTTTATCCTTTTTTTAGGTCGGCTTCGGCTTGAGTTTTCTGTCTAGCGTTAAGGTGTTCGATATTTGTTTAACGTAACTAAGGTGTTGTGTGAAAGTTCGTCGAGGGAGTTTGACGTAAGGAGCTGTTGCGTTAACAAAGGCGAGATAACTTTAACGCGGGAAATTATTGCGTTAAGGGGAAGTGCTAGAGTTTAACGTAAGGGATTTTTGCGGTAAGAATACGAGGATGGCTTTCACGTAACCGTGCCGTTGCGTGAAAGTTTGAGGAGACAGTTTAACATAAGGAGGTTGTCGCGTTAACAAAAGCGACGTAACTTTAACGCGAGCGGGCTTTCACGTTAAAGATAAATACGTCACTTTAACGCAAGAAAATTTTTCTCACATTTTTAGGTATATGATGACCTTGCATAAAGTTGTTAAGGTACATGTTACCTCTAAATTAAATTTATCGAATGTACTATTGAAAACTACTCTCTATGATCATCTGCTAACTTAATAAATAAAATCACTCTCTTTTATTGTTTCACAAACTATTATCATCGTTAAAGCAAATTGCAATTTATAATTTCGACGATATCATTCAATCAACAATAAACTTTTACTTAGCCAAATGAAAAGAAGTTGGATAGAAGTAGAGAGAACACAACATGGAAATAATAACCCCCCCTAGAGCAAGCTAAAAGCTTCTACTCTAAGGGGGCTTTCGTATACAAAACATCATGATACTTTTAAATTAGTCGTTCTACTTGAAAAAGTAATCTGCCGTTTTCGCTTCTTCTAATCTTCCTCTAATAATGATCGACCGTTAATTTTGACACGTTTCGTTTCTTTCAAATCGGTAATCGTTTTTGCACCGATTCCGAACATAACCATTTTCAATTCAAATTCTATTTGCTCCATGACACGAATGACAGATTCTGTTGATTCCGTTGCAGCTTGTAATAGTTGACGCGCAAAACCGACGACATCTGCACCGAGCGTAATCGCTTTAGCCGCGTCGTGACCGCTTTTCATCCCACCACTAGCAATTAAAGGAGCTTGAGGCACTTTATGTTTGACCGAAACGAGACATTCTTTCGTCGGGATTCCCCAACTGTTGAATGCTTCGGCTGCTGCGATTCGTAACGGATCTTTCGAGCGGAGCTTTTCTACTTGACTCCATGACGTACCACCTGCTCCAGCGACGTCTATATAATGAATACCTATGTCGTACAGTTTTTTCGCCACTGTCCCATCGATTCCGAAACCTACTTCTTTTACACCGACAGGTACTTCTAATTCACGGCAAATTTGCTCGATTTTCGGGAGTAAATTTTCAAAGTTTACATCCCCTTCATCTTGGACGATCTCTTGTAAACTGTTTAAATGAAGTACGAGTGAGTCTGCTTCCGTTTTTTCAATAAGACGGCGACACTCTTCTACTCCGTACCCGTAATTTAACTGGACAGCACCTAAGTTTGCTATAATTGGCACTGTTTTTGCATATTCTCGTATTAAAAATGAATCTTTATGTGCGTCGCTTTCTAGTAGCGCCCGTGTTGAACCGAGCGCAAAAATCCAACCTTTTTCCTCGCTAGCGCTTGCTAAATGGATGTTGATCTTTTCTGCTAGCTCAGAACCTCCAGTCATGGAACTAACGAGAAATGGCGCCTTTAATTTCTTATCCAAAAATGCCGTTTCTATCTTTATGTCGTGAAAATTTATTTCCGGCAACGCATTATGAATGAATGTAATACCTTCCAACCCTGTCGTGACGTCAACGCCCTCCACATTTTCCGTTAAACAAAGTCGTATATGTTCCGTTTTTCTTACGTTAATATCGGCTTCCATTACTATGCACATCCCTTATATTCACTTTTCTCCGCAAAAATTCACTACCATCCAGTTTACTGTCTTCTATCGTATATGAAAAGGAAAGTGATTATACCTACAAAAACTCGTTTTAAGCAAAATATGCTACGTAAAAGATGTTCAAATTTTTCCACTGCACATCAAATAGGATACGTGTAGTAGGTCTTTTTGATTAGAAACGTTGTTTGTTCTTCTCTTTTTAAATATTTTCGCTTATAATGATATATATTAAAAGACTTCCCTAGTTCGAACTACTCTTAAATACATAAGTAACTTTACGACATAATAATTAACGATGGAGGCGTTTATGTGAAAAACAAATTTAGTAACTTTTTTCGCAAGTTTCGTTTTAAAAATAGAAAAAACAGACAATTAAATGACCAATCTGTACAGCAGCCATTGGATGAAAGTAGCGTTGACGAACGAGCACAAAATAAAAAGGCGAAACGGACGTTTATTCGTAACATCCCGATCGGTATCAAATATTTATCCGTCTTTCTCGTTTCTGTCGCACTGTTTATCATTGCTACTGTCGTTGTGTACAACCAACTTTCCATCGCAAAGTCGCACGTAGAAGATTCGATAACGAAAAATGAACTCGCTAACACGATGACAGAATTAGCACTACTTGTGGAACAACAAGATTCACTCATTTCTAACTACATGATCGTCGGTAGCAGTCGATACATAGATGAGTTTAAGGAAGTCGGCGAAGAATTAAATACAGTGTTCGACACGCTTTACGAAAATTTTAAAAACGATGAAAAACGCGAATTCTTATTTAACCGTATTCGTGAAAACCAAAATAAAATTGACGAAATATTTTTAGATGAGATCGCTAATGGAAAAGCGGCAAACGAAGATAAGATAGTTTACGCGCGTATTCAAATTGGAACACAAAAAGCATCGAGTGTTGCACTTATAAACCAATTAATCGATGACGTTAATATTGAATTGCGCGAGTCGACGACTAACGCAAGTGAGAGTATGAGTAATAGTACAGTCTTCTTAATTGCCACGAACGTCGTAAGTATTATTATTGGACTCGTCATTATGTTTATTATTTCTCAAGTAATTACGCGTCACTTAAATAAAGTCGTGCAGACGACGACAGAAATTGCCGAAGGAAACTTAGGTGTCGAACAAGTCGACTATGTTGGTAATGATGAAATTGGACAACTTTCATCTGCAGTGAATACGTTACGCGAAAATATGCGTGAAGTGTTACATAATGTCATGGAAGTTTCAAACGCTGTTGCAACGAGTAGCGATGTTCTCACTGTCTCTGCACGTGAAGTGAAAGAGGGAAGCGAACAGATGGTTGTAACGATGGAAGAACTTGCATCCGGGGCGGAAACGCAAGCAGATAGTGCATCAAACTTGTCTGAACAGATGAACGATTTCGTCGACTCTGTCCAATTATCACAACGTGAAGGCCAGGAAATTGCAAACACATCGGAAAATGTATTAAACGTAACGAACGAAGGCTCAAACTTAATGCGCGAATCTGTCCAGCAAATGAATACAATTGATCGAATCGTCTCAGAAGCTGTCGATAAAGTACAGGGCTTAGATGAACAGTCCGGCGAAATTTACCAACTTGTAGAAGTTGTTAAAGATATCGCCGATCAAACGAATCTATTAGCATTAAACGCTGCTATTGAGGCTGCTCGTGCTGGCGAACATGGACGTGGGTTTGCGGTCGTTGCTGATGAAGTACGTAAGCTTGCTGAACAAGTGACGAGCTCTGTCACACAAATTACGAACATCGTTGAAAACATTCAGCTTGAAACAGACGAAGTCGTTAATTCATTAAATGTTGGATATAGTGAAGTAAAAGAAGGAATTACGCAAATTGAACGGACGGGTGAGAGCTTTAATACGATCGATACTTCTGTTACGACGATGGTCGATGGTATTATGAATATTGCAAACCGCCTAAAAGATATTTCAGATAACAGTCAGCGGATGAACAATTTAATTGAAGATATCGCTGCCGTGTCCGAAGAGGCTGCCGCAGGAGTCGAGCAATCATCTGCATCAACGCAGCAAACGTCTAGCTCAATGGATGAAATTTCACGTAATGCGGATGAGTTAGCTGATCTTGCTCAGCAGTTGAATAAGCAAATTAGTTATTTTAGAAACTAAATACAACCCGTGTAACAAATGGATGTAAGGAAACGGGCAAAACTAGCCTTAAGTAAGTAAAAATGGACGGTATCGCTAGAAAGTAGTGATTCCGTCCTATTATTTTTGACCTTTCCCCATATTACTTTTTTGTTCCGCTTTTTATGTTGTTATTCAGTTTCGGCTTCATCGTATATTTTTTCATCTTTTTAGAAATATTGATAGTTTTAAATTTGTTTTTTCGTGAACATCGTTATTTACTGTTTCAGATTAAATGAATGCTACTCCGACACATTACACATAGTTATCCTCGCACGACTAGTCGTTATTTGTGCGCGTATTTTTCCCTTTCCTATCATTTACGTAGTCAAAACAGAGAACGATAAAAGCAACTCCCGTTGCGAACAAAATGCTCACCTTATCATTTAAGCCGACAAATGCACTAATGATGAAAAACAAACTAATCCGAGCAAGTAACATAACGACGTAATAGAGAAAGTTTTTCCCGATCATATATTTAACGATCACTTCTACAATAAAATCGACCGTAAACAAATATAGTAAAAAAGCAATCGATAACATCATTAATTTATTTAGACTAATCTCTAGCGAAAATAGTTCATTGACGACGTTCGCTGAACCGAGTAGCGCAAACAAAATGACGGCAATAACAATAATCGGTAGTAGCGCAAGCATAAACGAAATGAACGTGATAAGCAGTCCGTTCATCTGTTCTTCTACCTTTTCCTCTTTATTTCCTCTATAGACGATCAAAAAAATGAATAAAAATGCCATGATAAATACAACAGTTAACGTCAAGACAATTTTCATCATATCTCCCTAACTTACACATTACGTTCAGGCTAACATACATTGTGCCACGTTGAAAACATTTTTTCACGACACATTGAACTATTATGTGACCATCTATGTTAAAAACTGCCGCAACGACTCGGTTCAGTTACAGTTTTACAAATAAAAAAGCGCCCTGTTACGTGACAGAGCGCATTAATTCAATGACATTTCGTAAACTTGACGTACGTACAGGCATCGCCGCTTCAGGGTACGTGCCTCCATCAGGGCGTTCTGTCGTAACAGAATAGTTTTGTAAAACGTAATCGGTCGCAACGTAACCGAACGGATACCAATACGATAAATCGTTACGAAGAAAACCACTGAACAAAACGTAGTCGTATTTGTGTAATAAAGGAACTTGATTTTCGTTAATAAGTCGGCGACCATACGGTCCATCATCGTCTATTTGTCGCGTCACTATCTTTTGTAATGCCCATTTGGGTACCGTTTCTGTTTTCACATCGATGATCGCGGTCCCAACCTGTATATCTCCAGTATCGATTGTTACATAATCATCGCGAATGTTTCGCCGCCAATCGATCCCGAACAATGCACACGCTGCAAACTCGCCTAAAAATCCGACGACATTTCGTTCTTCTTTCGAAAAATGTTTCACTTCAAAATGATGTGTAATATACGGATTGCGTCGATGTGCTTCCGTTTTCGCTACTCGTTTCATCTCATCTGTTACGACTATTTGCATCGCTAACCCTACCTTGTCATTCACGTGCAAAATCTGATTGAAGCACGATTTGCCGGAACTTGTTTAGTTTTGTTCATAAAAACGTGAAATAATCTCATTCACTTTCGCAAAATCATTTTCCTCGACTACATAATCGGTATTAAAACCAGTATTTAAAACTTCAACGAAATTGGCGAATGAATAAATTTTTTCCGCTTGCGGATCGTTTATGTTTTCTTCAATAATTCGTGCTTTCGCTTTCAACAATTGTTCTTGATAAGCCGCATCAATCCGATGTGTATTGTTTGCAGGATGTGCTTTCGTTAAATGTTGCGTTGGTGTTAAAGCGATTAAGTTTTCATAGTGGCCCGAAATCTCCGGAAATTCGCTTTCAGGGAAAATGTGATGAATGTGCGTCGCTTCCCCGATACTAAATTCATCGTCATACTCTGATGCACGAGCACGATATTCGTCGTTGTAGCTCTTTAAAAATCGTTTCGCCTTTAACGACTGGTACTTGAAATAATTTAAATTCATTTCTTGTTTACGTTCTTCTTTCCACTCATTACGCGTAACACCTTTCGGTTTATCCGCATGTAAATCACGGAAATTTTCCCGATTGTACATAAGTTCTGCATACGTAATCGCATATTTAGAAATTCTGCCACGTGACGTACCACGTTTTTGACGTGCGTATGCGAGTGGATTGACGATTTTCGTAAAAATTCGTCTTACTTCAGTTACGCCGTTAATCGGTGTATGGGCGATGATGAAGTTTTCAAACCGTTCTTTTAACGAATAATATGCCTCTTTCGTTTGGATCGTGAAGAAGTTTTCAAATGGCTCCCATATGTCACTATCACGTAGCACTTTCTCACAATATTCCTTTATAAAGAGCAGAGAGTTTCGTTCACGAAGTGAAATATATTCGAGAATGTCTTCGTTTTGAACACGATAATAGTTGCGATTTCCTCGTTTCGTTTTATGAAGTACTTCGGCATTCGCTAACAACTCTAACGGTTGAGCGAAAAATTTATCGTATTCGTTTCGCGAAAGTTCTGATTGCGTGCTCGGTTTATTAAAAATATCGCGAACGAATTCTTCCGCATACGGCGAACGCCATATGTCAACACTCGTAAATTCTTCGTTCCCGTCATCACTCGTATATTGAATGACACAGTCGGAAACGATGTTGACGACGTCGGGTGTACACTTTTGATCGATCCAACGCCCGTTATTATTTTCACGTATATCGTAGTCATGTTGTTCTAAAAATGTAATAATTTCTCGTTCGGTTAACAATGCAGTTTCCCCCTATTTCATAGTGCGTATTATTTGTCATGTAAAAGTCCGAAAAAATAAACGGAATTTTTATCGATGTTCAAACTACGTGTACTATAATTGCGTGCAATACGGTAGAACGCTTCAAACGTTTCACTACTTAAAAACGCTAAATGTTCATCCGTTATTTCCTCTGCTGAAATATTTTCAAGAATGGCAACAGAACCATTCACTAACGTTCCTTTCGGCTTCCTAATCACTCGTGGATAGTACGTCATATTCGGCGCTAAAAAGACGTCATCACGATCTAAATATTGCATCACTTGCATCTGTTGTACGTCCTTTTCATCGACGTAACGATCGTACCCGTCAATGGCGATAATACCTGTTCCGTCTCGTTTAATGTTGCGGGACTTTAAAACTTTAATGTCGCCTTTTTCTTTTAAAATCGCATTCGTTAGTTGTCGATCCCGAAATACGTCGAATACACCGAACGTCATCTTTTGTGCGATTTCATCGAAAAATGTATTTCGATATAAAAGCCAGTAAGGAAACTCCTCGCTCGTCAAAGCAGCTTGCGCTTGGACGTTTGTCAGTTTTTTCGTTACGGAATGAGCCACCGTTTCATGAGGTTCTTTCGTCGTATGAATAAAAACGGCAATCGTCTCGATTAAGACTCCTTTAAAACCTTTTTCACCAAAGTCGATAATTCTTTCGATCGCCCGCTTTTTAGCCCGTTCTCGACTTACTTGGAAATCTGGATTGTTCAAAAAATATTTTGGCATAATCATGACGACGTAATCACTTATGTCGATCGCCTTTTGCAAAAAAAAGCCCGACATGTTCGTCGTTACGTCATCGTTAAATGTAATTGCATAATCGGCGAGACCTGTTCGTTTATTTAAGCGAAGAAATGGTGGATTACCGATCACTAAATCGTACGTGTCGTTGAAGAAAGGGAATAAAAAGTCGCCGACGTGATAATTAATTTCGACGTTGCTCGGAATATGACGATATTCATTTAGCAGTTTTGTCATCGCGATACTTTTTTCATCGATATCGTTTACGTCGATGATCACTTTGTCAGCGTAAGCGTACGTGTCGATAATCATCTGCAGGAAGTTGCCGACACCGACGGACGGTTCTAAAATTCGAATCGTCCGTTTATTTATTTTCGGCAGTTGTTTTTTAATTTCTGCTAACGTAGCTGGATCCGTATAATATGCCGCGGTGTCGACACGACTGTTGTTCACTAATTCCGCAATGCGCGAAAGCCCTACTACGTCGAGGTTTTCAGGATTCTGTTTTATAAAATCGATGACATCTTCTCTATGTTGTAAGTTGTATTTCTTTATGTAGTTTTTTAGCTCTTGATCGTTCAAACTCATCGTTCGCATCCTTTATGTTTTTTGCAATTTTACGCATAATAATCGTCGGTACTGCCTCACCGATACTTTGACGAATATTTATTTCATGTTTTTTTAAATACGCTTCTTTCTCTTCAAGCGGTAAACTATTTAACGTCTCCTCGTCGATATCGCTCCATTTAAACGTCTCAGGAATGTTCATCATGAGCATAAGTTCCCGAATGCTAAAAACACGGTCATCTTCAGGGTGAACGGTGTTTTGGCTAGCGAGAATATCGTTACGCGTATGAATACACGGGGCGACCTTATCCCAACGTTGGCGCGTATATTTGTCACCATTTTTATTGACGTTTATTTTTATTTCGCCCGTTTTCGTCACCGTATGGGGACGTTTTTTCGGATCTTCGTTATCAAACGCTGAGAAGCCTGGTTTTACGTCTCGTATCCAGTCACGCATATCTTCACGATACTTTTTAAAGTTGTGATAAATATCGTTTTCGTGAATTTCACCCATGTTCGTTAGACGTGGGAGATGTCCAATAATGTCATGCAACGTTTTTTCTGCCTCATTGCTCGGGTATAAATCGTTCGGATCGATGTGCGCTGCTAAGTCGTTGCGTACGCCAATAACGATCGTCCTTGTGCGACTACTATTTGCACCGAACTCTTTTAAGTTTAATATTTTCGATTCATAGACGTAATCGGCGCCTAGCCAATCGGCGAAGGCCTCCTTAATTCTCTTCGGCTCATCGTGATCGATACAGCGCGTATTCATATAGGCGCGCACATTTTCTGATACGAAAAACTTCGGTTTAATTTTCGCGACAATTTCGAGTGCCTCCACGACGAGCGAGTTTTGTTCGATCGTTCCATCACTCTTTTTATGATTTGCAACAGACATCCCTTGGCACGGTGGGGTGAAAAGGACGACATCAACATCTTCCGTTTCTCTCTGTTGTTTATAATATTCGATCGCTTCATAAAGCTCCTGTTTCTTTTCCGGTTCAGAAATATCACCTAAAATATATCCCTTTTCAAACTGAACGGTCTTATTTACCCGTTGAACTTCTAATCTTCGTTCAATTAATTCCGATGTGGCAATGCCGGCGTAGCCTTCTTGTTTAAAGCCGTAGCAACCGACACCTGCTCCACTAAATAAGCTGATGAAATTCAAGTCTATCACCCTTTAGCTGTAGTCCGTTACGAAAACTATCACTTCTTATTATAACATTACTTTTACATAATAGTTTTTCCATTCTTCAAAAAGTCTTATAGATCCATTCGAAAGAAAGAATTGTCTATGTTATCTATTTAAGCATAAAAGGTGTGTAACGATATGGATAGTAGATCAGTTTATTTGTGCCTTTATGCTAGAGAGGAGTCATGTGGGACTTTTGTTGAAACTACATTTACGTGCGAGTTAGTCTACGGGACCAAGGTGGCGAGTCGGAATCGTAAACCGTAATTTGGGCGGAGATGTAGAGGTAAGAGCGCGCGGTGAGAAACGGAATCCGAGATTTGAGCGGAAATGTAGAGGATAGGGTAACGGGAATCGCAATACGAATGGACGTGTAGAGGGTCAACCGCGAAATGTGAAACAGTAAAGTGTTTTTTCTTGATTCTGTAGAGGGTCGAACGCGAAATGTGAAACACTAAAATGATTTTTCTCAATCCCGTATAGGGTCAACGACAAAATAAGAAACACTCGAGCGTTTTTACGCAATCCTGTGGAGGGTACGCCAATACTTTACAAAAAACTTTGTACCTTTTTCGGAATATCATAATAATATTTAAGCAAGCTACTTCAATATAAAACACCGGCATTTTTGCCGGTGTTCACAATATCGTGTAGTCAACTCCCCATAGATTTCTCCTTATTCCTCTTCTGTCGCCACTTTATTCGTATCGTCGCTAATCCATTCGCTAAAACCACCGGCAAAAAGGCGTACATTTTCAAAGCCAGCTTCTTTTAAAGCGACGACGTTTAAACAAGCGGAATTACCGGAACCACAGGAAACGATCACTTCGTCATACTTTTCAAGTGTTGCGAAGTGTTTTTCTAATTCATCTTTTTCTTTCCATTTTCCGTCTTCCGCTTGGACAAGTTTTGCGTGGAAATTTTTCGCCCCAGGAATGTGCCCTGCTTTTTTATATTTCGGTTCAACTTTCCCGCTGTAGCGGTCGTACGCACGTGAATCGATGAGTACACTTGCATCGTTGTGCAGTTTTTCTTTGACGTCATCTATATGTGCGAGTAAACTATCACGAACGTTAGTCCGATACGTTTTCGGTTCGTGTTCTGGCCGCTCAGCTGTCAGCGTTCCACCGACAGTCCTCCACGCATCAAGTCCACCGTTTAATAAATAAACTTGTTCATGACCGATATACGTTAAAGCAACCCACGCTCTTGAGGCGGCTCGGTTATTTCCCTCGTCATAAATAATGACTGGTGTCGTCTCGTCAATTCCGTGTTCTCCTAACGTTGTCGCTAACGATTCCGCGTTCGGTAAAAAGGACCCCTCGCCAGATAAATCGCGTTTTGCATGTAAGTAAATGGCGTTTTCGATATGATGGTCGTCATAAGCCGCTTCCCCATCTTTAAAGCCGTCTACTTTCGTACGGACATCGATACAAATAGCGGCATCATTTTCAACCATCTGTTTTGCTTTATTTGCTGAAATAATAATCGACATCGTTACTCCTCCTTCATGTTCGTCTCTGTTTCTATTTCGTTTTCCGGATACGAAATCCAATCGCTAAAACTACCTGGATATACCTTCACACGGTCATAGCCACACTGTTTTAGTGCGATGAAGTTAGCACAAGCGGATACCCCTGAACCGCAGGAGACAATGATTTCCTCCCGTTTTCGTAACGGGGTAAAGTGAGCTTCTAACTCATCTTTTTGTTTAAGCGTGCCGCTTTCATGAAAAACGTCTTCCCAAAAATAGTTCACTGCACCCGGTATATGACCTGCTTTTACATATAGCGGTTCGTCCTTTCCCTCGTATCGTTCTTTCGCACGGGAGTCGATGAGCGTAACTTCTCCTCTGTTTTTCACGTCTTCCATATGAACGATGAGCTCATCTTTTACGTTCGGTATGAAGTTTCCATTCTTTTTTTCTGGAATTTCCGTCGAGGTCGGGTAGCCTAACTGCTTCCACGCGGAAAAGCCACCATCAAGTAGAGCGACACGTTTATGACCGAAGTAGTATATGAGAAATAGTGCGCGCGGAGCGAACATATTAGCTCCATCATCATAGACGATCACTCGTGTATCGTCATCTACCCCGAAAGAGCGTAACATCGCTACAAACGTATCAATATTCGGTAACGGGTGATTCCCACCGTAAGCTTTTACCTCCCCCGATAAATCACGTTCTAAGTGCACGTAATAGGCTCCCGGAATATGTTCTTTCTTATATAATGCCTCGCCTTCATCAGGTTGTTGTAAGTTTGAACGGGCATCGATGAAGACGACATTTTTTCCATACTTAATCTGTTCATACGCTTCCAAAGGTGTAATCGTTAAACGCAAATAACTCCCCCCTAACACTTGCACTTTCATTTAGTTTATCATACCATTTTTATGATAGGTAGAGCAGTTTAAACGATGTAAACGGGGGATAAAACGTGAAACGAACATTGTTCATGATCGGATTGTGTAGCTTATTCCTATTAGTAAGCTGCCAACAAAAAGAAGACGTAGTACAAGATGTAAATGAAGTAGCAAACGAAGAAGAGGCGACAGAAGAAACATCACAACATGAAGATGAGTTCTCTTTGCCAGCAGTTTTTTTACAAAAGCAAGACGAAGATGCGGATGTAACAGCATTACAAGGAGCGTTAGAGCGGATCGGTTATCCCGTTACTACATCCGGAGTTTTCGATGACATGACGACTTGGGCGATTACAGACATTCAACTCCAAGTAGATGTCACACCTGTGTCTGGTTTTTACGATGAAGCGACACGAGGAGTTTTGCAACAAATTTACGACGGTGAGGTAGAAATTAAGGTCGGGACCATGTTAGAAAAACCGGAAAATAATGATAGGCGTGCAGATGTGATCGAAAACCCGTACGAAGTGCTTGCACTCGTGAACAAGTCGTACGCGCTTCCGGGTGATTATGAACCGAACGATTTAGTTGTCCCCGACGTCCGCTTTCCGTTTACGGAAGATGATCCGAAAAAACAACTTCGGGAGCAAGCTGCTCGTGCGTTAGAAAATATGTTTGCGCAAGCGGAAGAAGATGGTATTATTTTATACGCTCAATCTGGTTACCGTTCTTACGATCGCCAAGACGCGATCTTCGCCTCAAACGTGGCACAGCATGGGGAAGAACATGCGAACACATTTAGTGCACGTCCTGGCGAAAGCGAACATCAAACTGGTTTAGTGATGGATATTACGAGCGAATCGGTTCAATTTGAACTCGTCACAGATTTCGGGGAAACGGAAGAAGGTAAGTGGGTGGCAGAACATGCAGCACAATTCGGTTTTATCATTCGCTATCCGGAAGGAAAGGAAGAAATAACGAAATATCAATATGAACCGTGGCACTTACGTTATGTCGGTGAAAAAGCAGCAACTGAAATAACAGAACAACAGATTACGTTAGAAGAATATTTAGGAGACAAATAATAACGCAGGTAAACAATTGACCGTGCTTTATTAAACTAAACGTATAGACGAAAAAAGAGTAGTTATGCGAAGAACTTTTACCACCTTGTAGAGGCAGTTCGTCGCTTAACTACTCATTTGTTTTTCACTGGCTAGAATCGACTCGATAAAGTGGCGTGGAGAGTTTTCAAAGAACGATAAATAGTGCATCGGATGACGCCTAGGAAATAATTCACGCTGAATCTCCCGCGGTGTCATTCC
>DATGRY010000121.1:0-2375 GCA_035303165.1 Pseudogracilibacillus sp.
AAAAACATTGGCGAATACATGTGTGTCCGTTTATCGTCTGCATAAACCGGATATAGCGCTGTTTTCAGAGGCGGAAAATTGTTTAAATGAATTAAGATCTTTTCCTTTATATTTAGTAACGGATGGAAATAAAATTGCCCAACATCATAAAGTTAAATCCCTTGGATTGTACGATATAATGAAACATTGTTATATAACGCATCGATATGGAATAAAGCATGCAAAGCCGTCACCGTACTGCTTTTTACACATACAACGCCGTGAACGGGTATCGCCTGCAAATATTGTCTATATCGGGGACAACCCGAAGAAAGATTTCGTCGGAATTAAACCGTTAGGATTTCGTACGATTCGCATCAGAACGGGTGAATATAAAGATGTTGAAGTGCCTAGTGAGTACGAGGCTGAGTTACAAATTGATTCGTTAGTGGAGTTAAAAGATGCCTTGAAGAAACTATGGCCGTCGATTACTTTTTAAGGTGCGTGTTAAAAGTGAAAACAATCGTAATCATTCAAGCCCGTATCGGTTCGACCCGTTTACCTGGGAAAATATTAAAACCCCTCGAAGAAGAGACAGTTTTATCGTACGTAGTGAAGCGCTGTAAGGCAATTCAAGGGGTCGATGATGTCATTGTAGCGACTTCTACCCTTTCTCAAGACGACGTCGTAGAGAAGTGGTGCCAAGAAAATGACGTGTCGGTCTGTCGTGGTTCGGAAGAAGATGTGTTAAGTCGCTATGTTCAATGCGCCAAGACATATAATCCAAACTATATCATGCGTGTCACAGCGGATTGCCCGTTTGTCGATTATGAGCTTGCTTCAGAGATTGTAAAGTTTATGAAAGGAAGAGACGTTGAAATTGTTGATTTACAAGGTGACATGCCCCGTGGCTTAGCGGTTGAACTTTTGACGTTTAATGCGCTAAAACGAATGGATCAAAAAGGTAAATTAGAGCGCCATCGTGAACATGTGACCTATTATGCGTATGAGTTTAAAGAGCAATTTAGTCGAGCGAGTTTTTCCGTTCCGCAAAATCGAATATATCCAGCACTTCGTATTACGGTAGATACTGAAGAAGACTATGAGCTTTGTCAAGCGGTAGCAAAACATTTTAGTCATCCACTCGTCTCTAGTGTGGATGTCATTAATTTTTTATTAGAAAATCCAGAGGTTGCAAAATTAAACGCTCATATTAAGCAGAAGCCGGTGGTATAAATGGTAGATGTACTTATTCGGGTCGATGCATCGACAAAAATTGGGACAGGTCATGTGATGCGTTGTTTAACGATAGCAGAGGAGTTGCGACAGCGTGACTGCTCTATTTCTTTTTATATGAAAAACTCCAACAAAGAAATGAAAGATTTCGTGAGCGGAAAAGGTTTCCATGTTGTGAACTTTTTCCAACCGACAGATTTATTTATTATCGATCATTACGATATAGATGAAAAGTGGGAACGAGAAATCCGTCCGCACGTGCGAAAAATTGTCGTCATCGATGATCTGGCAAATCGCCGACACGATTGTGATGTTCTTTTAGACCAAAATCTCGTGCACAACTTTGCTCGACGTTACGATGAACTCGTTCCTGCTACGTGTAAAAAGTTACTCGGTTTACGTTATTTCATCGCGCGTGATGAATTTATTCAAGAACGAGAAAGCGTAAAGCCTCGCTCGGGAAAAGTGGAACGGCTACTCGTCTTTATGGGTGGAACAGATCCGACAAATGAATCGATGAAATTGTTACGTGCATTTCACCATGTGCCGATGCTCTTTTCGCACGTCGATGTCGTCGTTGGTGATGGGAATAAACAGAAAGGTGAAATAGAACAGTTGTGTAAGGAGCATGACTTACAATTTCATTGCCAAATCGATTATATGGCGAGCTTAGTTAGTGAAGCGGACGTAGCTATTGGTGCAGGTGGTACGGCGATGTGGGAGCGCTGTTATTTAGGTTTGCCGACAGCGACTGTAATCGTTGCGGATAATCAGAAACAATCTGTTTTAGAAGCGGAGCAGCACGGTCTCATATGGAACTTGGGAGAACACGATACAGTTACAACAGGAGATTACGCGTCAGTTTTAACAAAGCTTGTAGAGAAACAAGATGAAGTGCAACGAATGAGTCAATTATGCTTACAACAGACGAGTAGTGAAAGGCTAAATGAATGGGTTGACTATTTTTTGGAGGGACTATCATGATCAAGATTGGAGAACGTCGGATTGGGCGTGAGGAAAAACCGTTCATCATCGCGGAAATGTCGGGAAACCATAACCAGTCGTTAGAGCGGGCGCTACATCTCGTCGATTTGGCGGCAGAGGCGGGAGTCGATGCGGTGAAACTGCAAACATATACAGCAGATACGATGACGTTAGAC
>DATGRY010000122.1:0-20582 GCA_035303165.1 Pseudogracilibacillus sp.
AGAAGGTAATATTGCCGTTTTTTGGCCGGAGGGAAACCCGCTTTTTGCGGAAAGTGTCTATGAAACATACGCAGGCATTCCTGAATATAATGCAACATGTATCGTCGAAAAAGCGGAAACGTACTATGCACATAAAGATACAAAATATGTAGAAAAGCGTATCGACGAACTTGAAATGGAATTACATTAAGAAAAGGGGGCGAAAACGATGAACGTATATGACAAATGGCAAACAGTGCGTATGAACAACGACCGTGCGGAGACGTTTGCCGATATCGTTGCGACAGAGTTACCGTTAACGATTATGATCAATGGAGAAGAATTTGCAACGATCGTTTGTTCGCCGACAAATCTCGATGAATTAGCACTTGGCTTTTTAGCGGCGGAAGGTGTCATCCGCCGCGTCGACGATGTCTCCTCACTTCAAGTCGATGAAAAGCGTGGTTTCGTTTACGTTGAACTAACGAAACACCTCGACAATATGCATGTCGACCATTCGAAACGTTTTATCGGTTCTTGTTGTGGCAAAAGTCGACAATTTTATTTTAAAAGTGACGTGCAAACTGCACGAACAGTACAACATAACTTGACGATCGACGCAACACAGTGCCTCCATTTAATTCGTTTATTACACGAAAGATCGACCTTTTTCAAACAAACTGGCGGCGTGCACAATGCTGCACTTTGTACGAAAGAGGGGTTGTTGGAAGTACGAACAGATATCGGACGACATAATGCACTCGATAAACTGTACGGCTACATGTTACGGCACGAAACTACCCCACATAATAAAGTAATCGCTTTTAGTGGACGAATTTCTTCCGAAGTGTTGTTAAAAGTTTCCAAAATGAATGTTGCCGTCATTATTTCTACGTCGGCACCGACGAGTTTAGCGTTGCAATTAGCGGAAGACTTGCACATTACAACGATCGGCTTTGCTCGTGAGCAAAGTATGAACATATACACACATGCAGAACGAATAAAAGAAGCGAATGATTCTGTTTTAGAATCGTGAATTCGCTGAGCGAGGCATCACAAACGTGCGTTATGGAATGAATGGATCATACGTTCCGAACGCGCATTTTTTTATCCGCCGATATAACTCATATCAATTTTTCGTTTCGATGTTGCTGTCGCTTCCGTCCGCTCATCTGAATAACGATCTGCACGCTTCGTCCAAACGGATTTGATATAATCAAGTAGTTGTTCGTCTCTTTTATTCGATCGGAGTAATTTTCGTAGATCGAAACCGTCTGTCGCAAAGAGACACGTATACAGTTTTCCATCGGAGGAAAGACGAGCACGTGTGCACGTTGAACAAAATGATTCGGATACGGACGTAATAAAACCAACTTCCGCACCGTTATCTGTATAGCGGTAACGTTGGGCAACTTCGCCGAAATAATTCGCTCCAAGCGGTTTTAGTTTAAAATGTTGTACTAATTGTGAAAATATGTCACGTTTAGTGACAACTTTCGTAAAGCTCCACTTATTATCGTTACCGACATCCATAAATTCGATAAAACGTAACGTAATTCCTCGTTCTTTAAAATATGTCGCCATCGGAATAATTTCTTCGTCATTTACTCCTTTTTGCACGACCATATTCACTTTCAAATCGAAGCCGATTTCTTTCGCTCGATCAATTTGTTCTAGGACGATTTGTGGTTTAACACCTCGCCCATTCATCTTTCCGAATACGTCTTCATCGAGTGCATCTAAACTAATGTTTAACCGTCTTAAACCAGCTTCATACAGTTGCTCCCCATATTTACCGAGGAGTACAGCATTCGTTGTCATTCCGATATCGTTTATATGATCTATATCGTTCAACTGTTTAATGAGTACAGGAATGTCTTGACGTAATAACGGTTCCCCTCCGGTAATACGAATTTTTCGAACCCCTAATTGGGAAAAAAGACGGGCAAGACGTGTCATTTCTTCAAAGGTTAACAATTCGCTCTTCGGTAAAAACGGATAATCGTCACCGAACACTTCTTTCGGCATGCAATACGTACAACGAAAATTACATCGGTCTGTTACCGAAATGCGCAAATCACGCAAGGGGCGACTTAACGCATCTGTGATTTTTGCCATTTTCTCATCTCCTTATCTTCTCTTGGAGTATTTACATTCATAAATACGTAAGGAGTGTCTGTCAACTTTTCACTTGCGACGTACATGGTGTTCACACACTCTAATACGTCTGTCATTTTTAATCGTTTCTCTTGAAGACTACGTTCTATTTCTCGTTTAACGTTTACATTCCAGACGGAAACAAGTGGTTGAACATAACCATCCGTCGTCACAACCGTTACGTCTTGCGTATGAAGTTCTATGAGTCGTTTCAAAATCTCACCACGTAAAAGCGGCATATCACACGGTAAAACGACGTAATTTGCCGCTTCGAAATAATTCATCACCGCATATATACCTGCTAACGGACCGAATCCGACATAAGGCGCTTCATCCGTTATAACAGTAAGGTTCGACGGAAAACGTGACAAATATTCCTCTCGTGTGACGATGACGATGTCGTCACAAACGGTACGCAAATTAGCGTATGAAATTTCATAAAACTGTTTCCTATCCATTTTTGCAAACGCTTTCGGTGAACCGTAACGTCGCGACTTACCTCCGGCTAGCAATATACCGACAAACTGTTTTGTCGTCATCGTTTCACCCCTACCTCACTTTTGTTCCACCGTTCATATAGCGGAGGAGCCATGCATCGAGTTTGGCGTAATCATTTCGTGATCCAATAATCGGATACGAGTCACTTTTTGCCACACCTACGACGAGACGAATATCCGTTACAGATCGTAACGACTCCCAATCTTCCATACTACGACTAAGGACAATTTTATCGCCTACTTCTCGTTTATATCCTTCTACAAGTATAAGATCAGGCGCTTGAAACGTCGCTAACGCTTTTAACTGTTGAAACGTTAGCTCTTCATTTATGATATGTTGAGTGAAACTTGCGCCTGCAACGAATGAGGCGTGTGCTCCACTTTTTACATATGTCATTGAATCCTTTCGCTCATCAGGCATCGCAAGCGGCGCCTGATGTCCGTGATGTTTAATCGCATGTACTCGATACCCTTTCTCTGTTAAAAGCCGGATCCAATGATTCATTAATGTCGTCTTTCCGCTATTTTTATAGCCGACGATGTGTAGCGCTTTTACAGATCCCATGTAGCGACCCCTTGTTCCTGTCCGAGCAATAAAACGTCTACTTCCATCCCTTTCGTATAGCCACTTGTACCACTCGGTAAGACGATCATACAGTTTCCACGTGCGATAGAAGAAACAGCGCTCGATTTATTAAACCCAGCTGGAACCGCGACGGGACCATCTTTCGACAATTCCCAAGAAGCGCGAATGAACCGTGTAAACGGATTATTTTTTGTAAAATTCTCACCTAACGTCGCTTTCATCCGTGGTAAATATGGTGTGTTACAGCCCATCATCGTATAAATGGCTGGACGTGTGAATAGTTCAAACCCAGTAAAACAAGCAGAGGGGTTACCAGATAAACCGAACAGTAACGTATCATCAATTTTAGCAACAGTCGTCACACTTCCCGGACGCATCATTACTTTATTAAACAGTACTTTTGCACCAAGTTGATCGTAAATTTGTGGTAAGTAATCGTAATCGCCGACAGAAACACCGCCTGTCGTAATGACGATGTCAGAAATAGCGACAGCTTCACGGACGACTTCCGTACATTTGTCTAAATCATCTTCCATCATATGAAACGATTTACACGTTAAACCGAGTCGATCTAATTGTGCTTGGAGCATCGGTCCATTTGAATTGCGAATCTTTCCCGGCTCGAGTGGTTCAGAAACATCGAGGAGCTCGGTCCCCGTCGCTAATAAACTGACGACAGGACGTTTCGCTACTTGGACATTTGCATAGCCGAATGTCGCTAACAATGCAACTGTACCCGCATGAATAAGCGCACCTTTTGGAATTTGTACGTCGCCTTTTTTCGCGTCTTCGCCTTGAAAAGATATGTTATCGTTCGGTTGAAAATGTTTCGTTATAGAAAAGCCGTTCTCTGTTGGTACCGTATCTTCTAGCATGACGATCGCGTTTGCACCTTGCGGTAATTGGCCACCTGTCATAATTCGATACGCTTCTCCGTTTGCAATCGGTTTGTTTGCGACATCACCCGCAGCAATTTCACCGATAACGCGAAACGAAACAGGACTAGATTCAGAGGCATTATTACTATCTTCCGCACGAATCGCATAACCGTCGAATGCCGAACGGTTAAATGGTGGTACATCGTGTTCTGCGATGATCGGCTCAGCTAAAACCCGACCATTTGCTTTTTCGAGCGGAATCGTTTCAGTCGCTAGCAGTTTTGCTTCGTTTACAACCCGCTGCACCGCTTCTTTTACAGGAATAGGTTTTCTGTTCACGTTCTCGATCCCTCCTACGTCTCTTACGTTGAACTATACTATATTTATACGCCTGATAAAAGCTTTTTTGTTTGCGTATGAACTAGACGTTTATAAATCCGTTATATCGCTGAACGTTCCGACGTATCGTACGACTTCACCGGAGGCATCTTTAATCGTATTAATCGTTAACCATTGCAAATAGACGTCACCATTTTTCTTTTTATTCCAAATTTCCCCTTGCCAATGTCCCGTCGTCTGTATGTTCGACCACATTTCTTTGTAAAAATCCTCTTCTTGTTTATCCGAACGTAATATGTTCGGTGTTTTACCTAATGCATCTGAGTCATCATAACCAGTTAGTTCCGTAAATGCAGGGTTTACAGATACGATCACTCCGTTTGCATCGGTGACGATAATTCCTTGGCCTGTGGAATCGAACACTTCTTTCGCTAACGTTAATCGATCGGTGAAATGGAGCCATAACACGAGTACTAAACTGACGAGCGCTACTTGGGAGAACGCCATAAAACCAATGGAATACGAGCCTGTAATGGCAAAAATAACAGACAAAAGGAGCGGTGGAAAAAATCCTCCAAGTCCCCCCATCATCGAAACAATTCCATTTACGATCCCTGCCTGTTTACTAAAATAATACGGGACGAGTTTGAAAATAACCCCATTACCGATTCCTGCTGCTAGAGCGATTAATAAGCTTCCTATCGTATATAAGCCAATCGCTGGTGAAAATGCTAATATTATCGCAGCAAACGTTAAGCCGAGAAATACACCGACTAATAAAAAGAGTGGTTGAAACTTATCGGCAAGTGCACCGCCGATCGGGCGACTGAATGTTGCTAGCGCAATGAATCCTGCCGTTCTTAAACCCGCATCAACTTTATCTAGAGAAAAGAAATCGACGAGAAACGTCGGTAAGAAAACAGTGAACGCGACAAATGAACCGAACGTAATGAAATAAAAGAGCGAAAAAAACCATAATTTCTCGTCTTTATAAACACCACGAATTTGTTCAATAATCGGCGCTTTTTGGCGCGCTTCTTTTCGATCACCGAAAAATACGTTTAATAGTATAAAGAACGCTAGTAGGAGTAAGTACAGTTTTACCGTCGTTTGCCAACCGTATTTTACAGCAAGAACTGGGGCAGCAAAAGTCGTAATCGCTGTCCCAACGTTTCCCATGCCGTAGATACCATTTACTAAGCCGTGCTTTTCTTTCGGATAATATTTCGGCAGAGATGTAACACCGATTGAAAAAACTGCTCCCGAAAGACCAAGAAATGTGCCGCCAATAATTAAGTCGGTAAGTGATGTAGCGACACTTATGTAGTAGACGGGAAACAGTAAGAGGATAAAGCTCACTAAAAAGACGATACGTGCTCCAAAGACATTCGCATAATATCCGAGTGGGATTCGTAAAACGGAACCGAGCACGACCGGTACAGCGGTGACGATTGCTACTTTTTCCGGGTCGATACTAATTTCTTCCCGCATGAACGGTAGAAGGGCGGATATGATGACCCACACCATAAAACCGACGACTAAGTTTAACGTCTGTAGCGGTAATTGCACTTTTTTCATCATGCGCTTCCTTTCTCTCCCTTCATGAACGGTTATTTAATAGTCATGTTTGCGATATAAAATATAACTTCGACCAGCATAGTTTAGCGGAATACTCCAGACGTGAACAAGTCGTGTAAATGGCCAAAGCGCAAAAAGTAAAAAGCTAAGCAAGATATGCATTTTAAACGTAAATGGAACGTACATCATCAATGCTGGATCCGGACGGAACACGAATAAGGAACGAAACCAAACCGAAAGTGAATCACGATAGTCAAAGCCCGAGATGACTTTGTTCGTCACAATCGCTGCATATAAGCCGAAAAAGACGATCAAGAGTAAAATGAAATTGACGAGTATATCGGAAGCGGACGATAATTTACGCACATTTTTAATCGTTAATCGACGGCTCGTTAAAATGAACATCCCGATAAGCGTCACAAGTCCGAAAAACCCACCGATCCATATCGCTCCTAAATGATACAATTCATCAGTAATGCCGACAGCTTGCGTCCACGTTTTTGGAATGAGTAAACCGGACACGTGACCTAAAAACACGGGAATAATTCCGAAATGGAACAAGGAACTGCCGATTACGAGTTGTTTTTTTTCAATAAATTCACTCGACTTTGCCGTCCATCCGAACTGATCGTACCGATAGCGAAAAATGTGGCCGACGATAAAAATAACGATGCACAAATAAGGGAAAATGACCCACAAAAACTGCTCAATCATTTATTTTCGCCCCCTCTTCTTGCATGATGCACGCTTTACACGTTTCACGAAATCCTCTTATTAACGGTGCATACGGGCTTTCGTATTTTTCTAATGCGTTTAATAAATGATACGTTCCGTCTTCTATGACAGCAAAAAGAAGTGAAAAGCTCTCTAACGCTCGGCTATCACCTTGCCAATCGGCTACGTAAATAAATTCACACATAAGCGGTAGAAAATCGGATAACTCACCATCAGGCATCATTAAGCCAAACATTTCATAAAGGATTTTGAGGCGGGCTAACATTTGCCCGCGCTCTTTTGAATCGGCGAACTTTACATACGTCATGTAAAGAGTCGTATCTTGTTGAAAATCAAACGTTTCCGTATAAAGCATCTGTCGTTGAAACAAATCCTTATGTTTCATATTCTCCTCGTATTGCCGTACATATACATAACTCGGATGAGAATGTGAAACATATCGCTCATACGGCATCTCCACCAACGATTCATCTTGTTCCGGATATGATAAATGGTATGCAAAATAACGAAACGATTGTTTTTCCTTTTGTAAGCGATCGAGATTAATCACGCCAAATCCCTCCGTAAAAGCTTTCGTTATACAGTTGTGCACCTGACTTTTGCGGTTCACTCTGACCACTTATGCCGCAACCGTTACACATGCCACTTTCATCAAACATTGATGACTGATACGGATTATTCGTCGGACCACTCGTTACACCACCTAAATATTCGTAACCAGCAGATCCTTGTGCTTCATACATGTCCATATCGCGTTCTTTATGTGTCGTTGGAATGACGTACCGATCTTCATATTTTGCAATGGCTAGTAGACGGTACAACTGTTTCGTACTTTCAGCAGTGAGACCGACACGTTTAAGTCGCGATTCATCGAATTCTTTTCCTGATGAAATTGCGCGCATGTACGAACGCATCATTGCCATTCGTTGTAACGCTCCTTTGATCGTTTCCGTATCACCCGCCGTTAACATATTCGCTAAATATTCGATCGGAATACGCATTTCTTCAATTGCCGGGAAAATCATATCCGGATTTTGGATGGAGTCTTTCCCCTCGAAATAGTTCATCATCGGGCTCAATGGTGGTACGTACCATACCATCGGTAACGTTCTATACTCAGGGTGCAATGGAAATGCTAACTTATATTCGATTGCTAATTTATAAATTGGTGAGTTTTGTGCTGCTTCAATCCAATCGTTTGGAACTCCATCTTTTAACGCTTGTTCGATGACGTCTTCATCAAATGGATTTAAAAAGAGATCACATTGCGCTTCGTATAAATCTTGCGGATCTTCGGTCGATGCAGCTTCTAATACTTTATCTGCATCGTATAAAAGTACTCCTAAATAACGAATTCTTCCTGTACACGTCTCAGAACAAATTGTCGGCTGTCCTGTCTCCACACGCGGGAAGCAAAACGTACATTTTTCCGCTTTGTTCGTTTTCCAATTAAAATATACTTTTTTATACGGGCATCCTGTCATACAGTAACGCCAACCACGGCATGCTTCTTGGTCGACGAGAACAATCCCGTCTTCATCACGTTTATAAATGGCACCGGATGGACACGATGCAACACAACTCGGATTTAAACAATGTTCACAAAGTCGTGGCAAGTGCATCATAAACGCTTATTCAAAATTAAATTTAATTTCTTCTTCAATTTTTTCGATGTTTGGATCACGCGGACCCGTTACGTGAGCACCAGCTAGTTGATCTTCCCAATTCGGTCCCCATTCCGGATCAACGTACTCTCCGGAAATTCTCGATTTCGCTCGTGCAACTGGAGTATGTTCCACATCTTCCGACATCGTTAAGTTTTCATAATCGTATGTCCACGGTTCGTAAAAGTCTTTCATCTCTGGCATATCAGGATTATAAAAAATTTTTCCGAGTGCAATGCGCGAAAGACGAGATCCAGACTTTAGTTCAAGTTTACCGTTTTTATATTCCCAGCCACCTTTATAATGATCTTGGTCTTCCCAACGTTTCGGGTATCCGATACCCGGTTTTGTCTCGACGTTGTTAAACCACATATATTCCGCCCCTTCGCGGTTCGTCCACGTCGTTTTACATGTAACACTACACGTATGACAACCGATACACTTATCCAAGTTCATGACCATTGCTACTTGCGCTTTAATCTTCAAGCCAATTTACCTCCTTCATTTTTCGTACTGCGACATATTGATCACGCTGATTACCAATTGGACCGTAATAATTAAAACCATAGCTAAGTTGTGCATAGCCGCCGACCATTTGTGTCGGTTTCATTTGGATGCGTGTCGGTGCGTTATGGCTTCCTCCACGTGTATCTGTTAATTCGGATGCTGGCATATGAACGTGCTTATCTTGTGCATGATACATAAACATCGTTCCTTTCGGCATTCGGTGACTAACGACAGCTCGAGCAGCGACCGTTCCGTTACGGTTGTATACTTCGACCCAATCGTTATCTTCAATTCCGTACGGTTCAGCATCTTCTACAGATAACCAAACATTTGGACCACCGCGGAATAAAATAAGCATATGTTCGTTATCTTGATACGTCGTATGAATATTCCATTTACCGTGTGGTGTTAAATAGCGTAAGATGAGCGTATCTTTTTCCTTCGGAAGTTTATCTCGCTCGGATAATACGAGCGGTGGCAACGTCGGTTTATACGTCGGTAACGCTTCACCAAATTCAACGAACAATTCATGATCCAAGTAAAAGTGTTGTCTACCCGTCAACGTCCGGAACGGAACGAGTCGTTCAATATTTAACGTAAACGGTGAGTAACGACGTCCAAATTCATTCGCACTACTAAATACAGGAGTTGGAATAACTTCTCTCGGTTGCACCGTAATACTTTTAAATGTAAACCGTTCCGAAGCTCTGTCTGCAGAAATGTCTTTTAACTCCATCCCAGTACTTTCTTCGACAACATCGAATGCTTTTTGTGAAACCTTCCCATTTGTAGCTGACGATAACGTAAGCATCGCCTCCGCCACTTGTTTTCCGGTATGCAATTTTGGTCGCCCGTTTTTAATCGTATGATCGATATAAACTCCGTTCGCTTCTTTTAATAGTTCATACTCTTCCGCAACTGAAATAAGAACTCCGTGCGCACCAACTTTACCGTGTGCGACGTTCGGTCCAAGTGACACGTATTTATCGTATATTTTCGTGTAATCCCGTTCGACAACCGTCATGACTGGCAATGTTTTGCCCGGAATCGGTTCAACTTCCCCCTTTTTCCAATCTTTCACTTTCCCGAACGGTTGTGCGATTTCTTGTGGTGAGTCGTGTGCTAGTGCTGTTGTAACAACATCTTTGTACACTCCTCGTAAGTGCATTTTTGCCAGTTCAGAAAACTGCTCGGCAATCGAGCGATAAATATCCCAATCGGCACGCGATTCCCATAACGGGTCAACTGCACGATTAAACGGATGAACGAACGGATGCATATCGGTCGAGGATAAATCTTCTTTTTCATACCACGTGGCAGCTGGCAAGACAATATCGGCATAAATTGGTGTCGTCGTCATCCGAAAATCGATCGCGATAAGTAAATCTAACTTACCTTTAACATCATCGCCCCAAACGATCTCTTCTGGTTTAAACGACTCATTCGGTTCGGCGAATAAATTGGATGTCGTACCGAGCAAATGTTTCATAAAATACTCTTGACCTTTAGCGGAGCTCGATAGTAAATTAGATCGCCAAACGAACAAAGAACGTGGATGATTTTCCTCCGCTCCCGGGTCTTCGACGGCAAATTTCGTCTCACCTGATTTTAGCTCCTCTACAACACGATCGACGATTGCCTCATCCGACGTATCGCCATTTTCCTTCGCTTTTTCAGCGAATTGCAAACTATTTTTATTAAACTGTGGATAAGAAGGTAACCATCCGAGACGAGCAGCTAAGACGTTATAGTCAGCCGGATGTTTATACCGCTTTTGTTCACTCGTTGGAGAGCGATGAATATCTGTCGTTTCTTCTTCATATTTCCATTGATCTGTCGCAAAGTAGAAAAAAGACGTTGCATTTTGCAATCGTGGTGGGTTTTGCCAATCACGAGCAAAAGCGATCGTGTTCCAACCTTCGATTGGGCGACACTTTTCTTGCCCAACGTAGTGAGCCCAACCACCTCCGTTCTTTCCTTGTGACGCCGTCAACATCACTAAGTTTAAAATGGAGCGATAAATCGTATCGCTATTGAACCAGTGGTTAATTCCCGCACCCATAATAATCATCGAGCGGCCACCAGTATCGATTGCATTTTGTGCAAACTCACGTGCAATTTGAATGACGAGCTCTTTTTTCACATTCGTTATGTTCTCTTGCCAAGCTGGGGAGTAGATCGACGATGCATCATCGTACCCATTGGCGACATGTCGTGCACCGTCACGCTTTACACCGTATTGACTAAGCATCAAATCATACACTGTCGCTACGCGAACTGTCGTTCCGTCCGCCAACGTCACTCCTTTCGTCGGAATCGACCGTAGAAATGTACCATTTTCCGTTTGATCAAAATATGGAAAGGTAATATCAACCCATTCACTACCCTCCTCCAACATCGTAAGTGCCGGGTCAATTTTCGTCCCATCGTCATGTTCTAATTGTAAATTCCACTTCGCTCCATCTTCCCAACGTTGACCGATCGTACCGTTCGGTGTAATTATGTCATTTTTCGTATGATCAAAAATGACCGGTTTCCATTCCGCATGTTCCGATTCCACTCCGAGATCACTACTACGTAAAAAGCGCCCTGCTTTGTAACCGCTTTCGTATTTTTCAAGTGTAATTAGAAACGGTAAATCGGTATACTGTTTTGCATAGTCGATAAACATTTGTTCTTTCCGTTCTTCGTAAAACTCTTGTAAAATGACATGGGTCATCGCTTGCGCTACCGCAGCATCTGTGCCGGGATTTGCAGCAACCCAATGATCCGCATGTGTAACACTTTCCGCATAGTCCGGGGCAACGGAGACGACTTTTGTTCCTTTATAACGCACTTCCGTCAAAAAGTGCGCATCTGGGGTCCGAGTTAGTGGCACGTTAGAACCCCACATAATAATGTAGCCGGCATTAAACCAGTCGCTCGATTCCGGAACGTCTGTCTGTTCGCCCCATATTTGTGGAGAGGCTGGTGGCAAATCTGCATACCAGTCGTAAAAACTGAGCATTTCTCCGCCTAATAAAGACAAAAAGCGAGCACCGGAAGCATAACTAACCATCGACATTGCTGGAATAGGTGTAAATCCTGCTATGCGATCGGGACCATACCGTTTAATTGTGTAAATGAGCTGTGCCGCGATTAATTTCGTCACATCACGCCAATTCACACGGATATGTCCTCCTTTGCCTCGTGCTCGCTTATATGTATTTCGTTTTTCTTCATTTTCGACAATACTTGCCCATGCTGTGACTGGATCTTCATGTTCACGTAATGCTTCCTGCCATAATGTCCACAATTTTCCCCGAATGTACGGATATTTCACCCGTAACGGACTATACTCGTACCATGAAAATGACGCACCACGCGGGCAACCTCGAGGTTCAAACTCAGGCATATCTGGACCACAAGATGGGTAGTCTACTTGTTGGTTTTCCCACGTAATAACGCCATTTTTCACAAATACTTTCCAACTACACGACCCTGTGCAGTTCACACCGTGTGTCGTGCGGACAACTTTATCGTGCGACCAACGTTCGCGGTACATGTTTTCCCAATCACGATTTTTCTTCTCAAGAACAGACCAATCCCCTGAATAACGTTCAACCGGTTTGAAGTACTTGATGCGCCGATGCCGCTTCATACTTATACCACTCCTTTATCGATTTGTATGCTTTTTACGTTGCTAAAGTATACATTTCCCTGTTCTCTCGTTATTAAACGTAAAGCGGCACCGTTGAATTGTTTTTTTCCATAAAAAATCGCTATCGTTTTAACTATAATAACGATAGCGGTTTTTCTCGTCTTTTTGTAAAAACTACGACTAAGTTCAGTCGATATAGCATAATTTATCATGTTCGTCATTCTATAAGTCTATTTGATCCAGTCATAAAGCTCTCTTAACGCTTCATCTAACTCTTTAGCCATTATTTCTAATGCCTCTCTTTTTGGTACGTCTTTTCGCAAATAGATCGGTTCGCCGAAAATAATACGAGGTCGTTTAAACTGAAAGAATTCTTTAAAGTTATTCGGTCCAACGTATGCTGCCGGTACGATCGGTGCTTTTGCATAGTTTGCGATCGTCACAGCCCCTCTTTTTAACGGCACATCTTCACTCGTCCGTGTGCCACTCGGAAAAATACCGACGACTTGTTTATCTTTTATAAGTTTTACAGGTGTTTTAATCGAACTTGGACCTGGATTATCTCGGTCAACAGGGAAAGCATTTAATGCTTTCATGAGCCAGCGAACGAATGCCGACTCAAATAGTTCTTTTTTTGCCATAAAATGAATTTTTGTCGGTAAAACTGCAATACCGAGCCATAAAATATCGACCCAACCTGTGTGCGTACAAGCGATAATATGTCCTTCATCGCTTAAAATTCGACGTTTATGCATGACACGAATCGGACCACCAAAAATACTCATAATCGCTTTTAAAAGATATCCTGCAATGTAATATATCATATGTCATTTCGCCTCTTTTAATCTAGTCTTTTCCCATCCTTCGTAACGATTACAGATCCTTTATACGAAACGTTATGAGAAAATCCCTAAAGGAATGCTTTCCTCTAGGGAATGTCGTACGAAGCATTTATGTCGTTGCACGTTTCACAACTTCAACGATCTCTTGGACGTATTGCTGACAAATTTCCTCTGTCTCTGCTTCAACCATCACGCGGATTAACGGTTCTGTTCCCGATGGACGGACGAGGACACGTCCACGATCCCCTAATTCTTCCGTCGCCTTTTCGATCGCTTTTAAGACTTCATTATCTTGTAAAACTTCATCTTTATTTTGCACGGAAACATTTTCTAACAGCTGTGGATAAACTGTCATTTCACTTGCTAACTCTGACAACTTCTTTCCCGTTTCTTTCATGATATCAAGTAATTGAATCGCAGTGAGCATACCGTCTCCACTCGTACTATAGTCGAGAAAGATAATGTGGCCTGATTGTTCTCCACCAAAGTTATATTCCTTTTCTCTCATTTCTTCTAAGACGTAACGATCGCCAACGTTCGTCGTCACGACATCGATGCCATTTTCTTTTAATGCTCGGTAAAACCCGATATTACTCATCACCGTTGTAACAACTGTATTTTGTTTTAATTGATTTTGCTCTTGTAAATACGTCGCACAAATATACATAACTTTATCGCCATCGACAACATTTCCATTTTCATCAACAGCAATTAATCGATCGCCATCGCCGTCAAAAGCAAAGCCAACATCGAGTTCTCTCTCGACGACTAGCTCTTGTAACGACTTCGTCGCATTGGAACCAACTCCGTCATTAATATTCATTCCGTTTGGACTGTTGCCGATCGTATAAATCTCCGCTTCTAAGTCGGCGAATAAGTGTGGTGCTAAACTCGATGTCGAACCGTGTGCACAATCGAGTCCAATATAAAAGTTAGCAAAATCGTTATTTACTGTCTCTTGTAAATAAGATAAATACTTCTGTGAGCCTTCAAAGTAATTGCTTACTGTTCCGATAGCACTACCGACCGGACGGGGCAACGTATCTTCGCTTTGTAATAGACGTTCAAATTCCTCTTCTTGTTCATCGGTTAATTTAAATCCATTTGGACCGAATATTTTTATGCCGTTATCTTTGTAAGGATTATGTGATGCGGAAATCATAATGCCTGCTTGGGCATTTGTCACTTTCGTTAAATAGGCAACACCAGGTGTCGTAATAACGCCGAGACGCATTACTTCAGCACCGACAGATAGGAGCCCGGCAACGAGTGCCCCCTCAAGCATTGGTCCCGAAATACGCGTATCTTGACCAATTAATACTTTTGGCTTTTCTTCATCTTTCATAAAAATATAGCCTGTAATTCTACCAAGTTTAAACGCTACTTCCGGTGTCAGTTCCCCGTTTGCTATTCCCCTTACACCATCTGTACCAAATGAAATTCCCAACATTTCTCTCTCCTTTATCCTACTTATTGCAGGAAT
The DNA here is from genome assembly GCA_035303165.1 of Pseudogracilibacillus sp. Classification (GTDB taxonomy): domain Bacteria; phylum Bacillota; class Bacilli; order Bacillales; family Amphibacillaceae; genus Pseudogracilibacillus. The sequence continues at coordinate 14,886 of DATGRY010000122.1, forward strand.
AAACTAAGACGTGCTATCCGCTGTTTAATCGATGCGAATCGTCGCTCGTTCGAATTGTAGCTCTATTGTTACGCCTTTTTTGTCATTTATTTCGATCGTTACTTCGTGTTCCCCTTCTTCTAAATTACCTACATTAATTAATGGTGAAAAATCATCTTTTGTCAACTCTTTTATGGTGCGGTCACTACCGAATATTTCCACATTCACTCGTCCATCATTTGGGCGAATGAATGTTACACTATCGTTACCACGTACATCAATCGGGACGTTTTTAAACTCTTTTGTCTCGATTAATTCAACGGTAACTTCGATCGTTTCATCGTTTGCGATCACACCTTCTGGAAAATCAAGTTCTACTTCATAGACACCTGATTCTTTCACATTTTGTAAGTTTAACGGTTCTGTTGTCATTTCTGTAATTTTACTTAACACTTCTCGTGTCCCGAAAATCTCTATCTCTTCATCCGCTACTATCTTATCTATTTCGAATCCATCCGGTAATTTCCCTTCCGTCTCTATGTTGAGCGGTACTGTCTTACTCGGACGTTCTACTGGAACAGACACGGTTACACTTTCCGGTTCAACGTTTGCATTCAATTCATTCCCTTGAATGTCGTACACACTCACAGGTACTTCTCGATTGACGATCGATTCTTTTAAATCTTTCAAGTCAATATATACTTTCACCATCGCTATTTTATCAATAACACTTTCCGAGCTCGTTATTTGTACGGTTGTTGGATTAATCTCTGCCTCGCCAACTTCATAACCGATTGGTAATTGGTCACGATTGACGTATTCTACGTGAACACTAAACTGCTCTGTCGCTCGCTTTTCGATGACAACATCGATCGTTTTCGGTTCGATAAATGCGGTTAGCTCTTTCGGAATATTTTCATGTTCTACCTCCACCGTATGCTCTCCTTCTTCGAGATCACGCAAGTCGATAAACACGTTGAAGTTTCGTTGCCGTACTATCGGAGTTAGTACACTCGTTTTCCCTTCGAGCGATACTGTGACAAACTCTGGCACACCGCTTACGACATATTGATCTGAATCGATGCGAATATCGAGCGGAACGTCATCTAACACTTGTATTTCCGTCGTCGTACCTGGAACGACCGGTGACTCTCCTTTTGTCATATCTGTCTCTACGGTGACAAATAAATATAAACTAACAGCAAAGATAAGTGAAATGATCCGGACGAACCATTTGCTTTGGAACCATTTATCCATTTTTCTTTCCCCTCCAAGTAAGGCGATTACCCTCAGGGGCTTTCGTCGTTTGTGTCAAATTTTGCGTTAACAAATTGCGCACCGTTTCCTCGTCAATATCCCGAAACAGTTCGCCGTTTTTCGTACACGAAATCGAACCCGTTTCTTCGGAAACGACGATCGTTAACGCATCTGTCACTTCACTAATACCGAGTGCTGCACGGTGGCGCGTTCCTAGTTCACGTGATATCGATGCGCTTTCCGATAATGGTAAATAACAAGCCGCTGCGACAATTTTATTTCGTTTTATAATTACTGCACCATCGTGTAACGGTGTATTCGGCGTGAAAATATTCGTCAACAATTGGCTCGACAACTCCCCGTCAATTTGAATGCCCGTTTCCGCATATTCACCGATCCCCGTTTCTAATTCGATCGTAATTAACGCACCGATCCGGCGCTTTGCCATATATTCACAAGAAGTGACGATATCATCGGCGATTTGTTTAATTTCCTCTTCTTCTGAACGGGTACTTCGGGAAAAAATGCCGCCTCGCCCGAGTTGTTCAAGAGCTCGTCGTAATTCTGGCTGGAACAAAATAATGATGACGAGAAATCCCCAAAGGATCGCTTGGTTCGTAATCCATTGAATCGTTTGTAAATTGAACAAAATACTTAAAAGCCAAACGAGAATGACGACGAAAATACCTTGTAATAATTGAATCGCTTTCGTTCCACGAATGAACATAATTAATTTATATAAAACATACCAGACGATCGCGATATCTACGCATATTCTGATAATGTTGAGCAAATCTAAGTTCCCACCAAGCACGTCGACACTTCCTTTATATCGAAAAAAGTAACTGATATGTAACATATTATAGCACATAACGCCTGTTCCATGTTGCGAACATATCATCTATATGTGTACTCTATTTGTCGCTTATTGTCATCCGTTTTCAATCGTTTTTGTTAACATCGACGAATACTAATTATTGTTACATATCGGAAATATTTACCTTAATGCCTCCGTTGTGCAAACATCGTCGTTTCTATTAGTTAACGAAAATAGACAAAAATAAACACTCGTAATCATTCGTAGCGAAAATATATGTTAATCGTATGTATTTCGCACGCTTTACGAGTGTGTTATGTTTTTCATTATATTAATTTTTCACCGAACAAAGAGCCAACTAGCGCAACAGTAACATCTGCTGTTTTATTTTTTTCATCGAGCATTGGATTTACTTCGACAAATTCAGCGGACGTTACAATATTCGCTTCTGCTAACATTTCCATCGCTAAATGACTTTCGCGGTATGTCACTCCACCGATGACAGGTGTACCGACACCAGGTGCTTCCGATGGGTCCATTCCATCTAAATCAAAACTTAAATGAACTCCATCTGTGCGATTGTTTAAATAGTCGATCGTCTCTTTCATTACTTGCGGCATCCCTAACCGGTCAATTTCATGCATCGTAAACACTTTTATATTCAATTCACGTAATCGGCGTTTTTCCCCTTCATCAAGGTCACGAATACCGATTAACACGATGTTTTCCGGCTTTATTTTTGCACGTTCATTCATAATACTCGTCAATCTTTTTTCGCCAAGACCGAGACTAACTGCTAGTGGCATGCCATGAATATTACCTGATGGAGATGTTTCCGGTGTATTAATATCGCCGTGTGCATCATACCAAATGACACCTAAGTTTTCATAATGTCCCGATAAGCCGGCGAGTGTGCCGATCGCAATACTATGGTCACCACCTAAGACGAGCGGGAATCTATTTTTGTCCACTTGTTCATGGACGACACGTGCTAAATCCGTATTGACAGTAACGATTTCATCTAAGTTACGTAGCGCATCTTTTCCATTGGACGTATGACGTTGTGGCCGTGGAATCTCCATGTTACCTAAATCATCTACTTTATACTGTAAACGTTCGATTCGTTCCACAATGCCGGCATAACGTATTGCACTGGGACCCATATCAACACCACGTCGTGTCTGACCTAAATCCATCGGTACTCCGATTAGTGCTATTTCTCTGTTCATTCCACTTACCACCTTTCTGTAATACAATTATCATAACTGATAAAAGGTAAGTGGTTCAACTCGACAAAAACTTGCATATTTATTCATTTTTATATGCTGTAGATCCGCGTGTATCTAACTGTACGTCTAAAGCTTTTATCCCTGCTTCTTCCCACGTATCGAGCAGTTTGTTGCCATCTACGTGAACTGGTAAAAATGCAAGTCCACAATCGCCCCCACCAGCGCCAGAAAATTTCCCAGCACCGGAAAGGCGTTCTGCACTATCACTTAAAAAACGCAGTTTATCCGTCTCTAAATTTACGTTCGCATCGCGTCCGAGTGTCGCAAGTGCTTTACGATTTTTCCGAATACCAGTGAAAAACTGTTGTACATCGTCATTTTCTAACGCGAATACGATCGTTTGTACTGCGCACCTGCTTGCATGAATAAACGAATCGTACGCCACTCGATTCGTCTCTTTCAATTGCGAAATTTCCGTGACTAAATTTTTCGTCGATGCGGGCGCACCTGTCCAACCGACGTAAATGTGCATGTTTTGCGGAAATTGTACGCGTTCAACTGTTAAGTAATCCCACGTTATGTCGACAAGCTCTGTAACATCGTCGTATTGTTGCAGTTTTTCCAGTAACCAATCTGCTTGAAAAGACGTATAACGTAAAAGCCCGCCGTATGTTGAAGCTGCTATGTCCGCTCCAGAACCATTTCCTTGGACGGCGATGTGGGCAATGGATGCGAGTTTAAAAATTACTTCGTCTTTCGCTTTTTCTCGTAGAAAAAATGTTAATAGAGCGTGGACGACAGACGTGACGACGGCAGCGCTTGAACCGAGTCCATATTTGGCGCCTGTCGCTTCATCGTCCAGGTTACTTTTAATTGAAAGCGCACATGGAGTCACTGTCATACCGTGTCGTTTGATGTATGTAAACGTTACTTCCATCGCTTTTTGTACGAACTGAAAACGCGAATCCGACTGGTGAAAAATAATTTCCCCTCGCTCTTCATGCCAACCGATATGTTCTAATTGAAAGTCGCTAAACGTAACACTATTTTCTTGCGCCGATCTAATGGTCGTTTCAACATATTTGTTTATTGCCATAACGAGTAACGTTTCATTTCGTTCTAATACTGCAAATTCCCCGGCGACCATGAGCTTTCCAGGCGTTCGGATCGTAATCGCATCTAGCACGTAAACCATCTCCTACAAATACGTAATTCCCGAACCTACTTTACTGACGATTACATCCGTTACCCCTTCCGTTTGGCGTAACGTATCGAGTACGATCTGTTCATCTTTCGGTTCGTATAGTACTTTTACGTTCGGTCCTGCATCGATCGTAAAGTACGCTAAAACACCCCGTTTACGTAAGGTTTGCACTGCTTCCATGACGTTCATTGTCGCATCTTGCCAATATGTAAATGGAGGTGTTGCACCTAATGTTGTCGCATGCATTTTTAAGCAATTTGCCTCGGCAATCGAACCGACTTTTTCAAAATCGCGTGCGGCAATTCCGTCTTTTATATTCGCTAAATCTTTAGGAACTATTTCGAGCCAACCGTCGTAAAAAACGGATGTCTCCACCGTTCGTTTCATGCCATCTCGGCTAGAGACATCTTTTTCTTTTGCGGTTAAAACTGCCGCCGCAACACGAAGATCCCAATGGTCCTCAGGAGCAATTTGTTCCGCGTAACAGTCAGAACCGTCTTCTTGCTCCCCTTTTTTCCATTCGACGAACCCACCGAAAATAGACCGGCATGCAGACCCTGAACCTTGGCGCGTTATTTGTGTTAATTTTTTATCGCTCCATTGTAATTGTAGTGCTTTTGCTGTTGCTGCTGCCAGCGCCGCAAAGCCAGAGGCTGAAGAAGCGAACCCTGCCGCAGTCGGTACGTAATTCGTCGACGTTACTTCCGCATAAAGATTTGGGTGGTCGATATGACGTCGAAATAAGTTTAAATAGTTCGTTACACGTTCATACATCGTATCCGTATATTCTTTTCCGTTCAATGAAAAAACATCTCGTTCTAAATCTTCTTTAAAATGTACAGTCGTTTCTGTATAAAAGCCGTCTAACGTTACAGATAAACTACTATTTGTCGGTAAAAATAACGTTTCATCCCGTTTACCCCAATATTTAATTAACGCTATATTCGTATGAGCTTTCGCTGTCGCGCGCATGAATCTTCTCCTTTAACCGTTATTATCGTCTTTACTTTACACAAAAAGCCGTTATAAAAGCAAGAAGATCGGTGTTATATCACCGATCCTCTCGCATTCGTTTATTGTTCATTTTTTAATACGAATGGCCATACTGCCTGCGCACCGTAAGCTTGCAGCTTTTTACTTAATTGCATCGAATGGATTTCGTTTTGCGCTAATGCGATAATACAACCGCCATTCCCGCCACCTGTTAACTT
>DATGRY010000123.1:0-28043 GCA_035303165.1 Pseudogracilibacillus sp.
CTTAGCGATAGCTTCCTCTGAGTATTCGTCGAATATTTCACCCGTGCGATCAACCATTTTTTGTGTCGTTAAATCTAAAATTGTCTGTTGGTCGGCTTCACTCATACTGTTAAATAAGTCTTCGTTCATTACGACGAACATTGTTGTTGAGTAGAAGTTTCCAACTGTTACATAATCAATTACTTCATATAATCCCCATGTTAAAACAGCTTCCCAAGGAGCAATTGTTCCATCAACAACTCCACGCTCAAGCGCTTCAAAGTTTTCGTTCATCGGCATGGAAACAGGTGTAGCACCTAGCGCCTCTAACCATTCGCTCGTTTCAGCGGATGGAGAACGAATTTTCATTCCCTTTAAGTCTTCAAGACTTTTAACCGGCTTACCAACAGTATATAGCTGACCTGGGTCTGTCGTATATAACCATAACGGTACCGTTCCAGCATATTCGTCATTGAAATCGTCAAATTCGTTATAAAGTTCCCATAAATTGTTCGAGCCTTGAGAAGATGCCTCTGACATAAACGGTAACTCCATGACAGAAGTCAATGGGAATTGACCAGGAGTATAACCGTGTACACTTAGTGCAAAGTCTACAGAACCTGTTGCAGCAGCATCAAAGTGCTCATCCGGAGCAGCGAGTGAAGCACCTGGATACGATGTCACTTGAATACGTCCATCTGTCGCTTCATCTAATTCAGCAATAAACTCTTGTACTACTTCCTCCATAAAGTGAGTCGGTGGGAAGAAGTGAGAGAAGTCGAGTTCGTACTCTTCACCGTCCGAAGCAGCATCCTCCGTTTCAGTCGTTTCTGTATCAGCATCCGCATCGGCGTCGGCATCCGACGACGCATCATCATCAGATCCACCACAAGCAGCGAGTGCCAACATGCTCATTAGTGCAATTACCATAAGTAAGAAAGACCATTTTCTTTTCAACATTTTCAATTAATTCCACCTTTCTTCATATTAAATGGTAAAACCTTGAAAATATTTCAACTAAAGCGTTTTCGCCTAAGTTATATGAACCCCCTTTAACTTTTTTAATATACATAATCATATATATTTTGGTATATTTTGTCAAGCGCTTTCATGAGCTTGATTCATTTTTTCGCTCTCGTACATATTGTTGCAAAATGAGTTACATAGTTATTTGAAACAATCGTACATAAGAGATGGATTATTAGTTAGCATTATACTACGTTATATATATTGATGAAAAGCATTTTTACCATACTATTTTCGAGCATTGAACACATGATATGAACTATAAAATGTTCTTTTGTCATTTCATTACAAATTATCTTTCAGGGTAAATAAGCAAATGTTTTATAGAACTAGTTTCCTAACTATTTCTGAATGATAAAATAAACAATACATTAAGTAAATATTTCAATGTCGAACATAAAATCAACGATCATTTTATATTGTATTCTGCTGTATACTTTATCAACAATACCTTGTAACAACACATTTAATTTAGTAGTATTTCAAATAAATATTGTTAAGAAAACAATTTTATATTAAATATATTAGTCATTCACATTGTAAAGAGAGTGAAAGTAGTATGTTTTCCTTTCGTGTTCATAGAAATCGGAAGCCCTTTCTAAAAACTAAAGTTAACTAAAACAAAATTCAGAGAAAAGAGGTCCTCCCTTTAAACAAGTTTTCTACAGCATAAATCAAAATACTGTTCAAAAAATAATTTGTTAAAGATGTTTTCGCGATCATTTAGAAACAGAGAGCAAACAATGGTTAAAACATGAATGAACCGCCCCTTTTAGACTAGGAACTTTATGTTCGTGAAAGTTTCCATTCTAAAAACTCACGTAATAGTTATTTGCCCGTGCGTTTAAAACTGATTATGGTGAACTGTTGCTTCGTATTTGTAAAGAGCATAATAGCGAGTTTCAACTACAATCGATAGCTACTTATATGCGTTCGAATGGTTACTTGAACAGTTTGTCTTTCATCTATATGAGAAAGAGATTACAATCAAAGAAATTACGAATTTTATCGAATGAATATATGGACATCATTATTCCAAACAAATAAATTCAAACTTGACACTGCTTGTTTCTGAAGTTGAAATGTCTTTCCATGAACGGAACATAGAAAAATGCTATGTGACACATACCTAGATGCTAGTCGTATCCCAAATTGACACCAAACAGTACAAAACAAGCAGTCTATACCGCTATTGGCATTTCAGAAATAATATAAAGATTGCTTACACATAATTTCGGACACTAACTAATATTACGATTCCCTTATAAAATCAAGTGATTTCAACCATTTCCATTGCAATTATATATCAATTCATATAAATTAGAAGTATGATAAAAAATAAAAAACTTAACAAAAGGCAATACGCCTACAAAGTCATACGCTCGAGAATTCTAGACGGAACTTATGTACCTGGTCAACGAATAATAATTGATCAAATTGCAAAGGAGGTACAGTCAAGTCACATTCCTGTTCGTGAGGCAATACATCAGTTAGAGTCTGAACAACTTATAGAATACGAACCAAACATAGGTGCTTATGTAAAAGGAATTGATGAGACGAGTTATGCTACAACTTTAGAAGTGTTGGCCGTACTTGAAGGATATGCTACAGCAATTAGTGCACCCCATATTGATTCGTCAGGAATTCAAAAGTTAACAGAAATAAACGAAGCAATGCGTCAACATCTAGAAAAGTTTGAACTCGATCAAGTAGGCGATCGAAATCGTGATTTTCATTTCCAAATATATTCATATTGTCCTAATGAGTTACTCGTATCAAACATACAAGATATGTGGGAACGAATGGATATCGTACGTCTTACAGGTTTTCGTTTCTTCCCGGAACGAACACCCCATTCCATCGTGGAACATGCGCAAATGATCAAATTTTTCGAGGAAAAAGCAAATCCAGAGACTATCGAAAAATTTACTCGTACACATAAATTAAATACGTTAAAAGCGTTTAAATTGCGCAACAAATAAAAGGAAAGCATATGACCATGCTTTCCTTTTTACTTTCTTTATTTTTTATAACGTAAATGAATATTGTTTTGTTTGTATGTCGGTCTTGTAAACTCGAATATTTCCATCGACAAAGCTAAATATCGTTTTTCATATATGTTTTTGAAGTGAGTTTGCACCGCTTCAAATAATGAATCACCGACTCGTTTAATTGCATCTTCCGTACGTCCGCCACCTAGTTTTAACGTAACGTGAACGAACGCATCGTCTTCTGCACCATCTGCAACGACATAATCATGTAATTCAATTGCACGCGTACGCAATCCGCCAATCGGAATGACATCATCGTGCGTTAACAATGCGTCGTTTACCGATTGTAACAGTTCAGGAATATTCCCTTCTTCGCGTAAATTATCCGTATACTCTATAATAACGTGTGGCATATATGATACCCCTTTATTTCGTTTCGTAATTTTCATCTACGATTGTATTTACGAGTTGACCGATTCCCTCTACTTCTGTAATGACTTCATCGCCAACTTTCGTATCGACAGAACCTTTCGGTGTTCCTGTTAAAATCATATCATTTTCATTTAACGTCATAAACGAACTTAAATATTCAATTAGTTCCGCGATACCAAAAACCATATCAGCCGTCGTACCCTCTTGCGTCACTTCACCGTTAATGTACGTACGTAGACGTAAGTTCATCGGATCGTCGATCATTTCCTTAGCGACAAACCATGGTCCGAGTGGCGTACACGTATCACGGTTTTTCACGCGTAAGTTCGGACGGTAATAGTTTTCCAAATAGTCCCTTAATGCATAGTCGTTTGCAATCGTATATCCTTTTACGTAATCGTATGCTTCTTCTTTTTTAATATTTTTTCCAGTTTTTCCGATAACGACTGCTAATTCACACTCATAGTGCATAAATGTCACATCGCTCGGTCGAACCGTATGGGAGCGGTGCCCAACGAACGTATTCGGTCCCTTCAAGAAGACGAGTGGCTCTGTTGGTGCCTTGAAATCAAGTTCTGCCGCGTGATCTGCATAGTTAAGTCCAAGCGTAAATACTGTACCAGGTTCGATCGGTGGTAACCAAACGACGTCCGTTTCCTCTACTAAACGTCCGTCATTTAATTTTACTTTCCCATTCTCTTCTGTTGCATCTTGAATTGTCCCTGCATAACAAACACGTGCACGTTTCATCAGATATCTCCTCCAATGACATTCTTTTCTAGAACGACTCTATTTTCGAGTGATCCTACTTGTTCAATTTCAATGCGAACTAAATCGTTTTCCTTTGCAAGTGGTGCGTTTTCTGGTACGCCGATTAAAAGAACATCACCTTTGTATAACGTCATGTAATCCGTTACGTCAGCGATTAACTTTTCAACGGAGCGAATTAAATTGTTTGTACTATTTTCCAACTTCTTTTCGCCGTTAACATAGACGTTTATCGTTAAATTGTTTGGATCCGTAACATCTTCTTTGTTTACGATCCAAGGTCCTACTGGGCAAAAACCGTCACGAGCTTTCTGCTTTACTGCTGGACGATGAAAATTATCGTGTGGAATACTTACATCATTTACGACAGTATAGCCTTGGACGTAGTCAAGAGCTTCCGCCTCTTTTACTTTCGTAGCCGTTTTTCCGATGACAACTCCGAGTGTTGCACCTATTTCTAACGCTTCTACATCTTCTGGTAACGGAATTGCTTGACCGTTACTAATAAACGTATTTTTCGGCTTTATGTATAATACCGGTGCTTTCGGCGGATTTTGATAAGGAGCATCATTCATTTCCGGTTCAAGCGCTTTGTATGCACCTTCAAAATTTAATAATGCGCCATACACCGTTTTAATGTTTGGCGTGTCGATTGGCAGTTGATCGATTTCGTACTCGATCTCTTGGATCGTTAATGTACCGTCTTGATCCACTTCGCCTTCTAATGCTTGCTCAACACCCCTTAACTTTACTTGTACAGTTTGCATCGTAAACCAACTCCTTTTGTCTTTTTTCCATAATGGAAGAACAGTTTAAAAAGACCAGTTTCGCACTGGTCTTTAATACTAATCTATTAGTCTATCTTATTTTTTCCATATTTTCCACTATAAAATGTTAGTGGCTCACCGTCATTCATGATAATATCCTTCACTTCACCTATAAATAATGTATGATCGCCAACTTCATAAGAAGTGTGTACATCACAAACGACTGATGCCAAAGATCCCCCAATAATTGGTACTCCTTGTACGAATTCAAACTTTACTTCTTCTTCCATTTCTTTTTGACCAGCAAAATGCATCGAAACTTCTTTTTGCTCGTACGTTAAAATATTAACAGAAAATTGTTCCGATTCTTTTATTTTCTCTAGCATATTCGCTCGATGATCAATAGAAATGGTGACGAGCTTAGGATCTAATGACACAGACATAAACGCGTTCGCGGTCATACCGTGAATATCGTCATCATTCGTCTTCGTCGTTATTACTGTAACCCCTGTCGCAAATCTGCCCATAGCGTTACGAAATGTTCTATCATCCATTTTAGTTCCTCCTTCAATTAAGCAAATAGAGCATGCTTTACTTTCGTTCTCTGTAAGAAGCGAATCGTGACAGTAGAGTTAATCGCTACATTTTTCGCTTTTCGTTCGAACATAAGCTCATGCTCATTGCTCGATCGGACAGATAATTCAGCTTTATACGTTTCATTATGTGCGAACACATCTACTTCGTACATACCTGATTCTGGTAAAATAAACGGCTCTTCAACGACAATCGTATAACGGTTCAAACTATTTTGTTCTGCAACAAGCGACTCGATTTTATAATATTCACCTAGAAAAGGTAAGATTTCATCTACTTTCCCAGTACGGACGAGTTCTCGTGTAATCGTGGAACTAATCTTTAACTGATCATACGTCTTTTTAGGAATAACCGATAATCCAAATTGGTATTTCTCCGCTTGTTCTTTTAAAACAGTAATGTCGCCTTTTGCTTTATGACCGAATGTAAAGTCGAAACCGACGACGACATGTTTGACATTCATCTGTACGATATATCGTTGGACAAATTCGTCCGGAGAAAGAGAAGCAAAAGATGTATCGAATTTCATGACATAAGTTGTATCGATTCCACAAGTTGCAATTTTATCTAGTTTATGGCGCAAAGGCGTAATATATTTACGGTCTTTCTCTTTAAAAATAACTTCGTTTGGATGTGGACTAAACGTTAGTGCTGAACATGTAACACCTTTTCGTTCCGCCCACTTTCTCGCCTCTTTAAATAGTTCTTGATGTCCTAAATGTACGCCATCGAAAAAACCGATTGCCATTACGTGTGGATCGTCTTGTTGAATCTGTGCGTCACTCGTTAAATAATGAATTCTCATCTATGCTTCCCCTTTCTGCGAACAAACGAGCAATATTATATCGTAAAGTCTGGTTTATAAAGTTCTAGTTTTGCTTTTTCGACCTTTACTTCCTCTCCAGTAATGACGTGTAGAAACGTCGATGCTTCATCGAACCAGCTATCCGGTGCTTCATGTCCCCAAAACGTCTGTCTCGTTTTGTCATGAACACTCCAACGTTTCGGCTCGAAGTCACCGTCGCCAGTGAAGTAGTCACCGAAATAAAGTTCAATTCGATGTCCATCTGGATCACGTAAGTAAAGGAAAAAGGCATTCGATAAACCGTGTCTACCAGGTCCACGCTCAATTGTATGAGCCATCCCCATTGAGGCTAGTACGTCGCATACGTGTATTAATGCAGCAGGTTCCGGCAACCAAAATCCGATATGATGAAGTAATGGACCGTCACCATTCATAAATGCTTGGTCGTGTACGTTTCCTTTTCGATGTGTCCAAATTGCCCATAATTGACCTTCGTCATCTTCCGTATACTCTGAACACCTGAATCCGAAAACTTCATTATAAAAATTATACGCTTTTTGTACATCAGATACAAGGCAATTAAGGTGGTCGATACGTTGTATATGTGCACCACGATATAAATCGTATCGTTGTAATAAACTATCGACCTTTTTCATTTCCGCGTAAAATTCTAGAGGCATTCCTGAAACATCTTGCAAACGGATAGCTCTTCCGATTGCATGTTGTTCTCCTTTTTCAACCCACTTGTACGGAAGATCGTGCTTCTTTGCAATTTGTTCGATCTTATCTAATTCGTCGTCACTGTACACTTTATAACTCATTACTTCAACAGCAGGTTTTTCTGCTTTTTTCAATAAAATACTATGATGATCTTGCTCCTCGTACCCCCGTAAGTAAAGCGCATCATCTGTACTTTCCGTCTCGAAAAAACCTAAAGCATCGATATAGAATTTTTTCGCCGCTTCCAAATCCGTTACGTGCAACACAGCTCTACCAGCTCTCGTTATATTGACACTCATTTTATCCTGCCTTTCTATAGTTTTATTATAATTTTGTTTAAAAAACATTTGTGAAAAAAGGGCTGTATAATAGCCCTTTTCAAGTCACTTCATTTTACTGCTTTTTAACTTCAGCAAGAAAATCGTCAACTAACTTCTTATACGGTTCTTTATCGAAATTATCGAAGTATGCCATACCCATACGAACTGGGTCTCCGAAGAAGTAGTATTCGTAATGTGTCTGTCTTGAACCGAACGCACTTGCCGTTAAGTCCCAAGCTAAGCGGAATAACTGTACGCGATCATAACCGTTAAGATTTCTAGCTTGTAAACCTCGATCGAGAATGTCTCGAATATCTTCGTTGTTAAAGTCAGCTTCTGTCGGGATACCTGTTAAACCAGATGCAGCTAACACACGAATAATTTCCGCTAACTTTGGATAAATACGTGGATACCAGTTTCTAGCCGCATTAAGTGCTTCGAAATCCGGGTTCATCGTTCCGTATTGGTCGAGTTTCGCATTGTGCTCTGCACGGTATAAATGTGAACGCATGTTTTCAAGCGTAATCATAATATCGCGACCTTTATCTTTTACGTGCTGGAACTGGTCGATTCCAATTGCGTCCATAATAGATAATGCTACACCTAAAATGAACTCCGTCTTAACGATCGCTTTTGCGACAACTTGATGCGACATATGAACGACTGCATTCGTTTCTGTAAATGTACGGTTACAAATGCTAGAATTGCCGCAAACAAACACGCGCTCCCACGGTACGAATACGTTATCGAAATGTACGATCGTATCCCCTTCTTCAAAACGTGAAGATAACGGGTAATCCCACTTATTATCTTTATAATCCCACGGCTCACGACTAATATGCGTAAGGCCTGGCGCGTTATTTTCAATAACAAATGCTAATGAATATGGATCATCTTTTTCACCAGCTTTTTTAACAGTAGATGGGAAAACTAACGTCTCGTCCGTAATGGCACCTTGAGTAGCAAGGAGACGAACACCGTCAACGATAATTCCATCAGATTTCTCTTCAACTAAATGTAAGGAAACGTTTGCATCTTTTTGCTCGTGCTCTGCCTTCGCACGGTTCACTTGTGGGTGAATGAGCGTGTGCGTTAAACTAATGTCGTTTTCACGAGCATATTCGTAGTAATCACGAGCATTTTTCGCAAAACGTTCGTCCGCCTCGGCGAATAAATCGTTATTCATTCCCATTGCCATAACTTCAGCGTTTAAGTAGTCAGGTGCACGTCCCATCATACCGTGTGACGTACGCGCCCATTCTTGTATCGCTTCACGACGTTTAATTAAATCTTCTATAGATGTCGGATGTAAAAATGTCATCCCTACTTTATCACCAGTAGTCGGAGATGTATATAACATTTTGTCTGCTTTCTCATGCTGTACATCGTAAAGCTTCGCCATCGTATCGACGACATTTTTAAAAGCTGGATGTGTCGTTACATCTTCAACTTTTTCTCCGTTTGCATACACATTATTTTTCGCTTTCTTTAATCTTTCTTTATACTCTTTTCCTGTTTTAGCTCCCACATTCATTTCCTCCCTATAATCTTTGTCGCTTCTTTATTGAACCGGAATTCGAGCAGCATCATCTTCTAAACCGTTTTCATTTCTGATATAATGCAGCTTAAGTAACCACCTCCGACAACGAAGTTCATGTAAATTTAAAAGTATTACATTTAAAAATTATCTGTAAATATTATTATGCTATATGGTATACTATATGTAAAATATTATTTTTATTTGTAATCTATATATATTATATATGTCAGGAGGTGTTGCTAATGAATATGAAACAGTTACGTTATTTTTACGAAATTGCAAACGAAAAACAAATTACAAGAGCTGCAAAAAAACTTCATATCGCACAACCACCGTTAAGTCAATCGTTAAAAGCGTTAGAAACTCGTCTTGGCGTTCAACTCTTTGAACGGAACGGTCGCCAGATGGTACTAACTGAGGCAGGAAAAGTTCTATATGAAAAAGCGAAAATTATGTTCCAACATATAGATGAGACGATCGTCGAAGTAAAGGAAACGGGTCAAGGTATGCGTGGAACGCTCGCCGTCGGATCGACGAAATCGTGCTTTTCCCACGTTCCACAAAAATTAAAACATTTCTTGGAGCAATATCCGAACGTGCGAATTAAACTAATCGAGGGTGACTCATACTTTTTAACGAAACAGTTGTTAGAACGCGAAATAGAAGCAGCTCTCGTCCGTCTACCAATAGAAATGAATGGTTTTCAATTTCAACATTTACCGCCGGATGAATACGTTGCAATCGTGCCGAATAGATGGCTTCGTGATGAAGAGCAAACGGAAATTACGATCGAGCAACTAGCATCGATTCCACTCGTATTGTTGCATCGTATTCGCGGAATCGGTCAATTCGAAATTATTTTAAGTAAGTTTAAAGATATGAACTTAGAACCACAAGTAATTTGTGAATCTCCAAATGTTGATATGTTACTAGGGTTAGTAAATGAGGGAATTGGTGCTACAATTATACCGAAAGCATCGACATTGAAAAACAATGTAACCGATGCGAAGATTCTACAATTAAAGGATGTCAAGCTCGTTTCAGAATCTGCTATTATATGGTTAGAAAATCGATATTTATCAAAAAGTGCTACGCACTTTATCGAACTATTTAAATAGACTTAAGCATCTATTGTTTACGTAATCATTCGATAAAATATCGAATGTTCCCTTTTTTTATTCTAACATAATTAAGCTTTTAAAAAACTTATTTTTTAACAAAAAAGCGTGTCAAAACTATCGATCTACTTATAACATTATTATCTCATTAAGTAGAGTAAGAATAAAATGAGAAGAAAGTATTGCGAGGTGTCGCTAAATGATAACTTATACATTAAATAACGGAGTTATAAAACCAGCACTTGGGCTCGGTACATATTTAATACCGAATGATGAAGTATTTAATGTCGTAACTAATGCCCTTGAGATCGGCTACCGGGCGATTGACACAGCACAGTTTTACCAAAACGAAACAGGAATCGGTAAAGCACTTAAAGAAAGTACGTTAAACCGTGATGAATTGTTTATTACAACAAAAGTTTGGAATAGCCATCAAGGATACGATAAAACGATGGCTGCTTTCGAAGCAAGTTTACAAGCGCTACAACTTGACTATATCGATCTATATTTAATCCATTGGCCAACGCCGATGTATGATAAATATGTAGAGACGTATAAAGCACTCGAAAAATTATACGAAGACGGTGTCGTAAAAGCAATCGGGGTTAGTAACTTTCATATCGAACATTTAGAACGAATTGCAAATGAATGCAACGTAAAACCAGTCGTGAACCAAGTAGAATGCCACCCGTATTTTCAACAACAAGATGTAAAAAAATATTGTGCAAAACATAATATATACGTTGAATCATGGAGCCCGCTCGGAAGAGGAAGACTTTTAGAAGATAAAACGATCAAACATATCGCAAAACGACACGACAAAACTGCCGCACAAGTCATTATTCGTTGGCATCTTGAAGAACAATCGATCGTCATTCCGAAATCGGTCACACGAGGTCGACTTGAAGAAAACTTCAACGTATTCGACTTTTCATTAACGAAAGATGAGTTAGCGACGATCGCCGAATTAGATCGTCATTTACGAACAGGACACGATCCGAATGAAATGGACATTCGGTAAACGTTCTTAAAAACAGAAAGGCTCTTTTCTCCTAGAGAAAAAAGCCTTTTATTATTTTCAAGCTATGCGGTAAGACTTCGTACAACTTCACTTACGACGTTATTGCCTTCGTTAAAACTGTAGAAAAAATCAAATGAGTTCGTATGCCCTACGATAATGACAACAATAAAGATAAGTACAGCTAAAACGACGACAACCCACATAAGGCTTTGCAATACACTACCTAACTTATCCATTTCATCCACCCTTTCACTTCTGTTTTCATATAAGACATTTTTATCTTAATGAAACTTACGTATTTCATTCGTGTAAGCGGACTAAATGACTGTACATACCCGTGCAAGTGAACAGTTTACCTTTTATATAAAGACCGTCCGCAATTGTACAGTATTATAATAACATGAATAATAAAAAAAGAAAAATGTTCTAATACCCCACACTATACGTATAAGAAAAAAGGACAAAACTAACGTGTAAATACATCTTTTTCCATCTTTTCGAACCACATACGAGAGGCAGCAAATTCCTCTCCCGTTAAGTAATGTAATCCGTTCTCCCAATGTACTTCGACATTTGCCCCTGCATCGTGTAAATATTTATACAAAGTGTTCGTCTCCGTTACCGAAATAAACGGATCATTTTTCGTCGCGCCGATAAACACATATTTTTCCGAAAGGTCAACTTGCTCACGAGACAGATTGTAAACGAGCGGATGATACAAAATAGCTCCTTTTAATAGCGACGGGTATTTCAGTAGCAAATGTAGCGCCATCGTAGCGCCTGTTGAATGGGCAACAGCAATAATATGTCTTTCATTCATTTCGTACTTTTTTATCGTTTCACGTAAAAAAGCAGCTGTTTGAGCTGTTTTTTCCTTAAAATCCTCTCGATCAACTGAACCGTCTTCAGCTCGATTAAAAAAACACGTCTCTCCTGCATCACTTCCCTCTCCACGAACACTTAGTATAGGTGCAGTTTCATTAAACTTTTTGACTAGTGGAACGAGATCACGTTCCGTAC
The DNA here is from genome assembly GCA_035303165.1 of Pseudogracilibacillus sp. Taxonomy (GTDB): domain Bacteria; phylum Bacillota; class Bacilli; order Bacillales; family Amphibacillaceae; genus Pseudogracilibacillus. The sequence continues at coordinate 12,102 of DATGRY010000123.1, forward strand.
CACCTGATGCGTGTAACATGAAAAAAAGTGGTGCACGTTTATCTTTCCCACGTTTAAATATATATTGCATAATCGGATCCCCCAGAAATGTTATTTTTGCCAAAAACGCTATTTCTTTCATTATATATCGTTTTGATGAAAACGAAAGTCTAAAAATAAACACAAAAAATAACTAACCGTAAAATGAACACGAAAAACATGAGAGCAGACGTTACAAAGTTTGAATTCAAGTACGCTTAAGCATATACTTAAGTCAAGTTCACTTGCCGATTAGGTCATACCGGAGGAGATATACGATGAGTAAAAGAGGATCGCAACGAAAACGGTATCAAGAAATAATAAATACGTTTATTAAAAATGGTTTCAGCCACATTTTATTCCGTATCGGTTTAACAGACAAATCAAGTGCGAAAGACCCTTCCTTTCAAGGCGATGAAAATTTATCCCATATCGGCATGAAACTACGCGATACATTGCAACAACTAGGTCCAACTTTTGTCAAACTTGGACAAATTGCAAGTTCAAGACGAGATTTAGTGCCAGAAGAGATTGCCATCGAACTAGAAAAGTTGCAAGACGAAGTAGCCGCGATACCTTTCACTGAAATAAAAACGATCGTTGAAACACAATTTGAACGCCCAATTAATGAAGTATACGCATCTTTCAAAGAAGAGCCACTTGCAGCGGCTTCAATCGGACAAGTTCATGTTGCGACTCTTTTTTCGGGAGAAAAAGTTGCTGTAAAAGTGCAACGTCCGAACATAAAAGAGACGATGGAAACAGACTTACAAATATTACGCAACTTATCTAAGCTACTAGAGTCCCGCTTTTCGTGGGCGAAGTCGTACAACATTTCTGACATCATTGAAGAGTTTGCCCACTCGTTACGAAATGAAATCGATTATACATTAGAGGCAAGAAATGGCGAGCGGTTTCGAAAACAATTTGCCGAGAACGAATACGTCCATGCACCGGAAATTTATTGGGAACAAACGACAGAAAAAGTACTAACGATGGAACTAATTGAGGGTATAAAAGTGAACCATATCGATGAATTAAAGAGGAGTGGCTATAACACGAAAAAAATTGCGCAGCGTATAACTGACTCGATGATCCAACAAATTTTAATTCACGGTACATTTCACGGTGATCCTCATTCCGGAAACATCTTCATCTTACCTCATAATGAAGTCGTCTTTATGGATTTCGGTATGATCGGTCATTTAACCGACGATTTAAAATATTATTTCTCATCGCTCATTATCCAATTACATACAGGGGATATGGAAGGGATATTACGTACATTCGACAAATGGGGCTTAACAGATCGTGTGGAAAGTCGCAATAAATTAAAGCGCGACTTATATTCCTTACAATCCCATTATTACGAAATGCCATTACAACAAATAAGTTTAGGGAAAGTGATGGCAGAAATTTTTTCGATCGCCTATACACATCGCATTGAAATACCGTCTGATGTAGCGATTTTAGGGAAAGTGATTTTGACGTTAGAAAATGTAATCGAACAACTCGATCCGAGCGTAAGCATTATGAAAGCAGTCGAACCGTACGGAAAACAACTCCTAGCTGAACGGTATCATCCGAAATATGTCGCCCGTAAGTCGTGGGATCTCTTACTTGAAAACATCGAATACGTATCTGAACTGCCGAAAGATTTAAATGAACTGACGAAGACGGTGAAGAAAGGGAAATTACGACTCGATGTAAACGTCCACGATTTACAGTCATTTTTAAGACGGCTCGATCGTGTGAGTAATCGTCTCTCTTTTAGTATCATTTTACTATCTTTCAGCATCCTTATGGTAGGGCTTATCATCGGTGCAGCTATTGTCGGTCAAACAACGTTATTATGGCGCTTACCTGTCATTGAGGTCGGATCTATCGTCGCGACATTAATGTTTATCTTCATGATTTTTACGATCTTTCGCTCCGGAAAAATGTAACTATATTTAAAAAATCCGAGGATCGCATTATCCTCCTCGGATTTCTACTTAACTTAACTGATCACTTCCACACTACCAAAAACGATAAACGATTTACATGTTAACGTCACTTTTTCCCCATCAGCAGCTTGAAAGCGAGTTTTATCCTCGAAACTGCCAAGTATTGGTACACCAGTAAACTCGACACGGACGTGACTCGGGACCATAATCGTCACATTACCGAAAATGGCCGTCGTTTCGATTTCGGCACTTGCATCGGCAAAAGTTGCTTCTCGTAAATCAATTTTCGCCGAGCCAAATATGGCACCAACTGAACTATCTGTAAATGGATTCGCATTGTTCACCGCGTTTGTCTCAGCGAATAAAGCGAACGTCTCACGCCTTTTTGATATATCTTGGCGTTTCTCCGCTCGTTTCGAAAATATAATCGACAATCCGACGACGATGAAAATAAATGGGAACATAAATTTCATTACGTTCATTTCAAAGAGCGTATGTAATAAGAACATAATCCCAACAGCTATAAAAATAAGTCCAGAAATGACGGATGAATTCGTTCGACTAAATAATTGTACGATACCGATGATAACTAAAATGAGTGGCCACCAAGTCGATATAATTTGTGAAAAGTGAATGACGTCTAATTGGTCAAGCAAAACACCGAGACCTAAACCGATAAAAATTGCACCAACGATAATTCTTCCGCTCATGTGTCCTCCCCCTTTCCATCACTTCTTGCCAATTATACCAAACTTATATCTATATGAATAGAGGGATTTTCACATAATTGATATCATTGACGAAACAAAAAACGTACGAAAAACAGAGATGAAAACATCATACTTTTCGTACGTTCTTATTTAAAGCCGTTGAAACAAAACGTTGTTTTCTAAATGTATGTGTTCGAAAGTCATATCTTCTAATTCTGCCAACCGCGCATACGTCACTTGATACGTTCCGCAAGCACCGAACGGTAATTCAAAGCCATTTGTAATCTCGCGAATTTGTTTCAATATGTCACCAGAATCGTCGTGTTCTTTTTCTAACTCATCGTTCAACATGCGAATTTGCGATAATAGTTGTTCGTCTTCATTCGCTATATAATCTTTTATAAGTGGAAATACGACATTTTCTTCTTTAAACATATGTTCAACCATGTCTATTTTAAACGCATTAAAGAGACGGAATAACGTTTGTAAATGAGGATGATCCATTCCGTGCACGTTATAAACTCGCTCGATGAGTTCCCCTAAACGTGGTAACTCCTCTTTTACATAAGCATGGTGATGATAAATTATATGATCAACTAAATCTTCTAAAGGCACTTCGTCCCAGTTATGTGCAACATTTCCCGCCTCTTTCCATGCCACATATTGTTTATTTAATTGCGAAAGAAGCTCACTACCATCTATGTCCTTGTTAACTACTTGTTCTTGCAACGGAATATGCCCACCGCAGCAAAAATCGATTTTGTTTTCCTTAAACAAGTCACTTGCTTGCGGATACTTTTTTACGATCGTTGCCGGCGTATCATGTATTGTAAATTCCATATTGATATCCTCCCTTTCCTTATTTATTCTCATCATAGCGCGCAAATGTTTCATTTGCTGTGACGTATGTCACATGAGCTAAGGAAAGGATGTAACATCGTTACGGACGAAATGAACGTAACGCTTCAATCGCTTGCTCCAATGTCTGTTCATCTTGAACGAGTGCAATACGAACGAACCCTTCTCCCTCAGAACCGAAAATCGTTCCCGGAACGACGACGACACCTGTCTGTTCAACTAATTGAAAAGCGAACGTTTCTGTCGGTATGTCATAAGGATATTTAGACCAGATGAACATACCTCCTTTTGACCGTGTCGCTTTCCAATCGAGCTCTTGTAATCCAGTCATTAACAATTCATGCCGTCGTGAAAACGTCGTTCGTAATTCATCCGTAATTTGTTCTGCATGATCGAGAGCAACGATCGCAGCTTCTTGAATCGGTTGAAACGTACCGTAATCTAAGTTCGATTTAAATTTGCGTAATATTTCGATCGCTTTACGGCTACCGACGAAATAAGCGATACGTGCCCCCGCTAAACTAAAACTTTTCGATAACGAGTTAATTTCAATACCGACATCTTTTGCATCCGGAGTTTCGAGAAAACTTAACGGTTTCGAACCAGTGAAATAGTATTCCGAATATGCTGCATCGTGCAAAACGAGAATGTTATACGTCTTTGCAAACTGAACAACTTCTTCAAAAAAAGCTTCTGTCGGCATCGCCGGAACAGGATTTCCAGGTAAGTTTAAAATGAGCAACTTCGCTTTTTGGAGCACATTTTCCGGGATAGCCGTTAAATCGGGTAAAAAATCATTTTCTTCTCGTAAAGGCATATAGTAAGGAGTCGCACCCGCCAAATGAATGCCTGTGTCGTAAGCGATGTAAGCTGGATTTGTCGTTAAAACGATATCGCCCTCGTTACAAAAGGCAAGCGGTAAATGAACGAGTCCTTCTTGTGAACCCATCGTTTGTAACACTTCCGTCTTTGGGTCAAGATCGACGTTCGAACGTCGTTTGTAATACCGAGCTACCGCCTCGTTAAAACGCGCAATCCCTCCCAACGTGTACCCGTACATCGACTTTAACCGAGTCATTTCCGCTAACTTATCGCGAACGATTTTTTTCGGCGGGATATCTGGACTACCTAAACTTAAGTCGATTACCTTTGCTCCTGTTTCCGCCTTTTTTGCAGCAGCTTGTTTCAATTCACCGAAAATCGTCTCAGGAAAAAACGCCATTTTTTTCGCTTCTTGTATATGCAAATATCGACACCTACCTTATCCGCTTTTTCTATCCATTAGTGTATCATAGCTAGACAGCTCATTGGACATTATATATTAAATTCTGTTATTTTGTAGCACCATTAAAAAAAGAAAAACATAATTGTCACTATTTTGTATAAGATAATTAATTAACAAATAGCGGATAACGAAGTATAATAAAACGTAACAATATATAGGAAGTGAAAATGTGATGCAACAAAGTAAAAACGTCTACAATTTTAACGCAGGACCAGCTGCATTGCCATCCGCAGTGTTAGATCAGGCAAAGTTAGAATTAACAAACTTCAACAATAGCGGAATGTCGGTCATGGAATTAAGTCATCGAAGTAATACGTATGAGGAAGTTCATAACGCGACGATTGATCGGATGAAACAACTGTTAGCAATACCGGACGATTATGAAGTCGTCTTCGTTCAAGGTGGCGCTAGTTTACAATTTGCGATGATTCCGTATAACTTTTTACGTGACGGAAAAGAGGCAGGATATATTTTAACAGGATCGTGGTCCGAAAAAGCGCTCGCTGAAACGAAGTATTTTGGCACCTCCTATGAAGTTGCTAGTACGAAAAATAATGAGTACCGCAACATTCCGACAGTGACGATGAACGACGTAAAAGAAAATAGCGCATACGTTCACGTGACGTCCAATAATACGATATACGGAACACAATGGAAACAGTTCCCGCAACTTGACGTGCCGCTCATTGCGGATATGTCGAGCGACATTATGTCTAAGCCGATCGATGTGTCACAATTTGACCTTATTTATGCTGGAGCGCAAAAAAACTTAGGTCCATCCGGTGTGACCGTCGTCATTGTAAAGAAAGAATTGTTAGAGCAAGCAAATGACGATGTACCGACGATGTTATCGTATGCGACACACGTCGATAAAAACTCGTTATATAATACACCTCCAACTTTCGGTATTTACATGCTCGGTGAAGTATTAAAATGGATTGAATTACAAGGTGGACTTCATGCCATTGCTACAAACAACGAGGAAAAAGCAGCAATAATATACGACACGATCGATGCAAGCAACGGTTTTTACGTAGGACATGCAGAAAAAGAAAGTCGTTCCCTTATGAACATTACCTTCCGCCTGGAAGATGAGCAACTGGAGAAAAAGTTTTTACATGAAGCTGCGGAAGCTGGCTTTGTCGGTTTAAATGGACACCGTTCTGTCGGTGGTTGCCGTGCATCGACATACAACGCTGTACCGCATGAAGCTTGCTTAGCGTTAAGTGAATTTATGAAGACTTTTCAGCAAAAGAACGGTTAATAGTATGCTAGCAAGAGACGTCACCTATACGTCTCTTGCGCTTTTTCTATAAAAATAACATTACCATTTTTACTTCCATCATTTAAAACTCATTATTTTTGACATCTAGAAAAAAATTGTGTATATTATAATATGTCAGCAAAAAAAGATGATAAACGAGCCGTTAGTTCAGTGGGAGAGCGCTTGCTTGACAGGCAAGAAGTCACTGGTTCGAATCCAGTACGGCTCATCAAAAACTGGCATTACGAAATTTCGTAATGCCAGTTTCTTTTTTTACTTTTCGTTCTAAAAATGAATGTGAAAAGGAATGAACAATTAATGTTATCGATAGCAATTTGCTACAAACGACCAAAAAGAAAAGTGATCACACGATGAAAGCACATAATTGTTTCGCATCATCTATTTCATTTTATAAAATTCCTCGATGAGCATGTCATACGTCACGGGACCGATCGCCATATTATGAACTTTCCCCTCGGAATCGATTAAATACGTCGTTGGTAATTGGTGGGCACCATACAAGTTAGATACTCGTAACGTTTCGTCAAGTAATACAACGAATGATGCATCATACTCGTCTAAAAATTCGTGTACATCATCCAAACTTTTTTCCGTTTCCGTTACGTTAACAGAAACGATCACCGCATCATCATATGATTCATGAAACCGAGTTAAATCAGGCATTTCCGCATGACAAGGAGGACACCAAGAAGCCCAAAAGTTTAACAGTACCTTTTCACCCCGAAAATCTGATAAACTAATCATCTCTCCTTGCAATGTTTCTAGCGTAAAATCCGGTGCTACTTTTCCTCGCTCTAATCCGATATTTTCTAATCCTTCCGTTGAACTAACCTCATCATCCTCCACCATTTCAACCATGTTATCTTGATCACTTCCTTCCTTTTCTGTTTGCTCTCGATCAAAATAATCGTAAAAAACCCAACCGAGAACGAGAACGATGACAAGTATGACGATCCATTTCCTCAACATAAACACACACCAATCTTTTTATCGTTAAACTAACATAATTCTATATAACTTTACTTTATATTATTTAATTACTCTTTTCATTTAAAACGACTTCACCATTCATAATACATCCATACAAACTATCGTTCCTCTTTCGTTAACAGGTAACTATAGATCATATTTCACTATAAACGAGTAATCTTTTAAACGCGGACACTCGATCACATTTATAAATTAATTACATATGATGCAATAACTATAACTGCTCAGGAGGACAATAAATGAAACAAGTGAAACGATGTTGCTGCCATCTATACGATCATTATCCACCGTATGCTCCACTTTATGCAATGCCATATACGTATGAACAAAGTCCATATTACATGCAACCCATACATCAAACACAACCTTTAAATAAAAGAATGGACAATTCCTATTCCGATCATGGACATAAACCGTTCGTAACGAACATTCAACAAGCAACTAATAAGAACGATACTTTCAGAACGGCAATATGGACTGGTAAGCATTTACAAGTAACATTAATGAGTATTCCGATTAGTGAAGATATTGGGTTGGAAGTTCATGAAACGGTAGATCAATTTCTTCGGATAGAAATGGGGCATGGCTATGTACAAATGGGTAAAAATAAGGATCATCTAAATGTTAGCTACTATGTCCATCCAGGCGATGCAATATTTGTACCTGCTGGAGTTTGGCATAACTTAACAAATATTAGTAATGTTCCGCTAAAATTATATTCTATTTATGCCCCACCTGAACATCCGTTCGGGACTATACATGTTACGAAGCAGGACGAGGTAGATTTACCTTAAGTATGAAAGGAACCGAAATTGTCGCAATGACAAAGTCGGTTCCTGTTTCTATTATTTCACGCCGCTAGCTCCGGTTTTTTGCTTCGCTCGTAGTAATCCCAACCAACGACGAGTACGAGTAAACAACCTAATATAAATGTTTGATAAAACGAATGTACGTTCATAAGCGCAAGCGAGTTGTCAAGTACACCTAAAATTAATACACCAATTAATGTTTGACGTATACCACCCTCTCCACCCGCTAAACTCGTTCCACCGATAACGACGCACGAAATGACTTTTAACGCTGCGGCACCACCGACAAACGGAGAGGCCGCATTTAACATCCCCGCAAGCAATACACCCGCAAACGCTGCCGCTGCACTTGAGATGACGAAGACGATAATTTTATAAAATCGGACCGAGATCCCTGAAAAGCGTGCGACTTGCTCATCGCCACCTACGGCATAGACGTTCCGACCGAACTTCGTCTTCCGTAATACGTACTCCCCAACGACAAACGTCATGAAGAAAATAATGACTAATACAGGAATTTGAAAGAACTTCCCATTCCCTACCATATTTAAAAACGGATCTTGTACGTTGATCGGACGCGCATCCGATAACTTTAATGCTAACCCGTTGAAAAAGAACATCGCACATAGTGTGACGACGAAAGAATGTAAGTTTCCGTAACTAACGAGTAAACCGATAACTAACCCGATAAGCGCACCGAGTAATATCGTGAAAAGAACCGCTAAAAAGACATGCATATGTTCCGTTAAAAGGGCCATAAAAATGCCCGAAAACGCCATCACTGACCCGACGGATAAATCTAATTGACCATTTAAAATAACGAACGTTACCGCAAAAGCGATAATACCGTACACACTTACTTGGATGAACAAGTTCGATAAATTATGTCCGGTTAAAAAGTAAGGTGCAAAAATGATCGCATACAACGTAAGTAATACTAAAATAACGACTGCTTTTTGTCGATACAACATTTGGACATAGTTCATTGCCCGTCACCCCCTACCTCGTAATCTACGAATCCAACTGCGAACATCCGGTCGCTTATCTAACAATAACGCAATAATAATGATGACACCTTTTGCGACCATTTGGTCAAAGTTACTTAAGCCGATTAAAATGAATAAGTTGTTTAATACGCCGATAATTAATACTCCTACTAATGTACGAACGATATTACCCGCACCACCAGCTAAACTCGTTCCCCCAATCGCAACCGCCGCAATAACATCTAACTCATACCCCTCACCGGCAGTTGCTGTCGCTCCTAACGTCTGAGAACTGCGAATGAGCGCACCGATCGCAACGAGCACCGCTAAGATGACGAACGCTGTCGTCTGCACACGATGAATCGGAATACCAGATAAACGAGCAGCCTCTGGATTTGCACCTGTTAAATAGACAGAACGACCAAACGTCGTATAACGTAAAAGAATATGCATAATGACCGCACTAACTAAAAAGATAATGATCGGAACAGGTATCGTAAAGATTCGTCCGTTTCCAAACCAATCAAAAAGTGGGTCTTGAATCGGAACGAGTGTATACCCTTTCGAATAAAGGAGTGCGATCGCAGAAAATATCGTTCCTGTACCGAACGTAATCATAATCGAGGCACCGAAATCTCCTTTTACGACACGCATAATCGTTCCATTAAACATCCCGGCGATCACAGCGATTAGAATCATGAAAATAATCGAGCCAAACGTGCCAAGAGTCTCCTGCATACCGACGACTAAGACACCACTTAACGATAAAAAGCCGGCAATCGATAAATCAAAATAACGCGAAATAATTACGAACGTCATCCCCAATGCACCGAGACCTAAAATCGACACTTGATTTAGAACGTTTATAATATTTCCTTTCGTCCAGAACGATGGAGCGACGATCGAGCCGATAATGACTAATAGAATCAGTCCAATTAATGGGCCGACATCGGCTATGTCAAAACGTTTTCTAAATACTTCGTTCTCCGTCTCTTTCGTTTCTGTAATACTTGTCATCTCACTTCACCCCCATTTAAGCTAATGCCTTATCTAATATTTTTTCTTCCGTCGCGCCCTCGCCTGGCATTTCACCTTTAATTTCTCCCTCGTGCACGACGACAATTCGATCGCTTAAACCGAGTAACTCTTCCCAATCAGAAGAGATTAAAATAACACTTTTTCCCTCTTTCGCTAATTCGCGAATAATTAAATATATTTCACGCTTCGCTCCGACATCGACTCCACGAGTCGGCTCATCTAAAATGAGGACGTCAGCTTCAGAATATAAATATTTCGCCACAACCACTTTCTGTTGGTTGCCACCACTTAAGTTTAACGCAAGCTGTTGAATCGACGGCGTCTTCACCTTGAGGCGATCGACGAGCTCGGATGAATCCTTTGTCTCTTTACGAAACTTCAAAAATCCCCCCTGTTGAATACGACGTAATGCCGCCATCGTAAAGTTCTGTTTTAAAGAGAAATCCGTCACTAACCCTTGTTCTTTTCGGTCTTCAGGGACGAGCGCGATCCCTTGTTTAATCGCCTGACGTGGATTTTTTATTTTCACCGGCTTCCCACGGTAAATAATCTCTCCCTCATCGAACGGGTCTGCACCAATTAAACAACGGGCTATTTCGGTTCGACCGGAACCGACTAATCCAGCTAAACCGAGTATTTCTCCCTCACGTAATGAAAAGGATACGTTTTTCAACTCTCCCTCGACCGATAAATTACGAACGGATAAGATCTCTTCCCCAATCTCTCCCCCCTCTTTCGGTGGATACTCATCTTTTATTTCTCCACCGACGATGCCACGAATGATTTGATCTCGCGTCGTATCTTCGACATGGCGCGTCTCGATGATACGACCATCACGCATAATCGTTAGCCGATCACATATATGGAAGATTTCCTCTAAACGATGTGAAATGTATATAACAGTAACACCGCGCTCGGTTAACGTCTCAATCGTATTGAACAGTTGCGTTAATTCAGAACCACTTAAAACGGCAGACGGCTCATCCATAATAATTAATTCGGCATCGTAGGAAAGAGCTTTCGCAATTTCTACGAGTTGCATTTGCGCTACACTTAAATCCCGTACACGCGTATTCGGATGTAACTTCGTTCCTACTTGGCTCAAATAATAGACGGCCTTTTCATTAATATCTTTCCAATCGACGTTATAGTTTTTTCCCGATAGCCGACCGATCATAATGTTTTCAGCGACTGATAAAGACGGAACTAAGCTGAGTTCTTGGTGAATAATGACAATCCCTTTTTCATGGGCTTCCAACGGAGTCGTAAAGTTTACATTTTCCCCTTTAAAATAGATCTCCCCTGAGTCTTGTTCATAAATTCCTGAAAGCACCTTCATTAACGTCGACTTCCCGGCACCATTTGCCCCTAACAAACCGTGAACTTCCCCTTTTTTAACCGTTAAGCTCATATTATCGAGTGCCTTTACACCTGGGAATTCTTTATTGATTTGTTTCATTTCCAATATTGGCATATATTTCATCTCCTATATACGATTAGAAAAAAAGCAGTATAGATGTCTGGGTGCACCCATACCGCTTTTACTTTTTTCTTTACGATGAACAAATTTATTAATGGTTTCGAGATTCGTACTCGTCTAGATTGTCCTTCGTAATAAGTTTAACTTCCCCGATGATTTCTTTCGGAATGTCTCCGCCTTCGATGACTTCAACCATACGTTTTACTCCTTCTTGTGCTTGCCACCATAAGTCTTCAACAGCACTTCCGGCGATCGTCCCGTCTTCAATTAATTCCATTCCTTCAATTGTTGCACCGTAACCCATGATAATAATGTCATCTTCTCTTCCTACTTGTTTCATCGCTTGATATGCTCCTGGAACCATGTTATCGTGATAGACGAAAATAGCGTCTAAATCGTCATACTTTGTCAAGTAGTCTTGCATAATATCCATCGCTTCTTGACGATCCCAATCAGACGATTGTACATCCACGATTTCAATATTCGTTCCTTCTATCCCAGCCTCAAACCCTTCCGTGTTTTCTTGAACGAGAATACTTGGTGCTCCTTCAATAAGGGCTACTTTTCCACCGTCTTCACCTAATAACTCGCTTAAATGTTTCGCTGTTATGAATCCGTTTTCATAGTTGTCCGCACCGATAAATGACGTAACGTATTCTTCACCTTCTGGTGCTACAGGCATCGATGTCGTTATAACTGGAATACCGGCCTCGTGTAATTCCTTTAGTGCTGGAACGATCGCTTGTGGGTCGATTAAGTCGACTAACACACCGTCAACTTGTTGTGCTAATAAGTTTCGAGCTTGTTCAGATTGTGTCTGAGCGTCGAATTGTGCATCCATATTAATTAATTCTACCCCAAGTTCTTCGGCCATTTCTTCTGTCGCTTCCATTTTCGACTGAACTGGTGGAATTTCTGCAGATGGCCATAATGCACCTATACGGATTGTATCGTCTGAGCTATCTGCGTCTTCTGCTGTAGCATCTTCAGCACCTGCATCAGCTGGAGCCGTCTCATCATCCACACTACAACCGACTGCAAGTATGAAAATAATGAAAAGCATAAATGTTACACTTAATTTTCTCATTGATTTTCCCCCATTTTTAAAATTAACCATTTCTCGCATAGTAGTGTACAATCTTTTGAAATTTCAAATAATTAAAAAGCAGAAAAATCTCACATACATAAAATAGCGCAAACATCGATCATGCAATCAATTTCTTTACATATTACAAAATCTTTTTATATAAAACAAAAGCCCCCACACTTTTGTTTTATATTTCCCCCAACGATAAAAATAGTGCTAGAAATTAATGTACATGATGATGTTCGCATATTTTCGTTTCGTGTAATTGCAACGATAAAACTGTACAACTTTCTAAACGTCAACTAAACATAAACGGGTACTGACTATAAACCACTTCCCCCCCTCTCTTATTTTATACATTATACATTTTCTGCAAATAACACTTACGAACGTTCCCCTGATGTTTGTTAATTCTGAATTTTTTAACTATTAACCATAAATAAAAATGCATTCCTCCAAGAGTTTGTTCTTTTTTGTAAACGCTTTCACTTAGCTACCTTACGATCGTTCGTAATTCTTACATTGTATTATATAGCAAAAAAAATATATTTCAAGAGTTCCTCTATACCATTATTTTATATATTTATTGTATTATCATATATTTTTTGTATGTCAATGGGGATGAATGTACCGATGTTCGCGAACACCGGTACATATGAAGAGAAGTTAATTTTACATAGGTTGTAAACATAAAGTGACTGGATAACATTTATCCTACGTTATAAACCCATTGATCGTTTACTAGTTCACGCGTACATTCGCCTTTAAAACGTAAATATTCTAAATGAGAAATAGCTTCTCCTATAGCAAATTGATGTTCGTGAAATGTAAGTTCTTGTGGAAAGAGTTGTTCACAAACAGAAAAGATCGTCGTTCCACCTTTCATATAGTCAAGTGTTTGTTCAAGGCGTTCAAGGTGGTGGTTCCATATTTCGTCGATTCGTTTATTCGCATCGTAAAATGGATCTCCATGTGACGGGATAACGTATTCCGCTTCGTACTGTTTCATCTTTTTTAACGAGTTTTCATACGATTGTAACGGATTATCTTCCCCATAAAACCAATAGGAAATATTCGGCGTAATGTGCGGTAAAATATGATCCGTCGCTAATAAAACATTCGCCTCTTTGTTGTAGAAAACGACGAGACCTGCGGAATGACCTGGCGTACGAATGACTTCATACGTTCCATTACCTATCTCAACTATATTTCCATCATCCAAATAATGATTAACTGTAGGAAATGGGTTCGTATATGTACGAAAGTTTTCAATAACGCCTAAAATCCCGTGAATAATTTCATCAGGCACTGCTGCTCGCTTAAAATCACGTTGTAAAATTGGAATTGAACTGTCCGTCCAAATTTTATCCATCGATTCACGATCTATCTTCGTCATCGCCACTTTCGCGCCTGTCAATTGTTGCAGTTTTCCAGCATAACCACTATGGTCAGGGTGTAAATGAGTGACGATAATGTTTGTGACGTGTTTATCTTGCAATACTTCATCCCAAACAGTTTTCGTATGATCGCGATGCAGTCCCGTATCTATGACGACATATCCATCACTGTTTTTAGCAATAAAGCAGTTGACGTGATTTAAACGAAATGGTAGTTCGATCGTCACTCGTTCGATACCTAATTTGTTTAACATATTGTACCTCCGGTTTATTCCATTATTCGCTACGTTGTAATCGTATCACATTATATAGTGTACCGTATGAAAACTGTAACAACAAGCGATTATTCTTCATAACGAAATACCGGTTCATTTAAACGCTTCTGCGGAATAGTTTGCTCTTTCCTTTTGCGATAAGAATACCATTGTGCAAGTGTGAATGCATCTTCTTCCGCGACATGTTTTAACGAATAATGCGTTCCTAACCCGAACGAACCAATTAATGAAATATGTACAGTTGCTAACTTGTTCATTTGTTGCAGTATATGTTGGCGCATTTTAAATGATTGAATACGGCGATGATGCGTTACGATCGTCACTTTATTTAACGTACGACGACGAAGCGTAATTCGTTTATGATCAATATGATATCCACCATCGCGGTGTTGCCAAATACCGAACATGAAACTACAGATGAATAAGAAAATAGCGAACCACAGAAAGTTCGGTAAAAAATACGCAACGGGAATCGCCAAAAGAGCAAACGGAAGTGTCGTTAATACGAAATAATATTTTCGCCCTTTTTTCGGTAACGGGTTAAGATTTGTCGGTAGTTGTTCAAATTCCGTTAAAAACGTCTGTAAAAACGGCTCGACTTCATCTTCTCTTAACAATGGGAAAAGTACTGGAAATGACTCTGAATTGTCGAACGAACCACCAGCGACAACGGCAAAAATACGGACGAACTTAAACGGTTGTCGAATCGGACTTTGTTCGATACCGATCGCTTGAATGCGATCAAATGGAATGGTAAGTTCTTTTACTTCGAGTAATCCACGCTTAATAAGCAATTCACGACGTCGCTTTTCAATTCTGAAGTTACCGTATTTTATCATCGTCCCGGCAATGCCGAGCACCCAAAGTAAAAAGAGTAAAAATAGCACGAACGTAATGATCGCAACAATACCTAAATTAATAAGCCAGACGTATGCTGATTTATACAACTTATCAGGAAGTAACTCTTCAATTTGATTAAAAATAGCTAATGCAATTAAAATCATAAATCCGATACTACCTGATGTGGAACCAGCAATAAACAATCGTTCCCACGAAATTTGTTTTTTCGGATAAACTTTTTTATCTACATCTGTTTCCTCAACGATCGCGGAAGAACGTTTTCGCTGTTTCAACTGTTGTTGCAACGCTTTTGCTTCGTCTATTTTTAACGCAATAAGTGTTACTTCCGCTCCCTCACCACTACTAGCTGTATCAATTTGCACTTTCGCTAAATGGAAAAGCCGGTGAAAGACGTTCGCGGAAATATCAATTTTATGAATACGATTTAACGAAACGAAGCGTCGCTTACGGATCAGTACCCCTTGCTCAATACGTAAATCTCCATCTTCAATCCAAAACGTAAACCGAAGCCAAGCTAAAAAGCTAGAAACGATTAAAAAAAGTAAAAATAATCCGGCAAAAATGAAAAAGAATAAAATCGACTCTTTCAATGAAATAATTAATCCGATACCAAGACCAAAAATTGTTTCTTTCATCGTTAGAATGAAACGAAAGAAAATTGCTGCTGGATGCATCCGTGATGGCGTAGTAAACTGTAGCTCTCGTTTTTGTCGTTCTTCGTTAGATGTCATCTTCATCCACCCTCGCTAAAACAGAAATTCGATCACGAATAACAGAAGCCTCCGCCTCGTTTAAAGCTGGTATTTCGTGTACCGTTGCAGCAGTCGAAATCGATACAGTCGCTAAACTATACCGTTTTAAAATCGGACCTTGTTTCGTATCGACATGTTGTACGCGTATCATCGGGATAATCGTTC
>DATGRY010000124.1:0-3168 GCA_035303165.1 Pseudogracilibacillus sp.
AATTCTGTTTCCAAATCCATGAAGGATTCTATACAGTTTTTGAAAAAAGTATCCGACTGTTCTCGGCGAGCGCAGCACCACCGTAGTTTCTCGCAAAACTGTTGTACATCGCTACTTTTCATATTCTTGTCCCCATCTTCGCATGCGTATTGTCAAAGGTTTCTTAGTAAAAACTTACGTTTTTGTTGATTTAAAGCTATTTAAGACAACAAAACTTGTCACCCCCTTAATTTTGGATAATATCGAGGTTACCAACCACTCAAAAATCCCGAAAAAGGATGTGACAAGTTGTACTCTCAATTTGTAACCTATTTATTGAATTTAATCAAGTATCAAGTTGTCCCCTTCGACCTTGATACCTTACACATAAACTATTGCCGTCTTTGTCAAGTGCGATGACGGTCGTTTTTTTTGTCACCCAAAGTTTAAAACTTTATTTGTCAATTGTTTTCATAGAACTTTTTACATTACCTTATTTATTATAGCGTAACTTTTTCATGAAAAGTGTTGTTAAGGAATAGTATAAGGTTCTTTACGGCGCTCATCGAACATGTATTGCGACAAAAAATGAGTCATACACATACACGGAAGTAATATATATACATATAGATGTATAAAAATAGATATCACTTGCAATTTGATCCGGGATAATGGCACAATATACACTAAACATGCATAAACTTACAAAAATATTTTTGAGAATAAACAGAAGATAGACAAGACAATATAACGAAAATGTTTTCATAATGAAAAATTTTAAAACTTATATTTATACTGTTGATTTTATTTTTATACAGTATATAATAGTATTTATTAATAAAATCAGGAGTGGATGAGTAATGAAAATAGCAATTATAGGAGCAACAGGTTATGGGGGTGCAGAATTAGTACGAATTTTGCGCCAGCATCCGCATGTATCCATTCACTCTATACACGCTACGAGCTTGCACGGCGAACTTCTATCCGGAAGTTTTCCACATATGCAAGATGTAGTACATGATCGACTTCAGCCGGCAGACGTTGAAAAGCTTGCCAAGGAAGTCGATATCGTCTTTACAGCCACACCTTCAGGAGTAGCGATGAAACTCGCTCCACAATTATTAGACAAAGGTGTGAAAGTAATTGATTTATCGGGCGACTATCGAATTATAAACCAGGATGTATATGAAAAATGGTACGGAATCGAAGCGGCTGATCGACATTTACTTAATAAGGCAGTGTATGGACTAACCGAATGGATTGATGTGGATTTATCCGATAAAGATCTTATTTCTAACCCCGGATGTTACCCCACATCAGCGTTGTTAGGGTTAGCGCCATTAGTGCAAGAAAAGTTAGTCGATGAAGAGTCGATTGTAATAGATGCAAAAACAGGAGTGAGTGGAGCAGGAAAAGGACTTTCCGCAGCGACTCATTTCTCCGAAACGAATGAAAACTTAAAAGTATATAAAGTGAATGAACACCAACATACACCAGAAGTAGAACAAATGTTAAAACGTTGGAACGCACGTGTCGGGGCTGTTACGTTCACGACACATTTAGTACCGATGACACGTGGTATTATGTCGACGATTTATGCAAAAGCGACAGAAGAAGTTTCTGCTGAAAAATTAGTTGAGTTATTTAAAGAAAGTTATCAAGATGATTATTTTGTTCGCATTCGAGAACACGGACAATTTCCGAGTACAAAAGAAGTTCACGGTTCGAACTTCTGTGATATCGGTGTGACATACGATGAGCGCACGAACCGCGTGACGGTCGTTTCCGTTATAGATAACTTAGTGAAAGGCGCCTCTGGGCAAGCAGTTCAAAATATGAATAAAATGTTAGGATTGGATGAAAAAACAGGTTTAGATTTCATGCCTGTATTTCCATAGACTTTTAATCGAAGGGGAATCGCAATGGAGGACGTAAAAGTAGAAATAAAGGAAGTGCAAGACGGTTCTGTCATTACACCGCAAGGTTTTCGGGTAGCAGGTGTGCATACAGGAGTGAAAAGAAAACGAAATGATTTAGGTATTGTATATTCAGAAATTCCGGCAAAAGCTGCCGCAGTATATACGTTAAATCAAATTCAAGCAGCACCGATTACGGTGACGAAAGAAAGCATTACAAAAGAGCAGACGATTCAAGCAGTCGTCGTAAATAGCGGAAACGCAAATGCATGTACAGGTGAACAAGGTTTACGCGATGCGTACGAAATGCGTAAAAAAACAGCGGAAAAATTTTTAATTCCAGAACATTACGTATCTGTTGCGTCGACGGGAATTATCGGTTTAGAGATGCCGATGGACAATATTATGCAAGGGATCGAAAAGATTAACGTAGGAAAAACAGCGGAAGATGCATCTAACTTTGAGGAATCGATTTTAACGACAGATACGTTTAATAAATCTGCTTGTTTTGAAGCAGAAATGGGCGGAAAAAAGGTAACGATTGGTGGTGCGGCGAAAGGATCCGGGATGATTAAGCCAAATATGGCGACGATGCTTGGATTCATTACAACCGACATTGCAATCGAAGCAGATGCATTGCAAAAAGCGTTAAAAATAGCCGTCGATGAGACGTTTAACTGTATTACGGTAGACGGAGATACTTCGACGAATGATATGGTACTCGTCTTGGCGAATGGTCAAGCGAAAAACGACGTTGTGACGGAAGATCATGCTGAATGGCCGACATTTGTTGCGCTACTTACGAAAACGTGTGAGCAGTTAGCGAAACAAATCGCCCGCGATGGTGAAGGAGCGACGAAATTAATTGAAGTAGAAGTGGATGGAGCGAAGACGGAAGAGGATGCGAAAAAGATTGCGAAAACGATCGTTGGATCTTCGCTCGTAAAAACAGCTGTTTACGGTGCAGATGCGAATTGGGGTCGAATCATTGCAGCTGTCGGTTATAGCGGTGTGGAAATTAATCCAGAAACGATCGATATTTCACTCGGTTCATTACAGTTATTAAAACAGAGTGAACCAGTAGCTTTCTCTGAAGAAGAAGCGACGAATTACTTAGAAAACGATGAAGTGAAAATTACCGTCCACTTACATGACGGTGAAGCATCAGGAAAGGCATGGGGCTGCGATTTAACGTACGATTACGTACGGATAAACGCTAGCTACCGTTCGTAGGAGGAAATATAGTGAGTAATTGTATCGTCATCAAATGTGG
>DATGRY010000125.1:0-55535 GCA_035303165.1 Pseudogracilibacillus sp.
GGAATGAAAGATGTCGCGAAACAGACGATGAAACGAGCGAATGTTCCGATCGTACCCGGATCAGATGGTATCGTTCAGAATGAAGACGAAGCGATCGCTGTTGCAGAAGAGATTGGTTATCCGGTCATTATTAAAGCGACAGCCGGTGGTGGTGGGCGCGGTATTAGAGTAGCATACGATGAAAATGAATTATTGAAAGGATTACAAATAACACAAAAAGAAGCAGAAGTTGCTTTCGGAAACCCGGGAGTTTACATTGAAAAATATATCGAAGACTTTCGTCACGTAGAAATACAAATTTTAGCTGATGAGCATGGTAACGTCGTTCATCTCGGCGAGCGTGACTGTACAATTCAACGTCGATTACAAAAATTAATCGAAGAAGCACCATCTCCTGCTATTACAGAAGAAATTCGAGCGAAAATGGGTGAAGCTTCCGTAAAGGCAGCAAAAGCTGTCAATTATGTCGGTGCTGGTACGATTGAATATATTTTCGATCGCCAGACGAATAAGTTCTACTTTATGGAAATGAACACTCGAATTCAAGTAGAACATCCTGTGACGGAGATGATTACGGGTATTGACTTAATTAAAGAACAAATTCATATCGCAAACGGTAATGAATTATCCATTTCTCAAGAAGACGTTACGTTTAACGGGTGGGCAATTGAATGCCGAATTAACGCAGAAAATCCATTCAAAGGTTTTATGCCATCGCCAGGAAATATCGAAATGTACCTTGCACCAGGGGGCTACGGTGTTCGAGTTGATTCAGCAGTGTATCCAGGTTATACGATACCGCCTCATTACGATTCGATGATCGCAAAATTAATTACATATGGAGCGACACGAGAAGAAGCGGTCGAACGAATGAAACGTGCGCTTGAAGAATTTGTCATCGACGGGATCCACTCCACGATACCGTTTCATGCACTTATAATGGAACACGACGTGTTTAAACGCGGTGACTTCAATACCGACTTTTTAAAAGATTATCCAATCGTTGAAAAATTTGAGTAATGAATGAAGTCAAAAGGGTGTTCCTTTTGACTTTTAACTTTTTATACATATTTTGTAACTGTTACGTCTAGTCATATAAGTATAAATTTGGTACGATTTCTTAAAAAGAAACAAAAGGGAGAAAATGATGAGCAGAAAGATAGCTAGAGAAGAAGCGTTCAAGGCGCTCTTTCAATACAACATGAATGAAGATGAAGTGCATATCGATGCAACGATGGATGAATATACAAAACGGCTTATTACAGGTGTGATAGAACGATTGGACGATATTGATCAAACGATTCGTGCCAATTTAAAAAGATGGTCTTTCTCACGAATTGCTTTCGTCGAAAAAACGTTACTTCGTATCGCCGTATACGAACTATTATATGAAGAAGACATCCCTGTCGGTGTCGCAATGAACGAGGCAATTGAACTAGCTCATATATATGGTGATACCGATTCAGGTAAGTTTATTAATGGTGTGTTAGCAAATATCATAAACGAAAAGGAGGACTAGCGAATGTCTGCAACTATTATAAAAGGTACGGAAGTAGCACAGCTATTGAGACACGAATTAAAGGAAGAAGTGAACGAGCTAAAAGAGATAGGATTAACTCCACATTTAAAGGTTATTTTAGTCGGAGAAGATCCCGCATCGATTTCTTATGTAACTGGAAAAGAAAAAGCGGCGAAAGAAGTTGGTATTTCTTCGGAAGTAATTCGGTTACCGGAGAATACGACGGAAGCATCGTTATTAAAAAAAATACATGAGCTAAATGCTGATGAAAAAGTTCACGGCATTCTCGTACAACTACCTTTGCCTGAACATATTGACGAACAGCTCGTCATCGAAGCGATCAGTCCGAACAAAGATGTCGATGGGTTTCATCCGATCAATATTGGAAGAATGATGACGAACAAACAGACGTTTTTACCTTGTACACCTTACGGCATCATCGAAATGTTGAAATCGAAACAAATAGAGCTCATCGGTAAACATGCGGTCGTCATCGGTAGAAGTAATATTGTCGGTAAACCGATGGGACAGTTGTTATTAAATGAAGATGCTACTGTTACTTATTGTCACTCGAAAACGAAAAATATGAAAGAAATTACACGTCAGGCAGATATTTTAATCGTTGCAGTCGGTATAGCTGAATTTATCGATGCTTCATACGTAAAGGAAGGAGCAGTTGTGATCGATGTCGGAGTAAATCGAACAGAAAAAGGGCTCGTCGGTGATGTATTATTCGATGATGTGAAAGAAGTTGCATCATACATAACTCCTGTTCCTAAAGGTGTTGGTCCGATGACGATTACGATGCTGTTAGTAAATACAGTACAAGCTACAAAAGGGTTGCATAAACGTGCGCGATAAATATTTAACGGTATCTGCTTTAACGAATTACATAAAAGAAACGATGGAACGCGATCCCCATTTACAAGAGGTGTGGATTAGAGGTGAAATATCGAATTTTCGACTTCATCATAGAGGACACATGTATTTTTCTTTAAAAGATGATCATGCAAAAATTGATTGTTCTATGTTTAAAAATTATAACGTTCGTCTAAAGTTTAAGCCTGAAGACGGAATGAACGTATTAATTAAAGGGTATGTAAGTGTTTATCCACGGTTCGGGAATTACCAGTTGTACGTACAAACGATGGATCCAGATGGAGTTGGGGCTCTCTTTGTTGCATATGAACAACTGAAGAAAAAATTAGAACAAGCTGGGTATTTTTTAGATGAACATAAACGTCCGATACCGTCATTTCCATCGCATGTCGCATTAATAACTTCTCCAACTAGTGCGGCTGTCCGTGATATGATTACGACGATTAAACGTCGTTTTCCAATAGTCGATATAACGATCGTCCCGGCGACAGTCCAAGGTGAAGAAGGAGTACCATCGATCGTAGAAGCGATTAATCGAGCTAATACGATACAAGGATTTGATACGTTGATCGTCGCACGAGGTGGCGGTTCGATTGAAGATCTTTGGTGCTTTAACGATGAACGAGTCGCACAAGCTATTTTTAATTCATCTATTCCGATTGTTACAGGGATTGGACATGAAACAGACAGTACAATAAGTGATTTCGTCGCAGACTTACGTGCACCGACGCCAACGGCAGCAGCGGAATTAGTCGTGCCAAATATCGTCGACTTAATAGAGAAAACATACCATTTGGAAACACGATTAATCCAATCTATGCGTGCGCTTGTCCATGATAAAAAAGAAAGGTACGCCGCACTTACAAAGCGTTTAGATTACTTTCATCCAGAAAAACAACTAGCGGAAAAAGAACAGATGTTAGATCACATAACAGATTCGTTGCATCGTTTTGTCACGTTACATCTTGAACGAAAAACAAATGAGTTGCACCAATATGAGACGAAATTGGCGCTACTTACACCTAAGAAGAAGTTAAACGATGCAAAGGATCGGCTTGAGAGAATGAATAAAAGGCGTGATGATATTGTCGCTCATATCGTACGTGAAAAGCGCCATTCATTGCATCGATTACTAGATAAATTAACTATATTAAATCCGTTACAAACGATTAAGCGCGGATATGCTGTCCTATACGATCAAGATGAACGAATAATTCATTCTGTGACAGATGTAGAAATAGGAGATTTAGTCGACGTTAAAATTACAGACGGAATCGTAAAATCTGAAGTGAAAAAAGTCGTAAAAACAAAGGAAGAGGACCGTATGTGAATATGCTAGTATTAGCAAACATACCGTGTAAACGACTCATGTAACGTATGGAATTCACTCGACTTTACACTACGTGAAGAGGAGGAAATAATATGGCAGAAGAAAAAGAACTGTCATTTGAAGAAGCGATCGGAAAACTCGAAGAAATAGTAACGAAGCTAGAAGAAGATAATGTTTCTTTAGAAAAAGCGATCGATTACTATCAAGTAGGGATGAAATTATCTAAACAGTGCGCGAACATTTTACAACAATCCGAAGAAAAAATGGCAAAACTGTTAAATGAAGATGATGAGTTAGATCCATTTCATATACAAGGGGAATAAAACATGCAACGTTATATAGAAAGCAATCGGAAAAAAGTAAATGAATCAATGGAACAGTTATTTCAACGAGCTGACATTCCTGAAAAGTTGTACGATTCGATGATGTATTCATTGCTTGCGGGCGGTAAAAGACTCCGTCCCATTTTGTTAACAGCAAGTTATGATTCTTTTGCAACGAGCAACGAAAAAGTGATGAATACGGCCATTGCCTTAGAGATGATTCATACGTATTCACTCATTCACGATGATTTACCCGCGATGGACGATGACGACTATCGCCGCGGAAAACTAACGAACCATAAACAATTTGACGAAGCTACCGCCATTTTAGCTGGCGATGCTTTATTAACGTATAGCTTTGAATTAATTACGAAAGATACATTATTGACAGCAAACGAAAAAGTGTTTCTGTTAAATGAGTTAGCAAAAGCAAGTGGCCCTGAAGGTATGGTTGCTGGTCAAATGTTAGATATGGAAAGCGAAGGCAAGCAAATTACGGTCGAACAATTGGAAAAAATCCACGAGCGAAAAACAGGACGTCTCATTACTTTTGCTATCATTGCTGGAGCACATTTAGCGAAAGTACAGCAAATTCAATTGGATGAATTAAAAACGTACGCTCATTACTTAGGACTTGTCTTTCAAGTACAAGATGACATTTTAGATGTGATCGGTGACCCAGAAAAGTTAGGAAAACCGGTCGGAAGCGATGCTCTAAATGAGAAAAGTACGTATCCAAATCTTTTAGGCTTAGACGGTGCAGAGCGTCATAAAGAAACGTATATTAAAAAGGCAGAAAAAGCACTGGAACGTGCAAAGCCGAACAATGATTATTTATACGATTTACTACATCATTTTGGCGATCGAACATACTAAAAACTAAATAGAGTCACCTATATGATGAAAAGGCAAATAAACAGTATTGTTCATTGATAATGGGCTGAAGTTTACTACATGGCACACATAGATTTTCTAGTACACTTGTGCTATAATAATGGTAACATTTGTAGGAATGGTGCAGTATCCTAGTCAGTCCTCCTATCCTGAAGGCGGGCCTAAAAATCTGCCAAAGGGCATATCGATGAAGTTCCTTGTGTCGGCTTGAGTCGCCCAGACTTGGGTCGGTGCTGGGAGTTAAGGTTTATGGGCGATCCACAAAGGCATGTGGGCGTTGACCCATTGACCGCGGAGGCCCATCTCTGTAAGGAAGCGTCATATCGTAAAATTATGGAATGGGGTATGAACCTGTCCGAAGAACGATTGTCGTTCTTCACGATGGACAGCGTAGCCTGCCTTGAGTGACATCCGAGGGGATTAGAGTTTCTTTAAAAGGACAAGAAGTTGGCCACTTCTCATCCTTTTTTCGTACCTCTATGAAATCGGTGTTGCAAAAGAGGCTAGGGATAGGCCAAAGACTGTAGAGGAAAGCTCCTAGGCTGTTCTGTTATAGACATTTAAAAGGGATTATAGTGCGGACTAAGTGGTAATCCAGTCTAACTTTTGGCGACAAAGTTAAAATAGATTTAAAAGGGAACTGCCTCCGTGGCGACACGAGGTATCTATTTGGGAAAACCTACTGGACCTAAGCCGCAGTCTTAACCTTTTAAATGACCATTCCTTTCTACATATTCGTAAGGTAGGATTTTGTCCATGAATGATAAAGTAAAACGATCGATTAAATTTAGCGTAACGATAGCCGTTATCACGTTTGTGTTAGCGGCTATTTTTTCAAGTTTATCTTCAACATTACTAAGTAAGGTGACATGGATTATTGGACTTATTATCGTCCTTTTCATCGTTCTAATTGGTATCGTTTTTGATATGTTAGGTATTGCAGCAACAGCTGCTAAAGAAGCACCGCTCCATGCGATGGCCTCAGAAAAGGTAATCGGTGCAAAAGAAGCGGTAAATATATACCGAAATGCAGATAAATTTGCCAGCTTTTGTAATGATGTTATCGGTGATATTTCGGGTATTATAAGTGGTAGTGCACTAACGATCGTCATTATTGATATTACACGGTTAATGCAACAATCGCCAAGTTCATCGACCCAAATAATATTAAATATCGTCTTGACAAGTCTCGTTGCAGCACTTACTGTCGGTGGTAAGGCGTTAGGAAAATATTTTGCCATTCATTCTTCAACGAGCATTATATTGATATCTGGAAAAGTCGTCTATTTTATTCAAGAAAAACTTAAAATTACCGTATTACCGACAAAGTAATGACTATGATTGGGATGGAAATGATGACAAAAGAACGGTTAGACGTATTACTTGTGAAACGAAATTTAATTGAAACACGTGAAAAAGCAAAGCGGATGATCATGGCTGGTCTCGTTTATTCGAACACTGAACGACTTGATAAGCCTGGTATGAAAGTAGATGAATCGATTCCTTTAACAGTGAAAGGATCGATGAAATATGTCGGGCGTGGTGGGTTAAAATTAGAAAAAGCATTGGAAACATTTCCAATTACGATGAAAAATAAAACGGTCGTTGATATAGGTGCTTCTACGGGTGGATTTACTGACTGCGCACTACAAAATGAAGCGAAAATGGTCTATGCAATTGATGTCGGTTATAATCAACTTGATTGGAAGCTCCGTTCAGATGAGCGAGTGATCGTCATGGAACGAACGAACTTTCGTCACGTAAAGAAGGAACATTTTCAGCACGGATTACCTCATGTTGCAACAATTGATGTTTCTTTCATTTCTTTACGCCTCATTTTACCAGTTTTGCAACATGTACTTCGTGAGGATAGTGATATAATCATGCTCATCAAACCACAGTTTGAGGCGAATCGGGAACAAGTAGGTAAAAAGGGAATTATCCGTGATCAAAACGTTCATATCGAAGTATTACGACGAATGAAACAGTTTATTTCAGAAACAGGCTTTCACTTTCACGATATAACGTATTCACCTATTACTGGTGGAGAAGGAAATATCGAATTTTTAGCATATGCGACGTGGCAATCGCAACGACAAACAGATCAATATGTCACAGATGCTCGAATCAAAAAAGTCGTAAACGAAGCCCATATCGCCTTGAAGTAGTTGGAGGTTAAAAAATGAGTAAAACAAAACGGCACATTAAAATAAAAGAAATAATTGCAGAGCGTGAAATTGAAACGCAAGATGAGCTCGTCACCAAATTAAAAAATAATGGTTTTAAAGTAACTCAAGCTACTGTCTCCCGCGATATTAAGGAGTTACAATTAGTTAAAATTCCATCTGCATCGGGAAAGTATATCTATAGTTTACCTACAGAACAACGTTTTAATTCATTAGACAAATTAAAACGACATATTTTAGAAGCGTTCGTTAGTATCGATTCTGCATCGCACTTTATTGTCTTAAAAACAATACCAGGAAATGCCCATGCACTCGGTGCACTCATTGATGAACTCGATTGGGAGGAAATAATGGGAACAATTTGTGGTGATGATACTTGTTTAATTATATGCCGTACGGAAGAGAAAGCGAAAATAGTTGAACAACGTTTTATCGACATGTTATAAATGTTCCTTAAAAATGAGGTGACGGACATGATTATGGAACTTTCGATTCGGAACTTTGCCATTATCGATGATATTTCCGTACAATTTTCGGATGGTCTAACTGTTCTAACAGGTGAAACAGGTGCAGGAAAATCGATCATAATCGATGCGTTACAATTGTTAAGTGGTAGCCGCGCATCAGCTGACTTTATCCGTTACGACACGGATAAAGCAGAAATCATCGGTTTATTTGTACTTGATCATATGAAAGGCCAAAAAGTAATTGAATTATGTCATACATATGGGATCGATTATGAAGACGATACACTCGTTTTAGAGCGGACGATTACGACGCACGGAAAAAACATATGTCGCATAAACGGTAAAATCGTCGCCTTGAAAGTTCTCCGAGATATCGGACGCACGCTCGTCTCTATCCATAGTCAACATGATACAATTCATTTAATGGATAGAAACGTTCAACTTGAATTACTCGATTCTTACAACGATATAGAAATTTACAAGCAAAAAGAAAAGTATTTACGTTATTATAAAGAGTATGAATCATTAAAAGAAGAATATGATGCATTGCAAGCCGATGAACAACAAGTAGCCCATCGTCTCGATTTATTACGTTTTCAATTGAATGAATTAGAACAAGCTAATTTAATCGAAAATGAAGATGAACATTTATTAGAAGAACGAAATCGTCTTCACAACTTTGAGAAAATATATCGTTCTGTTCAAGAAGCATACGACGCGTTGTCAGGAGAGCAAAAAGGACTTGATTGGGTACGCATTGCCAAATCAACGTTAGAACAAAGTGACGATACGGATGAAGAAATGGAAACGTATGCGAACGAATTAGCGAATGCGTATTATTCGTTAGAAGAAGTTAGTTTTTCATTGCAAGCGTTTCGAGACTCATTACATTTCGATGAAGCGAGATTGAACGAAATAGAAGCGAGACTAAACGAATTAAATCGTTTAAAAAGGAAATATGGACAGACTGTTAACGATATGATCGAATATTATAAAAACATTAAACGAGAAATCGATTTACTCGAACATAAAGATACCTACGCGGAAAATTTATATGACAAATTAACGGACGTGAAAAACGAAGCATTACGTGAAGCGAAAAAGTTACGTTCCATTAGAAAAGAAACTGCAAAACGACTTGAAAAAGAAATTGTGAAAGAATTACGAGATCTTTACTTGGAAAATGCACAGTTTTCTGTATACTTTTCAGAGACGAAAAATGAAACGTTGACGTACGAAGGCGTCGATCAAATAACGTTTTTATTATCAGCGAATGTCGGTGAACCAAAGAAAGAACTACACAAAATTGCTTCTGGCGGAGAGTTATCGCGAATTATGCTTGCATTCAAAAAAATTTTTGCAAAACATGATAACATACCGACGGTTATTTTCGATGAAATCGACACCGGTGTAAGTGGGCGAGTTGCTCAAGCGATTGCAGAAAAAATGTATCAAATTAGTTTGACGACGCAAACGCTTTGTATCACTCACTTACCGCAAGTTGCTGCCATGTCGGACGAACATATGTTAATTAAGAAAGCTTCAGAAAAAGAACGTGTAACGACAATGATTGAACGGCTAAGCGATAAGAAAAAGGTAGAAGAAATTGGTCGGATGATGACAGGAGTGACGTTAACAGATACTGCATTGCACCACTCGGAGGAATTATTGCAATTGACAAATTCATTTAAGCGCTCCCTAAAAAGCTAACGTTTTTACGTCAGCTTTTTTTGTTATTCAAGGGAATGTTACACAGCTTTTCTTTTCTTTCACTCGTTTAAAAAGATTAGAAAAAGGTCAAATTAATGATACGGATGGAAAGGGTTGAAAGAAGAGGAGAGTGGACGATCGTGACGTTAGCGAAACGTGTTAAACTATTTATAGGCATTATTTTATTTATTTTCTTTTCATCACTTCCGTTTTCACCAATTATACAACAGTACGCATCCATTCCTGACGAAATAATCGCTTATGAACGAGATGCCCCGATATCCGTTCCCCCTCTCGGAGAAGATTATTCCGTTACCCCGATGTCGGACAACGTACGATTAGAGAAAACATTTTTAATTCCAGAAGCAGAAGGAAGAACAGAAGTTGTCTATAAAAAGGGGAATATTCCGCTAAAAAAAGTAGACGTAAACGTATTGAAAAACAAACGAATTATTCCAGGTGGTCAATCAATCGGTGTACAATTGCATACAAAAGGTGTGCTCGTCGTCGGTCATCACCTTGTAAAAGATAAAGACGATACGCTACTTTCACCTGGAGAAGAGGCTAATATTCAAGTCGGTGATGTTATTTTGGAAATGAATGGGAAAAATATCGAAGCATTAGAAGATGTAAAACCGATCGTAACAAGTGCCGGAGAAAAGAAAAAAGCAATAGACGTAAAGTTAAAGCGGGGAAATGATATCGTAAAAACAGAACTGAAACCGACGTTAAATAAAAGAGATAAGACGTATCAAATCGGGCTTTTTATTCGCGATTCAGCAACAGGTATTGGAACAATTTCATTTATCGATAAAGATAGTGGTAAGTACGGTGCATTAGGTCACGTTATTTCCGATACGGATACGAAAAAGCCTATTGAAATTTTCGATGGAAAAATTGTTCGATCCCAAATAACGTCGATCGCAAAAGGAAACGAGGGGGTTCCGGGTGAAAAGCGGGCGAAATTTTCTATGAATGAGCAACAATTAGGAACAGTAACGAAGAACAGTGCCTTCGGAATTTTTGGGGAACTTGATCCGAAAAAATTTGCTGCAAAACATGAAAAGCCGATGCCAATTGCTCTTTCTGATGAAGTAAAAACAGGAAAAGCACACATATTAACTGTCGTAGATGGTGAAAAAGTTGAAAAGTTTGACGTTGAAATAGTACACACTGTCCCGCAAAAGTTTCCAGCAACGAAAGGAATGATCATTAAGATTACAGATGATCGTCTCCTTAATAAAACAGGTGGGATTGTACAAGGAATGAGTGGAAGTCCAATTATCCAAGATGGAAAACTTGTCGGTGCTGTCACACACGTATTCGTAAATGATCCAACGTCTGGATATGGGGTCCATATAGAATGGATGCTACAAGAAGCAGGTATTCATACGTGAACAAAAAAGTGCTCTTCGACAACGAAGAGCACTTTTCTATAAATTTTAGATAGAACTTTGTTTAAATTTAGCAATATATGTCAAAATATAACAAGTATTTGGTTTTAAAAGGAATATATCAATGTATGTCGAATATATAACGTATAGGAGTGTATAAGAATGAGGAGGTTTTAAAAAATGGGGGAAATTACAGTTTGTATCATCGATGATAATCGGGAACTTGTACATATTATGAAGGATTACTTTAATGAAATGCCGGAAATTGATGTCGTCGGTGTAGCATATGATGGAGAAGAATGTTTACAATTATTAGAAGAAGTACAACCGGATGTTTTGTTATTAGACATTATTATGCCACGAGTTGATGGATTAGCGGTGCTCCAGCATTTACGGAAAAATGATCAAATGAAGCAAATGAGTATCATTATGTTAACAGCTTTTGGTCAAGAAGAAGTAATGCGAAGAGCTGTTGAATATGGAGCTTCTTACTTTATTTTAAAACCATTTGATTTTGAACATTTATGCGATAAAATAAAAGAAGTTTATGCACAAAAAACTGGAAATGCACATGAGTTAGCTTATTATAACGTCGTTCATGAATCAAAGGTGGAAGAAGAAGATTTAAAAACGAACGTTACGAACATTATGCACGATATTGGTGTACCAGCACATATTAAAGGTTATTTATATTTACGTGAAGCAATAATGATGGTATATGACGATATTGAACTGTTAGGTTCGATCACGAAAATATTGTATCCGGATATTGCGAAAAAATATAATACGACCGCTTCACGTGTAGAAAGAGCGATTCGCCACGCAATCGAAGTTGCATGGAATCGTGGTAATATCGACTCGATTACAGAATTGTTCGGCTATACGATCAACGTCTCGAAAGCAAAACCGACTAACTCAGAGTTCATTGCGATGGTCGCTGACAAATTACGTTTAGAAAGTCGTGTCAAATCTCTTTAGTCGATAGAGAAAACCGCAGCCGATTCGTTACGTACGATCGATTGCGGTTTCATTTTTATCATCCATTTCATTACTGTCCGTTTGCTTCAAAAAACGCTTTATACAACGAACGAATCGCGCGATGTAAATCGTTCGCTTTGATACCGAACATTAGTGAAACTTCCGAAGAACCTTGGTTAATCATTTCAATGTTTACTTTTGCTTCACCGAGCGCAGCAGTTGCTGTTTGCGCTAAACCGATCGTCTCTTTCATTCCTTCACCGACAACCATTATGAGCGCTAAATTGTGGTGTACGGAAACAGTGTCTGCCTCAAGCTCTTCTTTAAATCGTTCGACAATTCGTTCTTGTTTATTGTTCGATAGTTGTGAGTCGCGGATAATGATTGTCATATCATCGATTCCAGATGGAGCATGTTCGAATGAAACTTCTTCCTCTTCTAAAATTTGAAACAGTTTGCGTCCGAAACCAAGCTCTCGATTCATTAAATATTTACTAATGTAAATACTACTAAAACCCGTATCACTTGCAATGCCGACGACACGTTTTTCATCATCTTCTTTTTCAGCAACGATCATTGTCCCTGATGCACTTGGGTTATTCGTATTTTTTATACAGACAGGAATTCCCGCTTCAAAAGCCGGAATGAGCGCTTCATCATGAAAAACGGAAAACCCAGCATAGGACAATTCGCGCATTTCTCGATACGTTAGTACGCTAATTTCTTTCGGATTTTCGACAATGTTTGGGTTAACGGAATAGACAGAGTCGACGTCGGTAAAGTTCTCATATAAACTTGCTTTTACTCCTGCAGCGATAATCGACCCAGTAATATCCGACCCACCACGGGAAAACGTTGCGATCGACCCATTTTTTGTAAATCCGAAGAACCCTGGTATAACGGAAATGCCTTCTTTCTTGTGTAACTCGTTAATACGTTCAAGACTTTCCGGTAACAATTGTGCCCCGAAACGGTCATTCTTTAATAAAATACCCGCTTCTTTCGGGTTAACGTATGAAGCAATGAGTCCAATTTTTTGCAAATAAGCACTTAAAATTTTTGCCGAACTATCTTCACCGATCGCTTTAAAACTGTTAAGCTTTTCCTCTTCAGGAAGTTCGCTGTTCATCACGTTATCAATGGTCGTTTTAATATCTTCATACAAACTGTTATCGAGACCTAACTCAGCGACTATTTGTGAGAAGCGGTCTGTAATTGTAATGTAATACGATTTATACTTTTCATTGTTCATAAATGACTTACCGAGCTCGATTAAAAGATCCGTAATTTTAAAATCGTGTGCATGACGTTTACCTGGTGCAGAGACGACGATAAATTTTCGTTCGGGATCATTTTTTATTATTTCAGCTACCTTTTTAAATTGATTGGCGTCCGCTAATGAACTGCCCCCAAACTTTGCTACTTTCATAACATAATCCTCCTATTTCACATAATCCGGGATCGTTACTCATCGGAATACTTATTCAATAAATTACGTTTTTTATCTCGATGATAAATAAACCCTCCGATAAACGCTAATCCAGCGATAAATAAAATAAGTCCAACGATAAATTGAATTCCCTCATGGACAAAAAGTGCATACGTTTCAGCGAAGAGAGAGTCGCGCATTAACTTTATCCCAATGGCTACAATTACACCCGGAAGAAGAAGTACGAGTACTGCAATTATTCGAACCATTTATTCCACCTTTTTACTCGTTTTCGCTCATTCTTTTTAACAATATAATTATAGCAAACTGTGTATAAAATTGAAAAAATAACGTTATGATGTTTAACGTGTACACGACTTCCTCCGATCATTATATCGATATTTGATCGAAAAAGGGCATCTTTTCACGAAAGGAAAATGCGAGTAAAATCAGTTTTACGATGGTAAAAAATATGCCGTTACGTTAAACTATAAATGAAAACTATTAATATACGGAAGAAGGAGTGAGTAAAAATTGAGCATTTTTACTTCAACTGAAAAATACGACTGTGAACAAATTATGTATTGCTATGATAAACATACGGGATTAAAGGCAATTATCGTCATTCACGATACGACGCTCGGACCTGCCCTTGGAGGTGCACGGATGTGGAACTATACGAGCGAAGAAGAAGCACTTGAAGACGCATTAAGACTAGCACGCGGAATGACGTATAAAAATGCTGCTGCCGGATTAAATTTAGGTGGCGGAAAAGCAGTTATTATTGCAGATCCGTTTTTAGAAAATCGAGAATTTTTATTTCGAACATTCGGACGCTTTGTAGAACGGCTGAATGGATTATACATAACGGCAGAAGATGTCGGTACGACCGAACAAGATATGGATTATATCCATATGGAGACAGAACACGTAACAGGTTCTACGTCTAAAGGAGTCGGCGATCCATCTCCTGTTACAGCGGTTGGTATTTATCACGGGATGAAAGCAGCTGCAAAAGCGGCATTTGGCACAGATGATTTAAGCGGTAAAAAAATTGCTGTACAAGGGGTTGGGACGGTAGCTTTTCAACTATGTCACCATTTACACGAAGAAGGCGCAGAGTTAATCATTACAGATATAAATGAAAAAGCTGTACAACGGGCGGTAGAGACATTTGGAGCAACAGCAGTGGAGCCGGATGCGATTTATAGTGTCGATTGTGATATTTTTTCACCGTGTGCATTAGGCGGCGTTATGAATGACGATACAATTAATGTATTAAAAGCTAAAGTAGTTGCAGGAAGTGCAAACAACCAGTTACTCGAAGATCGTCACGGACAAATGTTATTTGAAAAAGGTATCGTATATGCACCGGACTATGTCATAAACTCTGGCGGTGTAATTAACGTTTCGGATGAACTGCAAGGGTATAATCGTGATCGTGTCATGAAAAAAGTGCAGTCGATTTACGATATTTTAACGAATGTTTTTACGATTGCAAACGAGCGTAACATTTCAACGAACGTCGCTGCAGACAAAATGGCGGAAGAACGAATTAAAGCGAAACGTTTGCTAGAAGAAAAAACGAGCTACCACGGCAATTAAGTCGTTCGTGTATTTTAACTTTTCCGACTTTGTTATATAATGAAACGTGGGCAATCTCAAATGGAACATTTTGTCATTGTTCGAAGTTTGTCTGATAAAACTGACTCATTCAATATAAAACCGCATGAGTGATGACATAGTAGGACCGTGAAAAGGAGAATAATTTTCATGTCAAAAGAATATGATTTAGTCGTATTAGGCGGTGGTACAGGGGGATACGTCGCTGCATTACGTGCTTCCCAGCTCGGGATGAATGTTGCAATCGTAGAAAAAAATAAATTAGGTGGTACATGTTTACACGAGGGCTGTATTCCATCGAAAGCGTTGTTAAAAACTGCCGAGCTATATCGACAAACAAAAAATGTTGCCACATACGGAATCGAAGTTAACGAACCGACATTACGTTTAGATCGTGCGCAACAGCGGAAAGATGAAGTTATTGAAACGTTACATAACGGTGTTATTTCTTTAATAAAACGTGCGGGGATCGACCTGTACAATGGGATGGGACGGTTGTTAGGACCGAGTATTTTCTCACCCTTATCCGGTTCCGTTTCAATTGAATATAACGATGGCAGTGAAAATACAATTTTAGTTCCGAAATTCGTCCTTATTGCAACAGGTTCTATACCGAATAATTTACAAGGATTTACAGTGGATGGGGAACGCATTTTACATACGACAGAAGCATTACAGTTACAACAATTACCAGAGTCGTTCATTATTATTGGTGGAGGTGTCATCGGTATCGAATGGGCATCGATGCTCGTCGATCTTGGAGTTCAAGTAACCGTAATCGAAAAAGCTCCTACGATTTTAGAACACGAAGATCACGATGTTCAAACAGCAGTAAAACGAGCGTTAACGAAACGAGGGGTTCGCTTCGTGACAAATTGTACGATCGATACCGAATCGGTCCAAGTGGACGAGTCAGGTGTCACATTTTCTATTCAAATAGAAAGTGAAAAAGAAAATGTACACGCTGAAAAAGTATTGTTAGCTGTAGGTAGAAAAGCGAACATCGATGATATCGGCTTACGCAATACAAGTGTAAAACTAGAAAACAATTTTATAAAAACGAATGAAGTTTATCAAACGGACGAGTCACACATATATGCAATCGGTGATTGTATTGGTGGGATGCAACTTGCACACGTCGCTTCAGCAGAAGGAATAATTGCTGTTGAACATATAGCGAGTGAAAATCCAACTCCGCTAGATGTTACACGCATTCCGAGTTGTATATATTCTTATCCGGAAGTAGGAAAAGTCGGTCTTACTGAAGAAGAAGCAATTGCACATGGTTATGACGTGAAAGTTGGTAAAACACCATTTGCATCGATCGGAAAGGCACATGTAAATGGGGATGTAGACGGCTTTATGAAAGTGATAACTGATAAAACGACGGAAGATATTTTAGGCATTCATGTCGTAGGTGAACATGCGACGGAACTTATTTCTGAAGCCTCACTTGCCAAGCTGTTAGATGCCACTGCTTGGGAAATTTCTAAGTCGGTTCATCCACATCCATCTTTATCAGAAATATATTTTGAATCCGCTTTAGCAGTTGAAAAACTGCAAATTCATGGATAAGGAGAGATATTGTGGTAGAAAACAGACACTCCTCATTAGGATTATCCGATGAAGACGTTATACAAATGTATAAAAATATGCTCCTTGCGCGAAAACTTGATGAAAGAATGTGGTTACTAAACCGTGCGGGTAAAATACCTTTCGTCGTCTCCTGCCAAGGTCAAGAAGCGGCACAAGTAGGTGCGGCATACGCGCTTGAACGAGGAACGGACTTTATCGCGCCATATTATCGAGATTTAGGTATGGTACT
Organism: Pseudogracilibacillus sp.; assembly: GCA_035303165.1. Lineage (GTDB taxonomy): Bacteria > Bacillota > Bacilli > Bacillales > Amphibacillaceae > Pseudogracilibacillus. The sequence continues at coordinate 16,558 of DATGRY010000125.1, forward strand.
TACGTTTGGGATGAATGCGAAAGAAATAATGTTATCTGCTTTTGCAAAAGAGGAAGATCCAAGTTCTGGCGGTCGCCAAATGCCATCTCATTTTGGTAAAAAAGCTAACGGTATTATTACTGGATCTTCTCCTGTTACAACTCAAGTACCTCACGCTGTTGGCTTTGCACTCGCTGCAAAAATAAACAAGAAACAATTCGTTACGTTAACAGCGTTAGGGGATGGATCAACGAACCAAGGTGACTTTCACGAAGGATTGAACTTCGCTGGGGTACACCGTTTACCGGTTATTACACTCGTTGAAAACAATCGCATTGCTATATCAGTACCGTTTGAAAAACAAATTGCAAGTGAAAATATCGCCATACGTGCAAAATCTTATGGCATGCCGGGATACGTCGTCGACGGCACAGATCCACTTGCCGTTTATGAAGTCGTAAAACGCGCACGGGAAAGAGCGATTAACGGAGACGGGCCAACATTAATCGAAGCTGTTACAGTTCGTTTAACGGCTCATTCAAGTGATGATGACGATCGTACGTATCGTACAACAGAAGAATTAGAACGTGCGAAAGAGCAAGATTGTGTTCAACTATTTGCAAAATACTTGCAAGAGGTCGGTCTGTTAACAGATACATTAGCTAAAGAGATCGATGCGGAGTTGGCGAAAGAAGTAAATGAGGCAACCGATTATGCTGAAAATGCTCCGTTTGCATCCGTTGATACGATTCATGAGCACGTGTATGAGGAATAAGGAGGATTTTAATGACAGAGTTATCGTATATTCAAGCGATTAACGTCGCGATGAAAGAAGAGATGGAACGAGATGAAAATGTCTTTATCCTCGGCGAAGATGTCGGAGTAAAAGGAGGCGTCTTCCGGGCGACAGACGGCTTGTACGATCAATTCGGTGAAGACCGTGTCATCGATGCACCTCTTGCGGAATCAGCAATCGTCGGGGTCGGTATCGGGGCTGCAATGTACGGAATGCGGGCGATTGCGGAAATTCAGTTTGCCGATTTTATTTTTCCCGCGATGAACCAAATTATTTCAGAAGCAGCCAAAATCCGTTATCGCTCAAATAATGATTGGTTTTGCCCGATTACGATTCGTGCACCATACGGTGGAGGAATAAGCGGAGCGTTATACCATTCCCAATCTGTTGAAGCATTATTTAATAGTACACCGGGACTAAAAGTTGTCATACCATCATCACCAACCGATGCGAAAGGTTTATTAAAGGCAGCGATTCGTGATAATGATCCAGTACTTTTTTTCGAACATAAACGTGCTTATCGCTTGCTAAAAGAGAACGTTCCAACTGATGATTATATCGTGCCGATTGGTGAAGCGGCTGTAAAAAGAGAAGGATCAGATGTGACAGTTATTACATATGGATTAATGGTTCACTTTGCTCAACAAGTGGCCGAACGGTTAGCGAAAGATGGAATCGATGTACATATTTTGGATTTACGAACAATTTATCCACTCGATGAAACGGCTATTATTGACGCAGCACAAAAAACCGGAAAAGTATTACTCATTACAGAAGATAATAAAGAAGGTAGCGTAATCGGTGAAGTAGCGGCAATTATTGCTGAACATTGCTTGTTTGATTTAGATGCGCCGATTAAACGTCTTGCTGCACCGGATGTGCCGGCTGTACCTTATGCACAACCGCTTGAGAAAGAGTTCGTCGTCGATGAAGAAAAAATAGAACGAGCAATTGTTGAACTCTCCCAATTTTAAGCAGATTTAGGAGGGAATAAGTCGTATGACTATTAAAAAAATAACGATGCCTAAGTTAGGCGAAAGTGTTACTGAAGGAACGATTAACGAATGGTTCGTACAAGTAGGGGACCGTGTAAATAAATATGATCCGATCGCGGAAGTGATGACGGATAAAGTAAATGCGGAAATTCCTTCTTCTTATACTGGCGTCATTGAAGAAGTTATCGTCACCGAAGGGGATACTGTAACTGTCGGTGACATTATTTGTACGATGAAAGTAACAGAAGCGGCTACATCTGTGGATGAGGAGCCGAAAGTTGAAACGAAACTCGAAACGACGACGGAAGAAAAAGAAACGTCTATGCGTCACCGGTATTCACCGGCAGTGTTACGTTTGGCACAGGAAAACGATATTGATTTAACGAAGCTAACAGGTACTGGGTTAGGGGGCCGCATTACACGTAAAGATGTCGAAGCGTATATGAAAAGTGGCAAGCAGTCCGAAACAGCAATAGAACGTGAGCCACAACTAATTCGGGAAGAAACACGCCAACCGTTAGAAGATGACGAAATTGTACCGTTACAAGGAGTGCGCAAAGCAATTGCTGATAAAATGACATTATCGAAGCGAGAGATTCCTCACGCTTGGCTTAAAGTAGAGGCAGATGTAACGGACCTCGTACAATATCGCGAAAACATAAAAGATAATTTTAAACGACGAGAAGGTCATTCCTTGACGTATTTCGCCTTTTTCGTTTATGCGGTAGCACGAGCGTTACGTGAGTATCCTGAACTGAACGCAACGTGGCAAGATGGAAATATCGTTCGCCATAAAGAAATCAACTTATCGATCGCCGTGGCGAAAGATAACGAATTATACGTTCCTGTCATAAAACGTGCGGACGAAATGAGTATCGCTGGTATTGCAAAAGAAATCGAACGTTTAGCGACAAAAGCTAGGACGACAGGTCTTGACCATGAAGATATGGTTGGTGGTACATTTACGGTTAACAATACGGGTACATTCGGCTCTGTCGCATCGATGGGAATTATTAATTATCCACAAGTTGCCATTTTACAAGTCGAATCGATCGTGAAGCGCCCTGTTATTATCGATAATATGTTCGCTGCTAGAGATATCGTCAATTTATGTTTATCGTTAGATCATCGCGTATTAGACGGACTCATTTGTGGTCGTTTTTTAGCTCGTGTCAAAAAAATTTTACAGGCAATGAATAAAAATACAGCTTTCGTGTAGTGAAAAATGAGTGTACCAATCGATTGCTATACGATTTTAAAGCTGATACACTAAACGTACAGGCAGTTAAAAGAAGAAAAGGAGATGAACGTACATGAGTAGATTTGATCAATTTATGGTCGACGTCGTGAACGTAGCTCGCGAAGATATGAAACAAGCTGGCTATGAAGAGTTAACGGAACCGAGCGAAGTAGATGAAGCTCTAGGTCGCAAAGGAACGACGTTAGTGATGATCAACTCCGTTTGTGGATGTGCCGGTGGTGTTGCACGCCCTGCTGCTGCAAATGCAATTCATTACGATAAACGTCCAGATCATTTAGTGACAGTTTTTGCTGGACAAGATAAAGAAGCGACAGAACGAGCACGTGAATGTTTTGAGGGATATCCACCATCTTCTCCATCGTTTGCTTTTTTAAAGGATGGAAAAATAGTGACGATGATCGAACGTCACGATATTGAAAGTTCTACCCCAGTAGAAGTTGTCAATAAGTTACAACATATTTTCGATGAACATTGTGAAGAAGTGTAACGACATATAACAGATAAGATGAGACTGTCTTGAACATTGTAGACAGTCTTATTTTTACATATAGACTGGGAGAAAGGTAGGATCATTCGTTGTTCCTAACTGTTCTATAAAAGGGGATTTAGAAAGTGAAAATAGGTTATCGCACAATTAAAACAGCAATCGCTACCCCTATTGCGCTATTTATCGCTAGTTTATTAGACGTAACGAGCGTTGTTTCCGCTGGTATTTTAACGATTTTATGTATTCAACCGTCACGAAAGCAATCGGTCGAAAGTGCCTGGGAACGGTTTTTAGCGTGTTTATTAAGCGTTTTATTTTCCATTCTCTTTTTCGAATTATTCGGTTATTATCCGCTCGTAATCGGGCTACTTTTACTTGTATATATACCGACGACCGTTTTCTTTCAGATTGAAAAAGGAATTTTAACCGGTACGGTTATTACGTTGAACTTATATGCGTTCGGTAAAATTGAAATGTTCTTTTTATATGAACAATTACTTTTAATAGTAATTGGAATCGGTACAGGTTTACTCGTTAATTTATATATGCCGAGTTTAGATAAAACTTTGAAAGCAAACCAACATAAACTAGAACAAAATATTCAAACGATTTTACGAGAAATTTCTCTCTATATTCGAGGGAAACGTATGGATTGGGATGGAAAAGAAATTACGGAAGTAGAAGCGATATTAGAAAAGACGAAGAAGCTCGTCGTACGTGATCGAGAAAATCATTTATTTCGTGATGGACATTCTTATTATGATTACTTTTTGATGCGTGAAAAGCAGTTTGAACACGTCGAACGTATGGTTTATTTAGCCGCACGTATTCCGTACAAAGACGAAATTTCGGAACGAATCGCTAGTTTTTTTGAAAAGCTGAGTGAATCTGTTCATCCAGGTAATACGGCAGCCGTTTTTTTAGATGAATTATTTCAAATTCGAACACAATTTAAAAACGAAGCACTTCCTGAAACACAAGCAGAGTTTGAAACAAAAGCAAATCTGTTTCAATTGCTGCATGAAATGGAGCAATATTTACTCATTAAAAGTAAGTTTAAACGTTCGGATATATCGGATAAAAAGAAAAGAAAACTCGATCCACAGGAACGAGCTTTATAATAACGCTAATCCACTTAATCCAGCTGTAAACAACGATAAAATCATTGCAATGACCATTAAATAAACGAAAAACTTTATTTTTCGTTGTCGTTTCGACGTTCGTTTTTTCACCTGTTTCTGTTTTTTTGCCACCGCTTGTTCCTCCTCAAACAACTATTTCTACACTATAGTGTAGCGTGAAACAATAAAATGAACAAGTGAAAGTATCGCTGTGCGCGAAGAAGGAAGGTGTCATTTATGGAGCAAGAAAAAAAGAAGCAACCAATTAAAAAGATCGCTCATATCGGTATTGCCGTTCATTCGCTTGACGAAGCATTACCGTTTTATCGTGATCATTTAGGTTTGACGTTAGAAAAAATTGAAACGGTTACATCTGAAAAAGTACGCGTTGCCTTTTTATCTGTTGGCGAATCGACAATCGAATTAATTGAACCGATAGATGAAACATCGACTGTCTATTCATTTTTACAAAAACGAGGAGAAGGAATTCATCATCTCGCCCTTCAAACAGACGACATTCGTAAACAACTAGCATCATTAAAAGAGCGAGATGTGAAACTCGTTCATGAAGAGCCTGTGCGTGGTGCTTTACAGACAGAAATCGCATTCATTCACCCGAAAGCGGGTAATAACGTATTAATCGAACTAGTTGAGCGACAAAAAGAGGATGATCATTGATGGATATGTATAAAAAAATTGACGAATTGTATGATCGTCGCCGCAAGGTTGAATTAGGTGGTGGAGATGAACGAATTCAACGACAATATGATCGTGGTAAGTGGACAGCGCGTGACCGAATCAATTATTTATTAGACGATGATTCTTTCGTCGAACTAAACCCATTTATCGAACATCGTTCAGACGATTTAAATTCAAGTGCTAACGGCGAAGGCGTCGTTACCGGATATGGAAAGATCAATGGTCGCAGCATCTATATATTCGCACAAGATTTCACTGTTTACGGCGGTGCGCTCGGAGAAATGCACGCGAAAAAAATTGTGAATATTATGGATCTTGCCGCGAAAACGAAAGTGCCGATTATCGGTTTGAATGATTCTGGGGGTGCACGTATTCAAGAGGGTGTATCATCATTAGACGGTTACGGGCAAATCTTTTATCGAAATGCCATCTATTCTGGTGTCGTACCGCAAATATCCGTCATTATGGGACCGAGCGCAGGCGGTGCCGTTTATTCACCAGCGCTAACGGATGTCGTCATTATGGTTGAGAAAACGGCAAAAATGTTCATTACTGGCCCGAAAGTCATTGAAGCAGTTACTGGCGAATCGATTTCGACTGAAGATTTAGGTGGCGCACACGTTCATAATACAAAAAGCGGTAACGCTCATTTAAGTGCAAAATCAGAAGAAGAAGCATTACAAATGGTAAAACGATTACTCAGTTATTTACCAGACAACTATGAACAAAAACCTCCACACGTAGATTATGGCAAAGAAGACGATCACTATCGATCGGAATTAATCGATATCGTTCCATATGATACGACAAGACCGTACGATATGAAAAGTGTAATCGAACAAGTCGTAGATGAAGATAGTTTTTTCGAATTACATAAACAGTTTGCCAAAAATGTCATTGTCGGTTTTGCACGCATGAACGGACATACGATCGGACTCGTTTGTAACCAACCACGGTATATGGCAGGAGGAATTGATATCGATTCAAGTGACAAAGCAGCTCGATTTATTCGGTTTTGCGATTCCTTTAACGTACCGATTATTACATTTGAAGATGTGACTGGCTTTTTCCCTGGAATAAAACAAGAACACGGCGGAATTATCCGTCACGGTGCAAAAATTTTATACGCTTATTCTGAAGCAACTGTTCCAAAAATGACTGTCATCGTTCGCAAAGCATATGGGGGAGCTTACGTTGCATTAAATAGTAAGTCGATCGGTGCTGATTTAGTTTACGCTTGGCCGAATGCTGAAATTGCCGTAATGGGCCCAGAAGGGGCAGCGAACATCATTTATGCAAAAGAAATAGCAGAAAGTGAAAATGAAGAAGAAGTGCGCCGCGAAAAAATTGCGGAATATAAGGAAAAGTTCGCTAATCCGTACATTGCCGCTAGTTTAGGAATGGTCGATGATGTCATTGACCCTCGTGATACACGCATAAAATTAATCCAAGCGCTCGAAATGTTATATAATAAAGAAGAAGATAGGCCGCATAAAAAACATGGAAATATTCCTTTATAAATGAATGACACTATTTTAAAGTCTAGGAGATGTAAAAGATGGAGAATGTTAATCGAAAAAGACTTATCACACAGTTTAAAAAACTCGTTACAACAGATTCAGAAACGAAAGATGAGGGTAATATCGCCCAACTGTTGAAAGAAACATTTACTAATTTAGGTGTCACTGTCGAGGAAGATGATGCGAAAAAAATGACAGGTCACGGAGCAAACAATTTAATCTGTACGTTAAAAGGAACGAATGAAAAAGCTGAAGCGATTTTTTTCTCAGCTCATATGGATACGGTAAAGCCAGGAAAAAATATAAAACCACAATTAATTGACAATTATATTACGTCTGACGGCTCGACGATTCTCGGTGCTGATGATAAAGCCGGCATCGCTGCAATGTTAGAACTTATCCATTATTTACAGGAAAATGATGTTCCGCACGGTGATATACAATTTATTATTACAGTCGGTGAAGAAGCTGGTTTAACAGGGGCAAAGGCTTTAGATCGCTCGCTCGTCTTCGCTAAAAGAGGATTCGTATTAGATAGCGATGGAGATGTTGGAAATATCGTTATTGAGGCGCCGTATCACGTAAAGTTGTTTGCCAATATAACTGGGAAATCCGCCCATGCAGGAATTGCACCGGAAAAAGGTGTATCGGCGATTAATGTCGCAGCAAAAGCAGTGTCGAAAATGAAATTAGGTCGTATCGATGAAGAAACGACAGCAAATATTGGTTACTTTAAAGGTGGAAAAAAAGAGCAGACAAACGTCGTAAGTGATTTCGTCGAAATCGAAGCGGAAGTACGCTCATTAAATGAAACGAAAGTAAATCGTGTGACAGAAACATTGAAAGAAACATTTATTACTACGGCAAATGCACTTTCGGGGGAAGCGACGGTTGAAACGCATTTGGAATATCCCGGTTATAAAATAACGAAAGATGATCCACTCGTTAAAACTGTAAAACGAGCGACGGAAAAGCTTCACTTACCGTGTAACGTATTAAAAAGTGGTGGGGGTAGTGATGCGAACATTTTAAATAGTTACGGTTTAAAAACAGTCAATTTATCCGTCGGTTATGAGCATATTCATACGACGAAAGAACGAATTCATATCGATTCCCTCGTAAATTTGACGAAATTACTCGTTGTCATTGTCGAGGAAATGAACAATTCGGCAACATAATGAAGGTGCCACATCTGTAAAAGGGATAAAGGGCGAAAAGTATGCGAAAAACTCATAAAGTAATTTTTCACGTAGATATGAATAGTTTTTATGCATCCGTTGAAGTTGTATATAATCCGTCATTAAAGGGTAAACCGCTAGCGATTGCCGGTAATCCAGAAGAACGAAAAGGAATCATCGTAACGAGCAGTTACGAAGCACGTGCAAAAGGGGTAAAGACGACGATGCCATTATGGCAAGCAAGGGAACTTTGCCCCGAATTAATCGTTTTACGACCGAACTTTGAACGGTATCGGAATATGTCGACGAAAATATTTAAATTACTTACGAACTATACGGACCTCGTCGAGCCGGTATCGATCGACGAAGGATATATGGATGTTACCGATCATCCTATCCATCCTGTAAAATTAGCCGAAACAATCCAACAAGATTTGTTGCATACGCTCGGTATACCGTGCAGTATCGGAATTGGTCCGAACAAATTTTTGGCCAAAACGGCTTCCGATATGAAAAAACCGTTAGGCATAACAATTTTAAGAATTCGCGACGTTGAAAAAAAATTGTGGCCATTACCTGCTCAACAAATGTATGGTGTTGGGAAAAAAACAGCGGAAAAATTGCAGAAAATAAACATCGAGACGATCGGTGATTTGGCAAAAGCGGACGTATACATTTTAACACAACTGCTCGGTATTAATGGAGAACGGTTAAAAAATCGCGCAAATGGGATCGATCATCGTAAAGTAGATCCAGATTCTATCTCCGACTTTAAAAGTATCGGTAATTCTCGAACGTTACCATACGATACAACGGACCGTGAACAAATTACATCCCTTTTTGATCAGTTGGCGACACGAGTAGAAGAAAGACTTGAAAGACGCAAGCTAAAAGGTCAAACAGTTCAATTAATGATTCGTTACGATGATCGAAAAACGATTACACGTAGTAAGAAATTGCGCAATTTTATTTCTGATAAAGCGACGATTTTGCGGGTTACACAGATGTTGTTTGACAAACATTGGACTGGTCAACCGATTCGTTTACTCGGTATTACCGTACAAGATTTATTAGAAGAAGAACACGTCGTAGAGCAACTTGATTTATTTACGTATGAAGACGAAATTAAACGTATAAAGATGGAGCAAACGATAGAACAGTTAACCGAAAAATACGGTGAGAAAACATTTAAAAAACTGCAAACAGACGACGATAAAAAAGAAGCGGATGATAATTTATTTCGGACGAGTTTTCAAAAAGATTTTTTAGACGACTTTAAAAAATAAGACAATGACAAAATGCAGATAAAAACGGAGTTCAGTCAAATGCGAACTCCGTTTTTCACTTCGTCTGTCTAAGTTGATTTTGCATCTATATAGTTCACTTTCGTTTCGGCTTATTGAAATGTGCGACGAGGCGTTTTTGTTATCAAAATCGCGATGCTGAGGCGCTTTTAGAAATGAGTTGAGTTTAAAACGAATGTTTTTGCATGTTTCCCAACATCCCTTTTACATTGTACGTAACAAATTTCATCGCTGTAGAAATCAGCTTCATTTTCACTTATTTTGAGGTTAGTTCTTTTCTGAGCTTTTACTTTTTTAATATTTTTTTCGCTAGAAAAGTTCGAATTTTACTACCCGGATAACGAATGGGCAGGTCGAACTTTGTCGTTTGTTCCATGATGCTTTTTTTATGAGAAAACGTTTCAAAGCTATGCTTTCCATGATAATTACCGAATCCGCTTTGACCGACACCACCAAAAGGTAAATGGTAATTGGCTAAATGGTACAACGTATCATTGATCGCACCGCCCCCAAACGATAAGTGGTTAATAATTTTCTCTTTCGTTTCATCTTTTGCACCGAAATAGTATAGAGCTAACGGTTTTTCTTTCCGTTGCAACGTATAAATGACATCATCGATATCGTTAAATCGAAGAATCGGTAAGATTGGTCCGAAAATTTCATTTTGCATTACATCGTCTTCCCAATTTACATCGGTAATGAGTGTCGGCTCGATTCGTAACGTACTCGTATCACTTTTGCCGCCGAAAAGAATGTTTTTATCGTGTATGAACGAAGTTAATCGTTGGAAGTGATCTTCGTTTATAATACGTGTATATGACTTATTTTGCAGTGGGGCTTTACTGTATAATGTTATAATTTGTTCTGTTAATCGTTTCACAAAAGAACGGTATATATCTTCATGCACGTACAAATAATCTGGTGCTACACACGTTTGTCCAGCGTTCGTAAACTTTCCCCAAGCAATTCGTTTAGCACTTAATGTTAAATGTGCAGTTTTATCGACGATCGCAGGGCTTTTTCCACCTAACTCTAACGTAACAGGCGTAAGGTGTTTACTTGCTCTTTCCATGACGATCTTTCCGACATCACTACTTCCCGTAAAAAAGATTTTATCGAATCGTTCATTTAAAAGACGCTCACTAACCGTCCGATCGCCATTTACGACAGTAAACACATCTTCTGAAAAATACTTTTTAACAAGGCGCTCTAACAAAGAAGCGACAGTCGGTGCGAATTCAGACGGCTTTAAAATGACTGTATTTCCTGCAGCAAGCGCACCGATGACAGGAACGATTGCAAGTTGTACAGGATAGTTCCACGGTGCGATGATGAGCGTGACTCCGTATGGCTCGTAATGAATATAGTTTTTCGTTCCTTGATGTGTAAAAGGAGCAGATACGTTCGTTCGCTTCATCCATTTCGATAAGTTGTTCATGACGTAGCGTAATTCTTGATGAATAATCCCTAATTCCGTCGTAAATGCCTCGTGTTCCGATTTTTGTAGATCGTTACGTAACGCACGAAGAAATGCTCTTTCATGTTTTTTCATCATCTGGTGCAGCGTCTGCAACTGTCGTTTACGAAACGAATAACTTTTCGTTTCATTTGAATAAAAAAACTGTCTTTGCCGTTCTACGATTTTTTCCATCGTCACCCCTCGCTTTTTACATCATACGTAAAAAAATCTTCAGCGATTACTGTTTCTGGAAAGATAGCTTGCGCTTCTCGTAACAACATCTTTATATCATTCTGTTGATAACGTGATGAAATGTGTGTTAAAATCAGTTTTTTTACTTCTGCCTTTTTTGCAAGTGTTGCAGCTTCTACTGTTGTACTATGGTAATACTCTTTCGCTAAATTGGCATTTTCCTTTGCGAATGTCGCTTCATGTACGAGAACATCTGAACGTTTTAGAAACGAAGCATGTTGCGGAATGTATGTCGTATCACCAAAAATGGAAACGACACGGCCTTTTTTCGGTCGTCCGACGACATCTTTTCGATGGATCACGGTACCATCTGGTAGCTCTGTTCGTTCGTTTTCTTTAATTTCACGATAAATTGGTCCAGGAGCAATGCCAAGTTCCTTTAATTTGCTAACTTGTAGTTCGCCGGGCATATCTTTTTCTGTAATCCGATAACCGAAACTTTTTACATTGTGGCGTAGGCGAACGACATCGACGTAAAAACGCTCGTCTTCAAATATCGTTCCCTCATCCGTTAATTCTTTTATATAAAGTGGATAAGTCAGATGTGTTTTACTTACTTTTAACGCAGTTTCGACATATTGTTTCACACCGATAGGACCGTATATTGTAAGTGAGTCTTTTTCTGCACCTAAAAAAGAACGACTACTTAAAAATCCAGGTAAACCGAAAATGTGGTCGCCGTGTAGATGGGTAATGAAAATTTTATCAATCTTCCTCGGTTTCACCGACGTATGTAAAATTTGTTGTTGTGTCCCTTCTCCGCAGTCGAACATCCATACGCTATTTCGCTCTTGTAACAAATCTAGTATAAGGGAAGAGACATTTCGCTCTTTTGACGGAATACCTGCTCCCGTTCCTAAAAACAATAATTGCATCACTAATTTACTCCTTACTAAATAAAATAAAGACGTACTCGTATTTTACCATAAAAGTGTCTCGTTCTCTTTTATCATATATTATGATAAAAACTGTATAAAAACAGACGTTGATCACTCATTCGTATGGTAAGCGTCATAAGCCTTTCTTTATGACAACAAAATGAATGGTGATGAATAAGGTGCGAACTGTACGTTACTTTTTCGATATATTTTTGTATGGTATAATAAACGAACAATGTAGTGAAGTAGTGGAGGCTAAATATGTCAAACGTGACGCCAATGATGCAACAATATTTACGAATTAAAGCCGAATATAAAGATGCATTTTTATTTTTTCGTTTAGGTGATTTTTACGAATTATTTTATGAAGATGCCATTAAAGCCGCACAAGAGTTAGAAATAACGTTAACGAAACGCGATGCAAGTCAAGACGACCCAATTCCGATGTGTGGTGTGCCACATCATTCTGCCGAAAGGTATATAAAAACGCTCGTCGATCGCGGCTATAAAGTAGCAATTTGTGAACAAGTCGAAGATCCGAAAAAAGCAAAAGGTGTCGTTCGTCGCGAAGTCGTACAACTTATTACACCCGGAACTGTGATGGATTCCTCGATGTTAGACGAACGTGAAAGCAATTATATTGCGAGTTTAACAAAGTTTTCAGAAGATGAATTCGTCATCGTCTATCATGAGCTATCGACGGGTGAAACACAACTTCTTTTACTAACAGATGGGATAGATGCGGTTATTCACGAACTCGTCAACCGTAACGTAAAGGAACTCGTCATTAGTTCTGATTTAAATGAACTAGTAAAAGAAAAACTGAAAAAAAATTTACAAATCGTTTTTTCGATTGAAGATGGAGTAAATTTTATCGGAGAATTCCGCCATTTATTCGACGACTTAAATGATGAACGTTTTTTACAAGCATTTAGTCGTTTATTAAATTATATCGTCCGTACGCAAAAAAGATCGTTACATCATTTAAAAAAACCGGAAGTAATTGAACTGAGAAATTACATGTCGCTAGATATGTATTCGAAACGGAATTTAGAATTGACGGAAACGATCCGAAAAAGCGATCGATACGGTTCATTATTATGGGTGTTGGATGATACTGCAACCGCGATGGGGGCACGCCAATTAAAAAAGTGGCTCGAGCGCCCTTTAATTGATCGTAGTGCGATAGAAGCTCGGACAGAAGTAGTTTCCACATTATACGATTCGTTTATGGAACGAAGTAGTTTACGTGAAGCATTAAAAGATGTCTATGACTTGGAACGACTTGCGGGACGAATTTCATTTGGCAACGTAAATGCTCGTGACTTAATTCAATTGAAACAGTCGTTACAATCGATCCCTACGATAAAAGAAATTTTACGTCGCTTATCGTGCCCACACGTGCAAGAACTTCACGATCAATTACAATACCCTGATAAAATCGTTCACTTATTAGAAAAGAGTATCGTCGATGAACCTCCGATATCGATTACCGAAGGAAATATAATTAAAACTGGTTACGATAAACAACTCGATACGTATCGTGATGCGTTACAAAACGGTAAAGCGTGGATCATGCAACTCGAACAAAAAGAACGAGAAGTAACCGGCATCAAATCATTGAAAGTAGGGTACAATCGAGTGTTCGGTTATTATATCGAAATAACTCATGCAAACAAACATTTAATTCCTGATGGACGCTATGAGCGAAAACAGACGTTACGTAATGCAGAACGATATATTACAGATGAACTAAAAGAAAAAGAAGCGATAATTTTAGAAGCAGAAGAAAAAAGTGTTGAGTTAGAATATGAATTGTTTACAGAAATTCGTGAAACGTTAAAAAATAAAATTAACAAGATTCAACAGTTAGCGCAGACGATCAGTGAACTCGATGTACTTCAATCGTTTGCGGAAGTAAGTGAGCGTAACAATTATAAACGACCTATTTTTCATCAAGACGACGTTTACATAAAAGAGAGTCGCCATCCTGTTATCGAACGAGTAATGGAAGAAGGGACGTTTGTTCCAAACGACATTACATTATCGAAAGATAAATATATGTTACTTATTACAGGACCGAATATGGCAGGAAAGAGTACGTACATGCGCCAACTAGCATTGACAGTTATTATGGCGCAAATCGGCTGTTTCGTTCCTGCAGAAGAGGCGAAATTGCCGATCTTCGATCAAATATTTACACGCATCGGAGCAGCGGACGATTTAGTGCGAGGGCAGAGTACTTTTATGGTAGAAATGTTAGAAACGGAACATGCGCTAAACCGTGCAACAGAGGACAGTTTAATTTTACTAGATGAAATCGGTCGAGGAACGAGTACGTATGACGGCATGGCGTTAGCACAAGCGATCATTGAATACATTCACGATCACATTAAAGCGAAAACGCTCTTTTCTACACATTATCATGAACTAACAGCGCTAGAAGATACGTTACAACACGTTAAAAACATTTACGTGCGTGCGGAAGAATACGAAGATCAAATTGTCTTTTTACATAAAGTAGAAGATGGCCGTGCGAATGAAAGTTACGGTATTCACGTCGCTAAACTAGCACAACTACCTACTACTATTATCGATCGAGCACAAGTTATTTTACGACAATTAGAAAAAGAGACACATGAAGAAGTTGTAAAAGCAGAACGTGAAGTAGCAACAGAAGCCCAGTTATCTTTCTTTCCTATCGAAGAAGTCAAACAGAAAGAAAAACAATCACTACGTGTAGAAGAAACGACTGTCATTGAGGAATTACGAAGACTTAACGTTCTTGAACTTACGCCGCTAGAGGCGTTAAATGAACTGTATACGTTACAACAAAAATTATTGAACAAGAAAGGACGGTAACAGCTTTGACGATACGCCAATTATCGGAACAATTAACGAATAAAATTGCCGCAGGTGAAGTCGTCGAACGTCCGTCATCTGTCGTAAAAGAGTTAGTTGAAAATAGCATCGACGCTCATAGTACCCATATTAAAATTGAAATTGAGGAAGCAGGATTAAAAACGATTAAAGTAATCGATAACGGTACCGGAATGAATGAAGCCGACAGTAAACGATCATTTTTACGCCATGCAACGAGTAAAATACGATATGATGCTGATTTATTCCGGATTCAATCATTAGGTTTTCGTGGAGAAGCGCTTGCAAGTATTGCTTCTGTCAGTAAAGTAACATTAAAAACATCGACAGGTGAAGAAGCAGGAACTATTTTATATTTAGAAGCGGGTGAAATAGTCCGTGAAACAAAAGGGGATGCCCGAAAAGGAACGGAAATAACGGTCGAACAACTATTTTACAATACTCCGGCTCGTTTAAAGTATGTTAAAAGCATCCATACGGAACTAGGCCACATAACAGATCTCGTCAATCGTTATGCACTGGCACATCCTTCTATTCGGTTCGAACTAATGCATAACGGAAAACGCATCTTTCATACGAGTGGATCAAATAATCTTTTACAAGTAATTGCTAATATTTACGGTCGTCAAGTTGCTGAAAAGATGCTTCACTTTTCCGGTGAATCACTTGACTTTCAAATGGATGGCTATGTAGCAAAGCCGGAAGTGACACGTGCAAATCGCAACTATATTTCTTGCTTCGTTAATGGGCGTTACATTAGAAATCATGCGATCACGCACGCGATCTTACGTGCCTATGATACGTTGCTTCCGATTCATCGCTTTCCGATCGTCATCTTAAATCTTCAACTCGATCCTATTTTAGTCGATGTCAATGTGCATCCGACGAAGTTAGAAGTCCGTTTTAGTAAGGAGCAGGAGCTGACAACGTTAGTAGAAAAAACAATTCGTGAAACGTTCCAACAACACGTGTTAATTCCATCGATTAAACAAACACGTACGATAACACGGGCAAAAGAACGACCGACTCAAGAGGCGTTTTCATTTACAGAACGAACTACTGACCAACAAGCACGGCAACAAGGCGGGATGAGAAATGAAGAAGATCGCTCGTTGAAACGCAGTCACTTAAAGAATGAAGCGCTATATAATAACGGTAGTGAACATGTACATGAATCGCATGAATCTATCACTTCAAACGATAACGAACAAGACGCGCAAATTACGTTTGAAGCGGAGCGAGTTGTTAACGAGGAACGAAAAGGTGCGACGACAAAAGAATTGGGCCGACATGTAGACAACATTCCACCACTTTATCCGATCGGTCAATTACAAGGGACGTATATTTTAGCTCAAAATGAAAATGGATTTTATATGATTGACCAACATGCAGCACAAGAGCGAATTAAATATGAATATTATAAACGAAAACTGAAAGAACCGGAAACCGCATTACAACAATTGCTTATGCCGCTTATTTTTGAATTTACGTATGACGAAGCGATTTATATCGAACGTCATAAAGACATTCTTTCTGCGATCGGAATCGAACTGGAACCGTTTGGAACGAATACTTACGCAATACGTGCCTGTCCAGATTGGATTCCGAAAGGATTAGAAGAAACGTTCGTTCGCGACATTATCAATCAAGTAGTCGAAATGCAAACGATCGATATTGGCAAATTACGAGAAGAAATGGCGATTACGATGTCATGTAAACGCTCGATTAAAGCGAATCATCGATTGACTGAAAGTGAAATGGCACGTTTACTAGATGATTTACGTTTAACAGTCGATCCGTATACGTGTCCTCATGGTCGACCTGTCATTATTCATTTTACGTACTATGAAATTGAAAAAATGTTTAAACGTATTATGTAGCCGTATAAAAATTATTCGTTCGTCTACCCTATAAGTAATGTAGGGAGATGATTGAAATGAATAATGACAAACAAAAACTATTATTATGTTTAAACGAAATACTGTCAAATTACTTCGTTCTTTATGTGAAATTTCATCGGTATAAATGGTTTTTATTCGGTGAACATGCTATTCTTTACGAATCTTTTTTTGAACGAACAATATTAACGTGGCACGAACGAATCGAAATGATTGCAAGTCACATTTTATCGCTCGACGGAAAGCCGTTTGCGACGATGCGAAAATATGTAAAAAAAGCGACTATTATAGAGGCAAGTGCAGACGATGAAGAAGAAGAAGTTTTCCATCAACTATATACGGATATGACGATGATCTGTGAAGAAATAGAAGAAAAAGCGTTACAACTAGCTAAAAATATAGAAGATGAACGTACGATTCATTTGTTATGTACGTTATTGAATGATTTATACCGTTATCGTTGGCGTTTTACAACGTATAGTGAGTAGTCGATCTATGAAGACGGGGGATTATTCGTGGAAAAGCTTATTGTGATCGTAGGACCGACAGCAGTTGGAAAAACAGAGATAAGTATACAACTAGCTTTAGCACTCGATACAGAAATTATTAGTGGAGATTCGATGCAACTATATAGAGGAATGGATATTGGCACGAGTAAAGTTACAGAAGCGGAAAAACAGGGTATAGAACATTACATGCTCGATATTTTACAACCGAATGAAACATATTCGGTCGCTCAATATAAAAAGCGCGTACAAACATACGTTAAAAAATTGAATGATCGGGGGAAAATTCCACTCTTAGTCGGTGGAACGGGACTTTATGTCAATGCCGTATTATTCGATTATCCTTTCGATGAGATGAAAACAGATGAGCAAATACGTATCCGTCTTGAAGCTGAACTTAAAGAGGTAGGCAATGAAGCGATGTATGAGAATTTGCGCCGAGTGGATCCAAAGCAAGCGGAAAAAATTCATCCGAACAATGTAAGGCGTGTCATTCGTGCACTTGAAATTTACGAATTAACTGGAAAAACGATGTCGGAAATAAATGAGCTCAATAAACCGAAAACAAGATACAATCATTTATTAATCGGATTGGAAATGGATAGGAAAACTTTGTATAATCGAATTAATCGTCGTGTAGATAAGATGATAACGGACGGTCTCATTGAAGAAGTACGTACGCTTTATAATCAAGGGTATGAACATTCACAAGCGATGCAGGCGATCGGGTATAAAGAAATCATTCCGTACATTAAAAACGAGATGACAAAAGAAGAAGCGATTGAACTACTAAAGCGAAATACACGTCGTTATGCGAAAAGGCAGTATACGTGGTTTCGTAACAAACTAGACGTTCATTGGTTTCAACCTGATGAAACTGGTCAGTTTCCGTTAGAAGACATGATGACAATCATAGAAAATCACTTCCAACTGTAAAACATCCGACTAAGGTTTAATAAAGGCGGAAATGGTTTTCTCGTAAAAGAAAGATAGAAAAAGAGGAGGAAGAAAGATGACACAAACGGCGAACATTCAAGATTTTTATTTAAATCAACTGCGAAAAGAACGTATTGCGGTGACCGTGTTTTTAACGAATGGATTTCAATTACGTGGTGTCGTGAAATCTTTTGATAACTTTACCGTTTTACTAGAGTCGGAAGGAAAGCAGCAGCTCATTTACAAACATGCGATATCAACGTTCGTACCAGCAAAAAATGTAATGTTAAATAACTCGGGTGAATAACTTGAAAAGAGTGAACTGTCTCGAAAGAGATAGTTCACTTTTTTTCTGGGCGTTTATCACACTTTAGAACAACAGACCGTATAATGTTGCTACGAGGTGATTATCGTGCAAACAGAAATAAAGCATGAAGCAAATGGAAAAATAAATATCGTCTTTCAGCGTCAAGAAAGCGAAGTGATAAGTGAAAAACGTCAAAACGTTACACATCTTCGTTCAGACTTTCGAATAATCGATGAACATTTTGCTTCATTTGTAGGGCTCGATTCGTTTAAACGAGTCGTTAAAGAAATATACGCAACGACAATGATCAATAGGAAACGAGAGAGAGAGGGATTGCTAAAAAGTAAACAAGTATTACACATGATTTTCTCAGGTAATCCTGGTACAGGAAAAACGACGGTCGCCCGAGAATTAGCAACACTTTATCGTACGTTACACATTTTGCCGAAAGGGCATTTTATCGAAGCTGAACGGGCAGATTTAGTCGGAGAGTATATTGGGCAAACTGCACAAAAAACGCGTAATTTAGTGCAAAAATCATTAGGCGGTATATTATTTATCGATGAAGCTTACTCACTTGCACGTGGCGGACATAAAGATTTTGGTCGAGAAGCAATTGATACGTTAGTGAAACAGATGGAAGATTATAGCGATCAATTTGCATTAATTTTAGCCGGCTATGAACGAGAAATGGATTATTTTTTACAATTAAACCCAGGACTACGCTCGCGCTTTCCATTTCATTTAACATTTCGTGACTATTCTGTAAACCAATTGGTGGAAATAGCCAAACAATTAGCGGCTGACATGCAATATACGTTTGACGATGCAGCAATTAGAAAACTTAAAAGTAAACTCGAGATGGCACAATTACGAAAAGAACGCCACTTTGCAAACGGGCGTTACGTTCGCAATATTGTCGAAAATAGTATTCGGAAACAAGCGATGCGCCTCATGGAAGAGCGAAATTATTCATTAGAAAGTTTAATGACAATTAATGAAAGAGATATTACGGTAAAATAGCACATATTTTTCAATATAAGAAAAAATTGATATCATAATGGATGTAAAGAGGAATTCGTTTGAAAAGAGGAAGATATATTGACTAAAGAAAACGTTCTGATTGTTGCAGTAAATACAGGTGAACGAACGGACAATCAATTCGATTCATCCGTTTTTGAATTACAATCACTAAGCGTTACTGCTGGGGGTAACGTAAAAAAAGTTGTCGTACAACAACGCGATCATATTGAACCGGCGACTTATGTCGGGAGTGGGAAGTTGACAGAAATAAAGCAATTAATCGAACAATTCAATATCGATCTCGTCATTAGCAATGATGAATTATCCCCAGGTCAATTACGAAATTTAATCGACGCCTTAGACGTACGAGTCATCGATCGTAGCCAATTAATATTAGATATTTTCGCTAGTCGTGCAAAGACACGTGAAGGGAAATTACAAGTCGAATTAGCACAACTAGAATATATGTTACCAAGACTGCACGGTATGGGTCTCGTTTTATCACGTCTCGGCGGTGGAATCGGAACCCGTGGTCCAGGAGAGACGAAGTTAGAAACAGATCAGCGTCATATACGGAGGCGAATTGATGATATTAAACGTCGATTAAAAATTATCGTCAAACAGCGGGAGCAATACCGTCGGCGTCGAAAGCAAAATAGAGCATTCCAAATTGCCATTGTCGGCTATACGAATGCGGGAAAATCGACATTATTTAATCGTTTTACAGAAGCTGCCGTACTTGAGGAAAATTTACTCTTTGCTACACTTGATCCGCTAACGAGACAAATACATTTACCGTCCGGCTTTCAATGTCTCGTAACAGATACAGTCGGTTTTATACAAGATTTGCCGACTTCACTAATCGCTGCCTTTAAGTCGACGTTAGAAGAAGTAACGGAGGCTGACTTTTTACTGCACGTCGTCGATGCATCCAATGACAACTATGAATTACAGTACGAAACGGTATTACGTATACTAGACGAATTAGGGGCAGCACATATCCCAATGCTTACTGTTTACAATAAAAAAGATTTACTGACAGAAGATTTTTTCCCAACCGCACATCCTAATATCGTCATGAGCGCACTATCCAAAGCAGACAGGGAAAAACTGCTCATTAAAATCGAACATTTAATTAAAGCAGAATGGTACCGATATACGGTGTTGTTACGGTCGGATCAAGGTAAAGAAATGAATGAGTTAAGTTTACATTCGATCGTTTTAGCGAAACAATTCGATGAACAACAAAATGGTTACGTACTTGATGGATACATCGCCAAAAACCATCCATTAATGCGAGTCATTAAAGAACAGGAGTTGTAATATGTTAGAAAAACTGATTGTACAAGTAGAAAAAGAGACGAAACCATTATTTGATCACATTCAACAAACGGTAGAAACGAATCAACGAACTATGTTAGAAGCATTTAAAGAAGTACAAATAGGTGATCATCATTTTAGCTCTACAGACGGTTACGGCTATGATGACTCTGGACGTGATAATTTAGAAGCACTTTATGCAACCGTATTTGGTGCAGAAGATGCGCTCGTTCGACCACAAATTGTTTCAGGTACACACGCAATTTCTACAGCATTATATGGATTGCTTTTTCCTGGTGACGAGCTGCTTTATATTACAGGTAGCCCGTACGATACGTTGGAGGAAATTATCGGGAAAAGGGGAAATACGATTGGCTCATTAAAAGATTATGGTGTGACATACAACGAAGTTCCTCTTTTAGCAAATGGTGAAGTCGATTATGATGGAATACGTAAAGCGATTCATGAAAAAACGAAAGTGATCGGTATTCAGCGTTCAAAAGGATATGAAAATAGGCCATCTTTCTCTATTGATCAAATTGCAGAAATGACTGCTTTTGTAAAGGAGATAAAAGAAGATATTATCGTTTTTGTCGATAATTGTTATGGAGAGTTCGTCGAGACGAAAGAACCGACACATTTCGACGCTGACATCATGGCAGGCTCACTCATTAAAAACCCAGGTGGTGGACTCGTACGAGCAGGTGGGTATATCGTCGGGAAAGAAAAATATGTCGAAGCTGCAGCGAATAGACTAACAGCACCAGGATTAGGAAAAGATGCAGGTGCGACTTTACATATGCTACAAGAAATGTATCAAGGTTTCTTTTTAGCACCTCACGTTGTAGGAGAAGCATTAAAAGGAGCCGTTTTTACAGCACGCTTGTTAGAATTACTACATATAGAGACAGCACCAGCTTATGATTCAAAGCGAACAGACATTATTCAGACGATTACGTTCGGACAAGAACGTGCAATGTTGGCGTTTTGTGAAGCAATTCAAGCAAATTCACCTGTAAACTCATACGTTACCCCATTTCCGAGTGACATGCCGGGTTACGATGAAAAAGTCATTATGGCGGCAGGAACGTTTATACAAGGTTCAAGTATCGAGCTGTCGATTGACGGACCAGTTAAAGAACCGTATACAGCTTTTTTACAAGGTGGCTTAACGTACGAACACGTGAAAATTGCCGTCGCTTCTTCGTTAGAAACGTTAATTACTGACGGAATCATTCAATTACCTTCATAAACAAATATATGTTTTGCAATAAAAAAACATGTGCACGATTCAATTTGAAAAAGTTTTCAACATGAATGAGCGTGCACATGTTTATTACAATATTAAATCATGTTTTAAAAGTTACGATATAAACCGATTACTTTACCGAGAATGGTTACTCTGGATAAAATGATTGGCTCTAACGCCTTATTTTCCGGTTGTAACCGTACATAATTTTCCTCTTTATAAAAACGCTTAACGGTCGCTTCATCGTCTTCTGTCATCGCGACGACGATTTCACCGTTTTCCGCAGTAGATTGCTGTTTCACAATTACTTTATCCCCATCTAATATACCGGCATCGATCATACTATCTCCCTCTACTTCAAGGACAAACAATGTTTGATCAGAATGAACGAACGACTGCGGAATTTGTACGTATTCATCGATGTTTTCGATCGCCGTTATAGGTCTTCCAGCAGTTACTTTTCCGACAAGTGGAACGAGTGTATTCATTTCGACCGATTCGCCACTTTTTCCATTCGATGTCTGTTCATCCTGTAACAGTTCGATCGCACGCGGTTTTGTCGGATTACGTCGAATGTATCCTTTTTGTTCGATCGTCTTTAAATGTCCGTGAACGGTAGAACTTGAAGCTAATCCGACAGCTTGAGCAATCTCTCGTACAGACGGTGGATAGCCTTTTTTTCGTACTTCACTTTGAATAAATTCAAAAATCATCTGCTGCCGTTTAGATAGTTTTGGCACAGTGAACACCTCAACATAACTTTTCTATTCCTATCGTATCATTTCAGGTTGAAAAGTCAAACATAAGTTCTATTTTACGAAGATCGACGTTGAAATGTTTTACTAATTTATTTTCCATAGTACAATACATGATAGAATATATAAGTGGGTGGGAACATGCTATCGGAAGAAAAAATAAAACGGATTAATGAGTTAGCGAAAAAAGCGAAAACAGAAGGGCTTACTTCACGTGAAAAGGAAGAACAAAAACAATTGCGTTCGCAGTATATTGCTAACATCCGAAGTGCGTTTAAAAATCAATTACATTCTTTAAAAGTCGTCGATGAAGAAGGGAACGACATTACACCCGAAAAGTTAAAACGGGCAAAAGAAGCAAAACAAAAGGAAAAAGGAGATAGAAAATAATGACTGCGATTGAATTACGTACGATTAATACGATTAGAACGTTATCGATCGATGCGATCGAACGAGCAAAGTCTGGACACCCTGGATTACCGATGGGGGCAGCACCAATGGCGTATACGCTATTTACTCATGTGATGAATCATAATCCGAAAAATTCTACTTGGTTTAACCGCGACCGTTTCATCTTATCTGCTGGTCATGGATCGATGTTATTGTACAGTTTGCTCCACCTTTGTCAATACGATGTGACGATGGATGATATTAAAAACTTTCGTCAATTCGGTTCAAGAACACCAGGACATCCGGAAGTACTCGATACGGATGGGGTAGAAGCAACGACAGGTCCGCTCGGTCAAGGAGTTGCGATGGCAGTCGGTATGGCGATGGCTGAAGCCCACTTACGTAAAACATATAATCGAGATAACTTTCCAATTATTGACCATTATACATACTCTCTCGTCGGAGATGGTGATCTCATGGAAGGAATTTCTCATGAAGCTGCATCTCTCGCTGGTCATTTAGGATTAGGTAAGTTAATCGTCTTATACGACTCGAACGATATTTCTTTAGACGGTGATTTAGATCGCTCCTTTACAGAGGATATTCAAAAACGATTCGAATCGTACAATTGGCAAGTTATTCGGGTCGAGGATGGAAACGATACGGATGCAATTAAGCAGGCTTTAGAAGATGCGAAGGCGAACGAAGATCAACCGACATTAATTGAAGTGAAAACAGTAATCGGATACGGATCCCCGAACAAATCTGGCTCCTCTGCTTCCCACGGTGCTCCTTTAGGCGCTGAAGAAGTAAAATTAACGAAACAATATTACAGTTGGGAAGATGAGCCGTTTACTGTTAGCGACGAAGTATACGACCATTTGGAACGACATGTCGTTAAAGACGGTAAAGAGAAAAACAATGAATGGGATGAACTATTTGAAGCATACAGAGAAGCCTATCCACAACTAGCGGAACAATTAGAAAAAGCGATCGCAGGTGAGCTTCCTTCAGACTGGGATGAGAACTTACCGACATATGAAGCAGGAAAGGATACGTTGGCGACTCGAGCAGCTTCAGGTGATATGATTAATGCATTCGCTAAAACTGTACCAACACTTTTTGGTGGTAGTGCGGATCTAGCAAGTTCGAATAATACGATGATGAAAGAATACGATGATTTTACGAAAGAAAATTATGCGGGTCGCAACATTTGGTTTGGAGTACGTGAATTTGCGATGGCTGCAGCGTTAAATGGAATGGCACTACACGGTGGTGTAAAAGTTTATGGCGGAACATTTTTTGTGTTCAGTGACTATTTACGTCCTGCAGTTCGTTTATCTGCTTTAATGAATACACCAGTAACATATGTTTTCACACACGACTCGATCGCAGTCGGTGAAGACGGTCCGACGCATGAACCGATTGAACAACTAGCATCACTACGAGCGATGCCAAATGTTACCGTAATTCGGCCGGCAGATGCGAACGAAACGCGCGTAGCGTGGAAAATGGCACTAGAAGCTACTGATCGTCCGACAGCTCTCGTCTTAACACGTCAAGGATTACCAACGTTAAAGGTAGACGAAGCTGTTTTGGAAGAGGGAGTACGTCGGGGTGCCTACGTTGTAAGCAAAGAAGAAGAGGAAATCGATGTTATTTTAATTGCAACTGGTTCTGAAGTTAGTTTAGCGATTGATACAAAAGAAC
Source organism: Pseudogracilibacillus sp. (assembly GCA_035303165.1). GTDB lineage: Bacteria > Bacillota > Bacilli > Bacillales > Amphibacillaceae > Pseudogracilibacillus. The sequence goes on from DATGRY010000125.1 coordinate 41,461, forward strand.
AATTACGCAAACAAAACATCGATGCTCGTGTCGTAAGCATGCCTTCTTGGGATCAGTTCGAACTACAAGATGAGTCATATAAAAATGCTGTACTACCGAAACATGTAACAAAACGTGTTGCCATTGAAATGGGTGCTTCTTTCGGTTGGGAACGTTACGTCGGTTTTGACGGAAAAATAATAGCAATTGATAAGTTTGGTGCATCCGGACCAGGGAATGTCGTCGTCGAACAATATGGCTTTACAGTAGAGAATGTCGTTGAAAACGTACAGTCACTACTTCAAAAATAACTTTTGTTGTATTCAGGAAACAGTTTCGTTTATACTGTAAAAGGATATTCGTTGTAAGGAGGCTGAAGAGATGGCAACAATTTGGGTCGTTTTAATCGCAATATTAGCTCTACTAGTTGGTGCATTATTAGGATTTTTCATATCTCGTAAATATATGATGGACTATTTGAAGAAAAACCCACCGATTAACGAGCAAATGTTACGTACGTTAATGATGCAAATGGGACAAAAACCATCACAAAAGAAAATTAATCAAATGATGCGAGCGATGAGTAACCAAATGGATAAAAAGTAACTAAGAAATAAACTTCGCTTTAACTAAGGCATAGTCGTACATACTGCGGCTATGCCTTTTATGTCATATTTTATGAAATGAAGTATGATATATTTTTTGAAACATTTGCCCACTTTTGTGCAAAACTGTAGTCGAAAGTTAATGTGACGGGTAAAAGGCAGTTTGATACGCTATTTATTATTAGAAATTACGTTTTATAATTGGTAAGATGAGAGGTACACATATCGTTTTATCTTCATATAATAGAAGCGATGATTTCATTATAGATGGAGTGAGATGAATATGTATGTGAACCGATATCGTTATCCTGTTCCATTTACACATAATCCGTCATATACGTACGGACTACAAGGTTATCTTTATAACGCTAACGTATCGTTAGCATCGAAAATAAATGAATACGTTGCCCGAGCTTTATATTATATCGACTACATTATTCGAATGATTCAGTCGAGCAGTCCTTACATTGAAAAGGTTCAACCATTTCTAGAAGATTTACCGACGATGTACCAGTTAATGAAAGCATTTCAACAACTAAGTAATGCAGAAGAAGCAGAAACGACAAACACATTCGATCATCCGAATCATTTGCCAAAACCGACGTTGTTTATTTAATCGTATAAGAAGAACGCATGAGAATAAATGGTCGATAAAACACAAATCATGTATAGAGAGACGAAAAGGAGGAAGAAACGTGACGAATCATCATAAAAAAGCGACGTTTGCGGGTGGCTGTTTTTGGTGTATGGTTGAACCGTTCGACGAACGACCTGGCATTAAAAGTGTCGTATCAGGGTATACCGGTGGCATGGTAGAAAATCCGACGTATGAACAAGTTTGCTCGAATACGACCGGTCATGTGGAAGCAGTTCAAATTACGTACGATCCAGGTGTAGTGTCATACGAATATCTTGTCGAAATTTATTGGCAACAAATCGATCCGACTGATTCGTATGGACAATTTCATGACCGTGGAGATTCGTATAAAACAGCTATCTTTTATCACGATGAAGAACAGAAACGAATTGCGCAACAATCGAAAATGGAGCTAGAACAAAGTGGGAAATTTCAAAAGCCAATCGTAACCGAAATTTTGCCCGCCAAACCATTTTATGAAGCTGAGCCGGAACATCAACATTTTTATAAGAAAAATCCATTACATTATAAAACGTATAAAAAAGGCTCTGGAAGAGAGCAATTTATTCGTGAACATTGGCAAACAAACAATGAACAATTAAAGGAAAAATTAACACCGATGCAATATTATGTGACGCAAGAAGATGGTACAGAACCACCATTTCAAAATGAATATTGGGATCATGAAGAAGAAGGAATTTATGTCGATATTGTTTCAGGCGAAGTACTATTTTCATCGAAAGATAAATTTGATGCGAACTGTGGTTGGCCAAGCTTTACAAAACCTGTAAAAGATAATCAAATCGTAGAACGATTAGACAGATCACACGGTATGATTCGGACGGAAGTTCGTAGTAAAGAAGCAGACTCTCATCTTGGCCATGTATTTCATGACGGTCCGACTGAACATGGTGGGTTGCGATATTGTATTAATTCAGCGGCGTTACGTTTCATTCCGAAAGATGAATTAGAACAGGCGGGTTACGGTGAATATAAGAATTTATTCGATTAAGTAACGATAAAAATATTATGTAAACATAGAGGTGTTAACGATGATTCATTACGGTTGGGAGAAGAAAAAACCGATTAAACGAGTTCGTTGTGTGCACGTTGATGCAAAGCGATATAAAGTGAATACGATGTTAACGAAAGGAAAGGAATACGACGTCATTAACGAAACAGCAGAGTTTCTTTTTGTCATCGATAATAGTGGACGAGTTGCAGGATTTTATAAAGAATATTTTGAGGATATTGCATAAAATGTGAAACAGAACGTAAGAAAGAGCGCTAAATGTGCTCTTTTTTTTTGGACAAATAGTATAAAAACGAAAGTAACACATACAATACACGTACGTTTATTACATCTGAAAGGGATATTTATATGCAAGTTACGACATACGTTCGTTTGCGCAGAAAAATAGCTTTGAAAGAAAATGAACAATTATACGTGACAGATTTCGTCACTTTTTCTTCAGTTGAAGTTGAAGCGATGTTTAGGGAAACGATCATTTCGTTACGATATAAAACGACATATGATCGCTATTTCGTCATCGACGGAATTCGTATTTTAAACGAATTAAAGCGATTAGCTCCTAATTATCATTTTGAATTAATTGGTCCGACCGAGACAGTCGTAAATAAAACGAAAGAAAAAAAACGAGCATCGTATCTTCTATTTGTTTTCGTTTGGATATTATTATTTGTCGGGACGGCTATGACGATTATAAACTTTCATTACGATGTAAGTATGCAAGAAGTACATGAGAAAATTCATTACATATTTACAGGAGAACATCATGAAAATCCACTGTGGATTCAAATACCGTATTCTTTCGGATTGGGAATTGGTATGTTTATTTTTTTAAATCGGTTATGGAAAAAGCGAATTAACGACGAACCGAGTCCATTAGAAATTGAAATATTTAAATATGATCGAGATATCGACGATTTCATCGTTTCCTCTGATAAAAATACGAGCATAAAGGAAGAGAACGATTATTAAATGTTTAGAAATTGTCATTGGATTTGCTAGTGGAGTGATGATCGGAAGTGTATTTATTTCCTTACTCATTTTACTCGGGGTTGTACAACGGTTCGTTCATATAGCAAAACGAAAAGAACAAAGTGATCGATTCATCGTTCCGCTAATATGTGGTGTAATCGTCGGAACATATATTTCACTAACGTCTCAACCGATAGGCGATATACGTTTTTTACTAGTCGTCATTGGACTTTTTCAGGGTCTATTTAACGGTGCACTTATTGCTGCACTAGCAGAAACATTAAATGTCTTTCCACTTTTATCAAAACGATTTCATCTACGAGGACATTTATTTTCGCTACTAGTTGCCCTCGTACTAGGGAAAGTCATCGGCTCGTTGTTCCAATGGCTTATACTCGCTCGTTAAAGGAGAGTTGTTCATGAGAGAAGAAAAACGCGTCACATCAGTTGCAAAGGATATTACATTAAATAAACTTTATATGAATGAAGAGCTCGGTGCATCTTCGTCGTATGATATTGGACTTCGTGAATTACTTGTTTTAGACCGAAAAGTGTTACTCTACTACGTAAATGGACTCGTCGATGATATCGTTATCGTACAAATTATTAAACAATTAGTCAAAGCGAACGATAACGAAGTACCAAAGCGTGTAGCCGATATCGTTCATAATCGGATCGTAAGTCATCAAATTGAAGAAGAACGCGAGTTTCAACCAATTATCGATGAATTACTGTCAGGGTTGATCGTTCTATTCGTTGACGGTGTGCAATATGCGTTTATCGTCGATGTTCGGTTTTATCCCGGAAGACAACCAGAAGAGCCAGATACAGAACGTGTCATACGAGGTTCCCGGGACGGCTTTACCGAGAACATTATGGAAAATACAGGGCTCATTCGGCGACGTATTAAAGACAAACGACTCCGCAATGAAATGTTTAAAGTAGGTAGACGTTCAAAAACCGATATTTGTATTTCATATATAAACAATATTGCAAACGAACGGTACGTCAAGATCGTAAAGGAAAAATTAAAAAATATTGATATTGATAGTTTAGTCATGGCAGATAAGGCGTTGACAGAACTTTTTATCGACTATCAATGGAACCCATTTCCTCTCGTTCGTTTTACAGAACGACCAGACGTAGCAGCGCACCATATTTTATCTGGGTACGTTATATTAGTCGTCGATACATCACCGAATGCCATTATTTTACCGACGACATATTTCGATCATTTAGAACATGCGGAGGAATTCCGACAAACACCTTTTGTCGGCACGTTTACGCGCTGGATTCGTTTTTTAGCCGTTTCGGCATCATTATTTCTCGTTCCCCTATGGTTATTATTCGTGTTAGAACCACAATTATTGCCGGAAGCGTTTTCGTTTATCGGTCCGAAAGAGACAGGAAACATACCGATTCCGTTACAAATTATTATGGCAGATGTCGGGGTTGAATTTTTGCGGATGGCAGCTGTTCACACGCCGACACCACTTGCAACTGCATTAGGGCTCATCGCAGCTGTCCTCATCGGGGAAATTGCGATCGATGTCGGCATGTTTAGTCCGGAAGTAATTTTGTACGTAGCTGTTAGTACAATTGGCGCGTATGTAACTCCAAGTTACGAATTAAGTGTTGCAAATAAAATGCTTAATTTATTTATAATACTTTCGACCGTCTTTTTCGGCGTGAACGGATTCGTCATTAGTTTTACGATTTGTTTACTTTTTCTTACTTCCTTAAAAACATTAGAGACACCATACCTTTGGCCTTTCATACCATTTGACTTTCCAGCACTCGTTCGTTTTCTACTACGTATACCATTACCGTATACGAAATTACGTCCGAGCATCGTACAGCCGCAAGATGAGGTGCGGCAACGTCAATCAAATTAATATTCTTTCGTTTTAGACGGCAATATGATACATTGTTTTTATCTATACAAACATATTTATTTCATGCACGATGGAGGAAGTTGATGATTACAAATGGTAAGTCATTTTCAGTAAATAAAAAAGGCCATTTACAAATTGGCGGGCTAGATACTGTCGATTTAGCGAACACATACGGTACACCGTTATACGTATACGACGTAGCGAGAATTAGAGAAAATTGTCGCGCATACGTAGAAACGTTTAAAAAATTAGATGTTAAAGCACAAGTAGCTTATGCGTCAAAAGCTTTTTCATCGCTAGCAATACTCCAAGTTGTAGCTCAAGAAAACTTAAGTTTAGATGTTGTCTCTGAAGGAGAGTTATATACAGCGATAAAGGCGAACTTTCCGCCGGAAAAAATACATTTACACGGTAATAATAAAAGTAAAGCCGAGTTAAAAATGGCATTGCAATACGATATCGGCTGTATTATTATCGATAATTTTTATGAAATACAATTGTTAGAACAGTTGCTAGAGGAATATGACAAAGAAATCAATGTTTTAATTCGTGTGACACCTGGGATCGAGTCGGAAACACACGAATATATTATGACTGGAAATGAAGATTCAAAGTTCGGTTTTAACGTACAAAATGGACAAGCGGATGAAGCATTTTTACGCTTGCACAATCACCCACGCATTCACTTTATCGGCTTACATAGTCATATCGGATCGCAAATTTTTACGACAGAAAGTTTCGTCTTAGCTGTAAAACTGTTGTTTGAACTCATTGAAAAATGGAACGACGAACATGCGTACGTACCAGAAGTGATGAACTTCGGTGGGGGATTTGGTATTCGATATACCGATGAGGATAAACCACTTCCGAAAGAAAAATATGTCGAAGCGATCGTCACGACTGTACAACAAGAAAGCGAGCGACTACAAATTGCACTTCCAGAAATATGGCTCGAGCCAGGTCGATCGATCGTTGGCGATGCAGCAATTACGTTGTATACAATCGGCTCCATGAAAAAAATCCCGGGAGTACGCACATACGTTTCTGTAGACGGTGGAATGGCAGATAACATTCGACCGGCTTTGTATGATGCCAAGTACGATGCTATTATCGCTAATAAAGCGACGGCTGAAAAAACGATGACCGTATCGATTGCAGGCAAAGCATGTGAATCGGGAGACATGTTAATGAAAGAGTTGCACGTTCCTAACGTGGAGCCGAATGACACGTTAGCGATGTTTGCAACAGGTGCATACGGATATTCGATGGCGAGCAATTATAATCGGTTAAAACGACCAGCTGTCGTTTTTGTTGAAAACGGCAAAGACAAACTCGTCATTAAACGTGAGACAAATGATGATATCGTTAAAAACGATTTATTTTATGATGGAGATATGACGAAATAAATTGGTTAAAAGACCATTTTAGTGTAAAATGTATACGAGATAAGAACCGAAAAAAAATATCATAATAGGAGTTTGATGTCTTATGGCAAAGGGACATATATTATTAGAGAATGATGAAACAATTGAATTCGAACTGTTTGCAGAAGATGCACCTAAGACAGTAGAAAACTTTATGAAATTAGCTAACGACAAATTTTACGATGGATTAACGTTTCACCGAGTCATTCCTGGCTTTGTGAGCCAAGGGGGCTGTCCGGTCGGAAACGGTACAGGAAGTGCAGGCTATACAATTAAATGTGAAACAGATGGAAACCCACATAAACACGTCGAAGGTACGTTATCGATGGCTCATGCAGGACGGGATACGGGAAGTTGTCAGTTTTTTATCGTACATGAACCACAGCCACACTTGGACGGTGTACATACAGTGTTTGGACAAGTAACGTCGAATATGGCTGCGGTAAAAGCGATGCAAAATGGAGACATTATTAAAGAGATTGTTATTTACGGTTCGAAGGAATAATGTCGTTTTTCATCCACCTATTTTTGTTTGTTTTTCTTTTTGTACCGATTAGTTTGTTTTTCCATGAACTAGGACATGCATTAATGGCTCTGGTGTTTCGAGCAAGCAACGTTTCAATCCATATCGGTAGAGGGAAACATCTGTGCCATTTAACGCTACGACGGTTTTCATTATGGATCTATATGAACGTTTTCCTATATTATATGACTGAATACGAGCGGACTGATCCTTTTACTCATCGGGAACGAATAATGATTGCGCTTATGGGACCAATAGTGAATGGTCTTATTGGCTTCACTTCATTTTTGCTTTACAAAGAACTTTTCACGAATAAAGTCTTATTATTTTGTACATTATTTAATTGGTGGCTCATGATTGCGAATTTATTTCCGTTTAAAATTGGACAAAAACAGTCAGATGGTTATACTATATATACGTTACTATTCAAATAATTATATCGTATGGAACAGCAATAAATTTGTTGAATACGATATATAAAATGAAAATGATTACTTTTTTATGTAACGATATGAGAGTTGTACGGCAACGTACCACGTATAAAAGTAATCGTAATGAGGGGTTTTGAATGTTAATTCGTTATCGAAAAAACCATGAGAAAATTGCGATGGGATTATTATCGTTTATGCCTGTTGAAAAGGATGTAAAACATTTACAACAGACGATTAAACAATATGAAACGAATCCGAACTGGCACCTATATTTGTGGAAAGAGGAAGAAGATATTATCGGTGCAATCGGCTTAAGAATAGAAGATGAACTAAATGTCGTCGTTCAACATATAACAGTAAATCCATCCTATCGAAATATCGGGATTGGTACGAAAATGGTCGAGGAAATAAAACGACAATACGGTGAAAAATACGACGTATGCCCTAATGAAATGACACAACAGTTTTTTATGAAATGTAGTGATAATTAATGTAAAACCAGCCAAAAGTGGCTGGTTTTATCTTTACAATGTTCATTTCAAATTGTTTATCGTTCGTTACTACTTTTGACACAATACTTACTATTTGTAATCGTTCAATCGTTTATAACCAAGCAGCACCAACGATAATGAGCAAGATAAATAGTACGACGATTAACGCGAAGCCTCCACCGTAGCCATATCCACGTCCATATCCGCCTTCATAACTACCCATATTTATTCCTCCTTTTATAATTTGGGGGGTTATTTATCACTTACAGTAATAACGTATGAGAAAAAGTACATTCATGTATAGGCATTTATATCAAAATGAATTATAATTATTCGTATATGAGGAAAGGTTAGGGAAGACAATGCGTACACCATACGAAGTGAAATTGGCGACGTTTGAAGGACCACTCGATTTATTGCTTCATTTAATTCATGAACTTGAAATTGATATATACGACATACCGGTCGCTGAAATAACGGATCAATATATGGCATATGTGACACAAATGCAAGAGATTGAACTCGATATAGCTAGTGAATATTTAGTCATGGCTGCTACATTACTTCAAATGAAAAGCGCTATGCTTTTACCGAAACAAGAAGTAGAATACGAGGATGAATACGAAGAGGATCCGCGAGAACAACTCGTCCAGCGACTAATTGAATATCAACGCTTTAAAGAAGCGGCGGAAAAATTAAAAGAGAAAGAATTAGATGAAAACCAACTTTACACTCGTCCTCCTGTTATCTTTGATGAGATAATTGAGCAAGCGCCCCCGATGCGTGGGGATGTACCGGTTTATGAAATGATTAGTGCGTTAAAGGATGTGTTACAACGGAAAAAATGGAACGAACCATTAGAGACGACTGTTACTCGGATGGAAATTTCTATTGAAGAAAGAATGGAACAAATTATCGACATGTTACATTTACATAAAAAACGTATCTCTTTTGATGAACTGTTCCCATTTCCGAATCGGACGCATATCGTCACGACGTTTCTAGCAATCTTACAATTATTAAAAATGAACGCGATCGAATGTGAACAAAATGATCACTTTCAACCGATATATATTAGACGGATGGAGGGTGACGAATGAAAGAAATAGAATATAAAGGAATCATTGAAGGTTTACTTTTTGCTAGTGGTGATGAGGGAGTTTCTTTAAAACAAATTGCACAAACTATTGATCTTTCCGAAAAAGAAGTAGCACATTTAATTGAAGAACTTCGCTTTGATTACGAACATAAAAATCGTGGAATTATGATCATGCAATCAAATGAAATTTTTCATTTAACGACAAAGCCCGAACATAACGAATATTATAAAAAATATATGGAAAATCCACGATCATCCCGAATGTCACAAGCAGTACTTGAAACGTTAGCGATCATTGCATATCGCCAACCGATCACACGGACTGAGATTGAAGAGATCCGTGGTGTAAATAGTGATTATGCTGTACAATCGCTTTTAGCACGTTCGTTAATAGAAAAAGCTGGACGAAAAGATACGATCGGACGTCCTGTTCTTTTTAAGACGTCGAAAGAATTTCTCACTTATTTTGGACTTTCATCGTTAGACGATTTACCACCATTACCAGAAAAAGCAGATAAGGAACAATTTGAAAAAGAAGCCGCGTTATTTTTTCAAGAATAACGCACAATATTTCACATATAATAACTTTGTCAATGTCATAGAGGCATTGACTTTTTTATTTTTTTCATAGATATTAACCGTTGTTTTATTCATATGTAAGCCTGGACAGCATACATTGAATTAGACGGACTAACTATAGGGGGATTCGTATGCGTCGTTTCATCTTTCTGATCTTAACGGTCATTATATTTAACCTTTTTATGCAACCGAAAGACGGACAAACTTCTCCAAAACCATACGTTTCAGCAGCGAATGCAGTTTTATTAGAAGCTAACTCTAACCGTGTTTTATATGAAAAGGAAAGCGATGAACAAGTACCGATTGCAAGTATAACGAAAGTAATGACAGCGATCGTTGCGATCGAATATGGTCAGTTAGATGACGTCGTGTCAGTTAGCGAGCGAGCTATTCAAACAGAGGGATCGTCGATTTATTTGAACAAAGGAGAACAGATGACGTTGGAAGACTTGCTGTACGGACTCATGCTTCGTTCAGGAAATGATGCGGCAAACGCCATCGCCGAACATATTGGTGGAAGTATCGAAGGATTTGTTCATTTAATGAACGAAAAGGCTGCCTATATTGGTATGACACGGACAAATTTTGCGAATCCACACGGTTTAGATGATGATAAACATTACTCTACTGCATATGACATTGCTATTTTAATGAGTTATGCGATGAAAAATGAAATATTTCAAACAATTTCAAGTACAAAATCATATATGTCAAGCAATCGGACGTATGCTTGGCATAATAAAAACAAATTACTTACATCATTATACGAACATTGTAATGGTGGAAAAACTGGCTTTACTCGACGTGCAGGGCGAACACTCGTTACGACAGCGCAAAAAAATGGGATGGATTTAATAGCGGTTACGTTAAATGCGCCGAATGATTGGAACGATCACATCTCTTTGTATGAATGGGGCTATTCTACGTATGAACTTATCCAGTTGGAACGTGAACGGAAACAAACGTACGTAATCGCCAATGAAAAAACGAAAGGTTATATAGAAAATGATTTCTTTTATCCATTAGCAGAAAGTGAACGAAAACAAGTTAGAAAAAAAGTACAGTTATATCGTTATGAAAAGGATTACCCTAGTCGGGAGATTGGTAAAATTATTTTTGAAATAGATGATGAAGAAGTAATAAAACGAATATATAAAAGTAAACGAAAAAACCGATTTTCACACACTTTTAAAAACACGTTTTTCGATATGATCGGTTGGAAACACGATGGTTAATCTAATTTGGGTAGCTATGTTTATTATCGGAATTGTCTATGCTGCTTTTCATGGAACGATGGAAGATGTAAGTGAAGCGTTATTTCAAAGTGCAGAAGATGCGCTTGCTTTATCACTCAGTTTAATGAGTGTGTTAATATTTTGGCTCGGGATGATGAATATTGCAAAACATGCAAATATATTAACATTTTTAGCGAACGTCTTCCGTCCACTCGTCGTTAAGCTATTTCCGGAAATCCCTCCAAACCACCGTGCGTTTGGCTATATTTTAGCGAATATGATTGCCAACATATTTGGGCTTGGTAGTGCGGCGACTCCAATGGGACTAAAAGCGATGCAAGAAATGAAAACATTACAAAAAAGCAATGTCGCTTCACGATCGATGATTACTTTTTTAGCGTTAAACACGTCAGGATTAACGATAATACCGACGAAAGTGATCGCTATTCGTATGAAGTACGATGCTGTTGCGGCGACAGATATCGTCATAACAACGATCATTGCAACACTCGTATCGACTGTATGTGCATTAATGTTTGATCGGCTCTTTCACTTTTATGACACGCGAAAAAAGGGATGATGTAGTTGCAAATAATGACGACAGTAAGTGCATTTTTGTTACCGTGTCTTATTGCACTTATTTTATGCATTGCCACGTTGAAAAAGTTACCAACATATGAGCTGTTCGTTGAAGGAGGAAAAGAAGGCATTGACATGTCGTTTTCCTTGTTACCATTTTTATTAGGGATGATCGTTGCGATTCGTGTCTTAAGAAGTTCCGGTGCTTTAGACGCGTTTATTCATCTACTTACTCCAATACTTACCTTTTTAGGTATTCCACCCGAAATCATCCCGCTAGCAATTATACGACCTTTATCCGGAACAGCAGCATTAGGAATGACAGCGGAATTAACGGAACAATTTGGACCGGATTCATTTATAGGACGACTTGCCGCAACGATGCAAGGAAGTACAGATACGACATTGTACATTTTAACGATTTATTTCGGAGCTGTCGGAGTTAAAAAAATGCGTTATGCATTAAAAGTAGGTTTACTAGCGGATTTAGCTGGTATTATAACATCCATTCTTATCGTTAAACTCATTTTCACGTAAGCGTTACGAATAGTAACGCTTTATTTGTGTCTTTTACCTATGGTAGGATGAATAAGTGGATATAGTAAAGTCTAATAACGAAAAAACAATATAAAATGGTGATATCATGAAGGATTCATTAGAACGTTTGCAAAAAGTTATTGCAAGAAGTGGAGTTACATCCCGTCGTAAAGCAGAGCAATTAATCGTAGATGGTAGGGTAAAAGTAAACGGGAAAATTGTGAAAACGTTAGGGGTAAAAGTTTCACCGAAAGATAAAGTAGTAGTCGATGGAATCCCGCTTGAAAAAGAACAACTCGTCTACTACGTTTTATATAAACCGATCGGCTATATTAGTGCCGTTTCGGATGACCGTGGAAGAAAGACAGTAATCGATTTATTTCCGGGTGTAGAAGAAAGAATTTTTCCAATTGGACGATTAGATTACCATACATCCGGAGTATTACTTCTCACAAATGATGGAGAATTTGCTCACCAATTAATGCACCCAAAATTTGCGGTGGATAAAGTTTATTTAGCAAAGGTTACGGGAATACCGTCAAAGAAGACATTAGAACAACTGTTATCTGGTGTACGAGATGGAAAAGATGTATTAAAGGCGGCTCATTATAAACTGGATCGGGTCGATCGCCGTAGAAACGTCAGTTACATTGAAATTACGTTACACGAAGGGAAAAATCGTCACATTCGCCGAATGTTTGAGCAAATCGGACACCCGGTAGAAAAATTAACTCGACTCAAATACGGGATAATCGACTTAAAAAAATTACAACCCGGTGCTTATAGAGCACTTACACCCCATGAGGTGCATGTTTTACGAAGGATATCGTTAAAAAATGTTAAACAATAGTCATAATCGTTCATTTTTTTAGTGGTATAATGGTTTCGGGAGTGATGCAAATGAGCTTGGAGGAAGCGCGAAACAAAAAACGATCGAAAATGAAAAAACGTTATATATTTCGAGCGTCGGTACTAGTACTATTACTTGCCGCTGTAATATATGCCCTTGCCGCAAATGTAATGAAAGATAAACAAGTGTACAGTGTTGGCGATGAAGCTCCGGATTTTCAATTACAGCAAATCAATGAACGAAATGAAATGGAAACAATACGTTTGAGCGATCTTCGGGGAAAAGGGGTTATGTTAAATTTTTGGGCAACTTATTGTAAACCGTGCGAAGATGAAATGCCTTTTATGGAATCACTTTACCCGAATTATCAAGATGACATCGAAATAGTTGCCGTTAATCTGGATGATAACGAACTTGTCATTCATCGATTCCTAGATAATTACGATTTAACATTCCCTGTCGTTCACGATAAAACGAGTGAAGTAATGGATGAATATAATATTGGACCAATTCCGAGTACATTTTTTATCGATGAAAACGGTGTAATCGTCGAATACGTAAAAGGTGCAATAACGTTACAATCATTAGAGGGCTACTTTCAACAAATTCAACCGAAATCATAGTTATACAATTGTGAGGGATACGAATGGATAAATTGAAGTGTGAATGCGGTCACGTAAACCCGGAAGGGACGGTACTATGTGAAGCATGTGGTAAGCCCGTCGAGGAAAACCAACATATCGACGGAAACGATAAAACGAAATTACTTAATATGCGTTATGAAGGGTCCGCACGTAGGTCACAAACGTACAATCGACGACTTGTAGATAAAATATGGAATTTTTTCTCCTCGGTTAAAGTTGGAGTTATTTTAATTATTATCGCCCTTATCGCTTCCGGTCTCGGAACGATATATCCACAAGCGATGTATATTCCAGCAGATGCACCAAATCGTGACCCGGCAGTTTTTTATGAAGCAACTTACGGTTTAACGGGGAAAATTTACTATCAATTAGGGTTCCATGAACTATATAGTTCATGGTGGTATATGATTTTAATCGCTTTAATTGGTATTTCGCTCGTCATTTGTAGTATCGACCGTTTCGTTCCACTATACCGAGCTTTAAAAATGCAACAACCGAAACGGCATAATACATTTTTAACCCGTCAACGTCTGTTCAGTGAAAAGGAGCGGGTTACGGAAGATGA